>CAXTPP010000029.1:0-31043 GCA_964246185.1 uncultured Acetobacteraceae bacterium
GCTGAACCCACCTGAACCAAGTCCCTCAACACTCCACGAAAACGCGGCAGCTTCAGTTGTCGACTTGGTCCTCCAACCCGGCATAGCCCTCGGGATCGGCGCCGGGCTGGCGTTCCAGCACGATCGAGCGGCCGTTAGGCATGACGAGCCGGTTCCAGACGAGCAGCGCCCGGCTCTGGCCGAACGCGACCTGCGCGTCGTACTGCCCGATTAGCCGGGCGCCCTGCGGGATGAGCAGGATCTTGCCGGTCGGGCTATCGTAGACGGCCTCGGTCACCTGCGCCGTGATCTGTCCGGGCAAGTCCGAGCGCAGGCCGGTGAGGAGCGCGGCCGGGATGACGGCCCCGGCCTGCAGCACGGTCTTGCTGGCCGGGGCCTGCACGCGATCGGAACTGGTGGTGCGGCGGTCGACCGGGCCGTTCAGGAAGATGATGTCCGCCGATTCGTTGCTGACGATCGTGCCCGCCTGCTTGTCCCACAGCACCGGCACGGTCACGCGGCCGGTGAAGTGCGGGTCGGCCCGGCGATACACCTCGTGCAAAGCGTGGGCGCCGTATGGGTCAGGAATCACGCCAGGGCCTGGCTCGAACGTCCAGCCCTGCTCGCCCATGAGCCAGTGGGTCACCGAAAGGCTGATCTCGCTTTCCAGCCGCTTCAACATGCGGAGGATCAGCGCGCGGTGCGCCCAGGGGCAGGCCAACGAGACATACAGGTGATAGCGGCCCGGCTCCGGCGGATGCGGACCAGCGGCAGCGATCCAGTGGCGGAAATGCGATTGCGGCCGGTCGAACGCGCCGCCCTTGTCAGGTAGGCCGTCCCCGGAAGTCCAAACGCCATCGGTTATCTGCCCCATGCTGGTCCCCTCACGCCGCCATGCCCGCGCACCACCCGCTCGACCAGGCCCATTGGAAGTTGTAGCCGCCCAGCCACCCCGTCACATCGATCGCCTCGCCGACCACGAACAGGCCCGGCACCGCCTTGGCGGCCATGGTGCGCGACGACAGCGCGGCGGTATCGACGCCGCCGAGCGTGACCTCCGCCTTGGCGTAACCCTCTGTTCCGTCAGGCAGCACCGCCCAGGCGCCCAAGGCGGCGGCAGCGGCAGCTAGGGTGTGGTCGGGCAGGTTAGCGATGGCGCCGCCGGGCCAGCGGGAGGCCAGCGCGTCCGCCAGCCGCTGCGGCAGCAGGCTTCCCAATGCCGAGCGCAGCGTGGCCCGGGGCCGCTCGGCCTTGGCTGCACGCAAAGCTGCCCGCGCGTCCGTGCCGGGCAGCAGATCGACGGTGACCACCTCACCCTCCCGCCAGGCGGAGGACACCTGCAGGATAGCCGGTCCTGACAGCCCGCGATGGGTGAACAGCAACGCCTCGCGAAAACTCTGCTGGCCGCAGCGCGCCTCCACCGGCAAGGCGACGCCGCTCAGCGGGCGCATCAGCGGCAGGTCGTCGTTGCTGGCCACCAGCGGCACCAGCGCCGGGCGCAGCGCGGTGAGCGGCAGGCCGAACCGCCGCGCGGCGTCGTGCGCGAACCCGGTGGCGCCCATCTTGGGGATCGACAACCCTCCCGTCGCCAGCACCAGCGAGTCCGCCGTGAACCCGCCGTGGTCCGTCTCCACCCGGAACCGGTCCGAACGGCCCAGCTCCGTCACTCGATGGCCGGTGCGCAGGTCCACCCCGGCGGCGGCGCACTCGGCCAGCAGCATGGCGACGATGGCACGGGCGGACCCATCGCAGAACAGCTGGCCCAGCGTCTTCTCGTGGCTGGCGATGCCGTGGCGGGCAACCAGCGCGACGAAATCCTCCGCCGTGTAGCGCGCCAGGGCGGAACGGGCGAAGTGCGGGTTGGCGGAGAAGAACCGCTCTGGCACAGTCCCGGTGTTGGTGAAGTTGCAGCGCCCGCCGCCGGAGATCAGGATTTTCTTGCCGGGCTCGTCGGCATGGTCGAGCAGCAGCACCCGGCGGCCGCGCTGCCCCGCCACCGCGGCGCACATCAGCCCGGCTGCACCGGCGCCGATCACCACCACGTCGAAATCGGTCATCGCGGCGCCGCCGCCCGTTGCAGGCGGTCGTTGATCGCGTCGCCCAAGCCCGCGGCTGGCACCGCCATGGCTGCTATCCCCCGCAATCCCAGCCGCATGCCTTCCGAGTCTAGCCAGCGCAGCCCGGTGAACAGGCGGGCAGCCGCTTCCGCCGGGTCCGCGCCCCGGCTCAGCTCGAAGGTGAGGCCGGCGCCGGGCAGGGGTGCGCCGAACGCCAGCAGCGCCTCGTCCGCCGCAACGCGGTCAGCGCAAAGCCGCACCGGCAGATGCGGCGCGTAATGGGATACGAGCAAGCCGGGTGAGCGCAGCGTGCGCGTCTGCTCCGCCTCGGCCGGAGTCAGGGCGCGGCCGATCGGACCCACGGCTGCCTCGACCGCCTCGCCGGGCACTCCGCCGGGGCGCAGCAGGAACGGGCGGGAGCCGCAGAGGTCCACCACGGTCGATTCCAGGCCCACGGCGCACGGGCCGCCGTCCACCACCGCGGCGATCCGCCCCTCCAGCCCGTCCAGCACATGGTCCGCCGTGGTGGGCGACACCGCGCCCGACCGGTTGGCCGAGGGCGCCGCGACCGGCCGGCCGACGGCGCGCAGCAACGCCAGCGCCACCGGGTGCGCCGGAACCCGCACCGCCAGCGTGTCCAGCCCGGCGCCGGCCAGCAGCGCCACCGGGCAGGTGACCCGGCGCGGCAGCACCATCGTCAGCGGCCCGGGCCAGAACGCGGCGGCGAGCACCCGCGCGGCCTCCGGCGCTTCGACGTGGCAAAAGGCGGCGTCGGCATTCGGGTAGTGACAGATCAACGGGTTGAAGTGCGGCCGGCCCTTCGCCTCGAATACGGCCGCGACGGTCGTGTTGCGCGTCGCATCGGCTCCCAGGCCATAGACCGTCTCGGTCGGGAACGCGACCAGCTGGCCGTCCAGCAGCAGCGCCGCGGCACGGGGATCGCCGGGCTGGAGCCGCAGCGTCATGCGCCGCGGCAGACGAAGGGCGGGTTCTCCCAAGCCGGCTTGCCATAGCGGAGCGGGGCGCCTGCCATGTCCAGCAACCGCCCACCGGCCGCTTCCAGCACGGCCTGCGGGGCGGCGGTGTCCCACTCCATGGTGCGGCCGAAGCGCGGGTAGAGGTCCGCCGTCCCCTCCGCCACCCGCACGATCTTGAGCGCAGAGCCGAACTTCACCACAGAGGCCACGCGCTGCCCGGCCAGGAACGCGTCCAGCCGCGGGTCGTCGGCGTAGTGCCGGGACGCGAGCACGTCCAATCCCTCCGGCGGCGGCGCGCGGACCGCGACCGGCTGCTCGCCTTCGCTGGTGCGCTTCCACGCACCCTGGCCGACGATGCCGCCGAACAGCTCGCCAAACACCGGCACGCCCACCACGCCCAGCACCGGGACGCCGCCGCGCACCAGGCCGATGTTGACGGTGAACTCGTCGCGTCCGGCCGCGAACTCTCGCGTGCCGTCCAACGGATCGACCAGCCAATAGGTGTCGGCAACCTGCGACCTGCGACCGGCTGCCGCTTCCTCCTCCGCGATCACGGGGATGCCCGGCGTGGCCCGGCGCAACCCGGCAGCGATCAACGCCTCCGCCTGAAGGTCGGCCTCCGTCACGGGGGAGCGGTCGGCCTTGTGCCGGGTGTCGAAGCCGCGGGCGCGCACCGCCAGGATCACGGCAGCGGCTTGCTGGGCAAGGTCTGCCGCCAGGCCGAGCAGGACGGTGTCATCGGTCAGGTCCGCGTAACTTCCAACACTCATGTCCGACCCTTGCTCGATGGTGCCGATATAGGGCGCGGCACGGCTGCCACCACGGCGCATGACGCGGCACCCTGGCAAACCCGCCCAGCATCGCTAGTCTCCAAGCCATTGCATCCTGAGGACTCCGCCATGCTCGCCATCACCTTCGCACCCGCCGCCCTGCCAGCCTCCGGTGCTCTCGCGCTGCTCATGGGGGAGGGGGCGGAGCTGACGGGCCTGGCCCAGGCGGCGGACGAGGCAACCGGCGGCGCGCTCACCCGCGCGTTCGCCGCGGCCAAGTTCACGGGCAAGAAGGGGTCCAGCTGCATGGTGCTGGCGCCTGGCGCCGGGCTGTCCCGCGTGGTGGCCGTCGGCCTGGGCAACCTGGAAGCCATCACCGCGCACACGGTCGAGGAAGCCGGCGGCAGCGTTGCCGTGGCCCTGGCCGGCGAGGAGCAGGCAGCATTGGCGACCAGCGCGCTCGACCCGGCCCACGCCGCCGCCGCCGGGATGGGAGCCGCATTGCGGGCCTACCGCTTCGACCGCTACCGCACCAAGGAAAAGGCCGAGGACAAGCCCAAGCTCGCCACCCTCTCCGTGCTGTGCAGCGATCCAGCGGCGGCGGCCAAGGACTGGACATCCCTGGAGCCGGTGGCAAGCGGCGTGTTCCTCGCCCGTGACCTGGCCAGCGAGCCGGCCAACGTGCTGTTCCCGGCGGAGATGGCGGAACGCTGCCGGGTGCTGGAAAAGCTCGGCGTGACGGTGGAGGTGTTCGGGCCGGCGGAGCTGGAGAAGCTCGGCTTCGGCATGTTGATGGGCGTCTCGCTCGGCAGCGCGCGGGAGCCGCGCATGGTGGTGATGTCCTGGAAAGGCGCCGGCGGGGACGGTAAGCCGCTCGCCTTCGTGGGCAAGGGCGTCACCTTCGACAGCGGCGGCATCTCGATCAAGCCGGCGGGCGGCATGGAGGACATGAAGTGGGACATGGCCGGCGCGGCCGCCGTGGTCGGTGCCATGGCGGCGCTGGCGGGCCGCAAGGCGAAGGTGGACGTGGTCGGGCTGGTCGGCCTGGTGGAGAACATGCTGGGCGAGAAGGCGCAACGGCCCGGCGACGTGGTGACCAGCCATTCCGGCCAGACGGTCGAGGTCATCAACACCGACGCCGAGGGCCGCCTCGTGCTGGGCGACGTGCTCTGGTACTGCCAGGAACGCTTCAAACCGGCGTTCATGGTCGATCTGGCGACGCTGACCGGCGCCATCATCGTCGGTTTGGGGCACGAATACGCCGGGCTGTTCAGCAACGACGAGGCGTTGGCGGAGAACCTGCTGGCGGCAGGCAAGGACAGCGGCGAGAAGCTGTGGCGCATGCCGCTCGGCGACGCCTACGACAAGCTGATCAAGAGCGACATCGCGGACATGAAGAACGTCGGCGGCCGGCCCGGCGGATCCAGCAGCGCCGCCTGCTTCATCCAGCGTTTCGTCAATGGCGTGCCATGGGCGCACCTGGACATCGCCGGCATGGTGTGGGGCGCCAAGGACTCTCCCATCGCTCCGAAGGGCGCCACCGCATTCGGCGTCCGGCTGATCGACCGGCTGGTCGCCGGTCACTACGAGGCCGCTCAGCCGGTGGAATGACGGCATCCGTGAGCGCGATAGGCTTCTACCACCTCACCCGCAGCACGGCGGAGCAGGCCTTGCCCAAGCTGCTCGGCCGCACCCTGGCCGCCGGTCAACGCGCTGTCGTGCTGTGCGGCAGCGAGCCGCGGCTGCGCGCCCTGGACGACGCGCTGTGGGCCTGCGCCGACCCCAATTGGCTGCCCCACGGCAGCGCCCGCAGCGGGGAGGCGGAGCTGCAGCCGATCTGGCTCACCCTGCAGCCCGAAGCTCCCAACGGCGCGCGCTACCTGTTCCGCCTCGACGGCACGGACGCCGACCCGGCGTCGTTCGAGCGTGTGTTCGACCTGTTCGACGGCGGCGGGGCGGCCGCGGTGGCCGCCGCACGGCAGCGCTGGGCTGCAGCGAAGACAGCCGGCCATGCGTTGACTTATTGGCAGCAGGACGAACGGGGCTGGCAGAAGACGGCCTGACAGCGCTTTGCCCGGCGCGCCGGGTCCGTTACACGGCTGCGATGACCGTGAGCCCAGGACGACCGTGAGCACAGCATGCTGAAATTCGCCCTGCTGGCAGTGGCTGCCGCCATCCTGGTCGCCATCGGGTTCGTCTTGCTGCCGATCGGGCACGGGCCGCGGCAGGAGGCACGCATCATCGCCCCTGGCGACACGGGAGCGCCGTCCGCCGGCTTCGTCATCCACGACGCGCCAGCCATCCCGGCTCCGGCTGCGCCAGCCGCTGCCGGCGACCTGGACGCAGTCATGCAGCGCCTGCGTGACAGTGCGCCCAAGCCCGACCCTGTCCCGGCAGCGCTGCCCGCGCCTCTGCCCCTTCCGGCCATCGTGACACCCGCGCCGCCGCCTGCGCCGCTGCCAGCGCCAGTCCTGCCTGCCAGTCGTTGGACCAGCGTGACCGGGCAGGGCACGCGGTGGCGCATGGTGCGCAGCGGCGACGGCT
The DNA here is from genome assembly GCA_964246185.1 of uncultured Acetobacteraceae bacterium. GTDB lineage: Bacteria > Pseudomonadota > Alphaproteobacteria > Acetobacterales > Acetobacteraceae > LMUY01. Next base: position 6,328 of record CAXTPP010000029.1, read on the forward strand.
TCACCGTGTCGATCGATCTCGGGGGTGGCCAGGTGGCAGACATTCACGTGCTGCCGGCCTTCGGCAACCTGGACCCGGCGGCGATCAATGTCCGGGTGGACTACTTGAAGGACACGATCCTGCAGAGCTTCTCCGCCAAGTCCGGCAGCTACAACTTCGCACGCGACGGATCGGTGTCGGTGGGACCGTGACGGGTCGGCGACTCCATCCTTGAGACAATTGGTAAGGTGCGCGCCATATCCATGACACACACGGCTGCGTAACGTCTCAGCCTATGTGATGCTGGGAGCCGGCCATGCAGATCGCGCAGCAGAATCTCACCCGGGCCAGCCTGCCCACGTTGGCTGACCTGTCTGCCCTGACGCCGCTTGCGATGGCATGGCACCTGCGCCGGACCGGCGGGGATGCCGCGTTCTGCTTCGCCCAGGCCATGCATGAGGGGTCTGCCTGGGCCAATGCGGGGTGGGGCGACTACTGGGCGGACGTGATGCGCCTAGTTTGACCGGCTGACGACGCCGAGGCTCCGGTGCAAGACGTCCCTTGGCGCCATTCGCCGTATGCCTAGCTTGGCGCACCGAGGCCATGCAGCGCATCCAGCAGCCCCGCTGCGAACGATCCTGGTCCATTTGTCCGTGCAGCGGCCTGCTCTCCCGCCGCCGCCAGCAGCGTCAGCGCACCCACCGTGGCCGTCAGCGCGTCCGCCTCCACCGCCAGGCAAGCCGCCGCCAGCGCCCCTGCCGCGCAGCCCAGCCCGCTGACCAGCGCCATCCACGGATGCCCACCCTTGATGGCCACGGTGCGCGTGCCGTCCGTCACCCAGTCCACCGCACCCGTCATTGCCACCACCGCGCCCGTCTCCGCCGCCCGCCGCCGCGCGGGGCCGCGCGGGGTTTCGGCGTCATCCGGGGCGGCGGTGCCGCGGCCGCCCTGGCCGGCGCCGGCCAGGGCCAGGATTTCCGACGCGTTGCCCTTGATCAGCGCCGGGCCGCACGCCGCCAGGGCGCGCGCCAGCGCCAGCCGCTGCGGGATGGCCCCGGCCGCCACCGGGTCCAGCACCCAGGGCGTGCCGCGCGCCCGGGCTGCGGTGACGGCCGCGTGCGCGGCTTCCATGCGGACGGGGGTCTGCATGCCGAGATTGACCAGCAGCGCGTCGCTGAACCCGGCCACGACGGCCATTTCCGCCTCCGACTCCGCCATCAGGGGGGACGCGCCCAGGCAAAGCAGGGCGTTGGCAGTGAGTGGGGCCGCCACCGGGTTAGTCAGGCAGTGCACCAGCGGACGCCGGGCACGCAAGGCGGCGAGCATGGCGGCGGCCGGGTCGGGGAGGGGCGTGCTCAAGCGGCCTGGCCTTGCAGGGAGCCGCCACGCTAAGAGTGCCGCCGTCCTCCGCCAAGCCTTTGGACTCCGCCCCATGATCCTCGACGAGCGCACCTACCTGATCTGGCCTGCCCATGTGCGCGACTACCTGCGGCTGTATGAGGCGGAGGGCATGGCGCTGCAGGTCAGCCACCTTGGCGAACTCGTCGGCTGGTTCACGACGGACAGCGGCGGGCGGATCAACGAGGTGGTGCATCTCTGGCGTTACGCCGACGCTGGCGACCGGGAGCGCCGCCGGGCCGCGATGGAGGCGGACCCGGCGTGGCAGGCCTTCCGCGCCAAGTCCTCCGGCTACGTCATGGAGATGCGCAGCCGCATCCTGCGCCCGACAAGTTTCTCGCCGATGCGGTGAAGCGGCCTATCGCGGAAAGAAGGTGTAGGTGGCGCTGTAGGCCACCCGCAGTTCCGCGTCGGCATGGGCAGAGTCGCAGCCGGTTGCCGGAGGGACGCCGCCCTCCGTGCCGCTTCGCACGATGTAGGAAACGTCAGCGAACCTGCCCTCGCCGGAGTGCGACTTGGCGGCCAGCACCAGCCAGGGAATGGCCCCCGCCTGTGGCGCCGCGCTCGTGGCCACCACCGCGCCCACCACGGTGCTGCCGTCTTCCGCCTGCCAGCTCGGCCCGGCGAAGTGATGGCCGGCATCATGGCCCTCCGCGTCGGTCAGCACGGCGTCAGGCGCCTTGAGCCGCCAGGCATAGCCCGACTCCGTTTGCGCGCACCCATACACCTGGACGCCCTCGCCAAGCAGCACGATCGCCGGAGCTGCCGCATGCGCGTGTCCGGTGAAGCCGAGCAAGCCGAGCAGCAGTGGCAACCGCATCCATGATCCCCTTGTCGCCTGCCAAGGTAAACCAACGGCTGCCCTTCGAGCAAAGCGAAGTTCGCCGTCAGGGATCGGCAAGGTGCAATGCCCGCCGCTCGACAAGCGTCGAGTCCTCGAAATCAGCGAAGGCTGCGGCGGTTCGGTGCGGTCCGCGCTGGTAGATCGCCGATGTGCTGCCTGGGCCGCCGCCGGTGTGGCCGACATAGGTTGCGCCCGTCTCGCCAACTCCGATCATGAGGCCCAGGCCATAGCCTGCCATCCGCCACGGCCGTCCCGGGACCGGGCCGCCGAGCAAATGCGGCGACAGCATCTCCGCCAGCAGCGGTGCAGGCAGCAGGGCGCCCCCGAGCAGCCGGTGCAGCAGCAGCGCAGCACTGGCCGCCGGACCGGCCAACAGGCCGTGACAAACCCATCCAGGATGGTAGCCGGCCGCATTGCCCCATGCCGTCCCCGCCATGTCCTCCGGCTCACGAACGGCCAGGACGCCCGTGATGCCGAGCGGCGTGAGCACCAGCTCGTCGAGGGCTACGCCGAATGCGTGGCCGGAAGCGGCCTCCACCAGGTCACGGACGAGCAGGTAGCCGATGTTCGAGTAGGCCCAGCCTTCGCCGGGTTCAAAGAGCAATGTGTCGGCAGAGACGCGTTGCAGCAGCAGGCTCCGTTCCCAAGGCGCTTCGCGGGCGGCAACTGCCGCGTGATAGGCTGAGAGCCCGCCGTAATCCGGCAGGCCCGACCGGTGCTGGAGCAGGTGACGCAAGGTGAAGGGCTTTCCGTCCAGCGGTCCGTCAAGGCTGAGCCGGCCCTTGCTGACGAGCGCGAGTGCCGCAGCGGCCATGACCGTCTTGGTGAAACTCCACCATGGCGCCGCTGCCGGCTCCGACGCTTTGACCCCTGCATCCCCGGCAACGGCCATGATGATGCGCGGGGCCGGCCTGGCATCCGTCAAAGTGACACGGTCCCTATTCAGCCGGCATCGCCACGATCCGCGTCCGCCGCCCACGCGCCAGCCGCTCCAGGGCCAAGTACACCACTGGCGTCGTGTAGAGCGTCAAGGCCTGGCTCACGATCAGCCCGCCGACGATCGCCACGCCCAGCGGCACCCGGTATTCCGACCCGGCGCCCCACGCCAGCGCCAGCGGCAGCGCGCCGAGCAGGGCGGCCAGCGTCGTCATGGTGATGGGGCGGAACCGCTCCAGGCACGCCGCATGGATCGCCTGCTCCGGCGTCATACCCTGCTCCCGTTCCGCCTCCAGCGCGAAATCCACCAGCATGATCGCGTTCTTCTTCACGATGCCGACCAGCAGCAGGATGCCGATGATGCCCAGCACGGACAGCTCCCCGCCGGTGACCACGATCGCCAGCAGCGCGCCCAGCCCGGCGGAGGGGATCGTGGACAGGATGGTCAGCGGGTGCAGCAGGCTCTCGTACAGCACGCCCAGCACGATGTAGATCGTCAGGATCGCAGCCCCGATCAGCGCGGGCTCGGCGGCCAGGGATTTCTTCAGGAACTGCGCGTTGCCGGCGAAGTCCGTGTGCACGCCCTCCGGCATCCGCAGGTCCAGCGCGGTCTTCTCCACCAGCTCGGTCGCTTGGCCCAGCGACGTGCCGGGCAGCAGGTTGAAGCTGATCGAGCTGGACGGGAACTGCCCCTGGTGCTCCACCGCCAGCGGCGCGGTGCCGCGCTCGAAGTGCGCCACCGCCGCGAGCGGCACCTGGGTGGCGCCGGGCGCGCCCACGTACACGGTTTGCAGCATCGAGGGGTCGGCCTGCATCGCCGGGTCCACTTCCAGCACGACCTTGTACTGGTTGCGCTCGGTGTAGATGGTCGAGATCTGCCGCTGGGCGAAGGCGTTGTTGAGCGCGTTGTCGATCGCCGTGGTGGAAAGCTGCAGCCGGGCCGCGGCGTCCCGGTCGATCACCACGTTGGATTGCGGGCCGGACTTGTCCTGGTCGCTGGTCACATCCTGGATGCCCGCCACGCGCTGCAACGCCGCTTCCAGCTTCTGCGTCCAGAAGCGCAGCTCGGCCAGGTCCTGGTCGAGCAGGACGAACTGGAACTGGCTGCCGCCGCTGCGTCCGCCGCCGCGCAAATCCTGCGCCGACGACAGGAAGGTCTGGATGTCTGCCATCGCCTGCAGCTTGGGGCGCAGCCGCGCGATCACCGCCTCGCTGCTGATCCGGCGTTCGGAAATAGGTTTGAGCTGCACCGTCAGTTGGCCGCGGTTGAGCGAGGACCAGCCGCTTGTCACTCCCACGGTCGAGCCCACGCTCTGCACCGCCGGGTCCGCCAGGATGACGCCCACGACGCGCTCCTGCTTGGCGGACATCGCGGCGAACGAGATCGATGGGTCGGCCTGCGTGTTGCCCTGCAGCAGCCCGGTGTCCTGCAGCGGCAGGAAGCCCTTGGGCACCTCGCGGTACAGCAGCACCGTCGCCACGGCGCAGCCCAGCGTGACCAGCAGCATCGACCGCCGCCAGCGCAGCGCCCAATCGAGCGATCGGGCGTAGCCGCGCAGGGTGGCGGCCAAGGCCCGCTCCACCGCCACGTCGAACCTGTCCCACCAGCGCGGCGGGGTGATCCGCAGCCGGGTCATCTGCCCGCACATCATCGGCGTCAGAGTGAGCGAGACGGCGGCGGAGATGACGATGGCCACCGTCAGCACCGTGGCGAACTCGTGCAGCAGGCGGCCCAGCAGCCCGCCCATGAAGGTGAGCGGGATGAACACCGCCACCAGCGAGATGGAGATAGACAGCACTGTGAAGCCGATCTGCCGCGCGCCGCGGATGGCGGCCACTAGCGGCGGCTCACCGCGCTCGGCGTGGCGGGCGATGTTCTCGATCATGACGATGGCGTCGTCCACCACGAAGCCGACCGAGATGGTCAGCGCCATGAGCGAGAAGTTGTCCAGGCTGAACCCCAGCTCCCACATGGCGGCCAGCGTGCCGGCAATGGACAGCGGCACCGTGACGGCGGCGGCCAGCGTGGGCACCAGCCGGCGCATGAAGACTAGCACCACGCCCAGCACCAGCACCACCGAGATCAGCAGCGTCCCCTGCACGTCGTTCACGCTGGCCCGGATGGTGCCCGTGCGGTCCGAGATGACGGACACCTTGATGTCCGGCGGCATCCAGGCCAGCAAATGCGGCAGCTCGGCCTTGATCCGGTCGTCCGTGTCGATCACGTTCGCCCCGGCGACCTTGCTGATGTATAGCAAGATGGCGGGGGTCTTGCCCGCCCACGCGGCCAGCCGGCTGTTGGCCACCCCGTCCACCACGCTCGCCACGTCCGACAGGCGTAGCGCCGAGCCGTGCTGCGACTTGATCACCAGGCCAGCGTAGTCCCGCGCCCGCCGCATCTGGCCGTTGACAGCGATGTCCTCGGCACGCTTCGGCCCCTCGAAGCTGCCGGTGGCCTCGGTCACGTTGGCATTGCGGATGGCGGTGAACACGTCCTGCGCGGACAGGCTCGCGGCCCGCAGCGCGCCCGTGTCCACGCGCACCCGCACGGCGGGCTTCTCCGCGCCATTGATCTGCACCTGGCTTACCCCGTCCACCTGGGAGAGGCGCTGGGCCAGGATGGTGTCCGCCGCGTCGTACACCTGGCCCGGCGACAGGCTGTCCGAGGTGAGCGCCAGCGTCATGATCGGTTGGTCGGCCGGGTTGAACTTGCGGTAGTACGGCCGGGTCGGCAGGTCAGAGGGCAGATCCGCGGTGGCGGCGTTGATGGCCGCCTGCACGTCATGCGCGGCGCCCTCGATCGGGCGGTCGATGTCGAACTGGATGACGATGGCGGCGGTGCCGATGGACGAGCTGGAGGTGAGTTCGGTCACGCCGGGGATTTCACCCAGGCGGCGCTCGAGCGGGGCGGCGATCGAGGTGGCCATGATCTCCGGGTCAGCGCCGGGCCGTCCGGCGAAAACGACGATGGTGGGGATATCGACCGACGGCAGCGGCGCCACCGGCAGGAACCGGTAGGCGACCAGGCCGGCGAGCAGCAGGCCGAGGGCCAGCAGCGAGGTGCCGACCGGGCGCATGATGAAGGGGGTGGAGAAATTCACTTAAAAGCCTTCTCCCACGCGGAGAGAGCGGAGGAAGGAGGGCATCATTCCGCGGCGACCGGCTGCATCGCGCCGCCGAAGCGATGCCGCAGCCGCTCGAACGTCACGTAGATCACCGGCGTCGTGTAGAGCGTCAGCAACTGGCTGAGCAGCAGCCCGCCCACGATCGTCACCCCTAGGGGAAAGCGCAGCTCGGACCCGGCGCCGCGCTCCAGCACCAGCGGCAGCGCCCCCAGCAGGGCGGCGGCCGTCGTCATCATGATGGGGCGGAAGCGCAGCAGGCAGGCCTCCTCGATCGCGGCCTCCGGCGACAGGCCGCGCTCGCGCTCCGCCTCCACCGCGAAGTCGATCATCATGATGGCGTTCTTCTTCACGATGCCCATCAGCAGCACGATGCCGACCAGCGCCACCAGCGACAGGTCCAGCCCGCACGCCATCAGGGCGAGCAGCGCGCCGATGCCGGCCGAGGGCAGCGTGGACAGGATCGTGACCGGGTGGATGGTGCTCTCGTACAGCACGCCCAGCACGATGTAGATCACCACCACCGCCGCCAGGATCAGCCACGGCTCCGACGACAGCGAGCGCTGGAACTCCGCTGCCTCGCCGGAATAGCTGCCCGTCACCGTCTCCGGCAGGCCGAGCGCCTGCTCCGCATCCGCCACGTCCTTCACGGCATCCCCCAGCGATGCGCCGGGCGCGAGATCGAAGGACAGCGTGACGGACGGGAATTGCTGCTCGTGAGTGATCGCCAGCGGTCCCACCGCCTGGCTGATGCGCGCCACCGCCGAGAGCGGAACCAACGATTGCGCGGCGCCCGAGACGCTGGCGCCCGACGTGGTGCTCTGCCCCTGCGCGGACAGCACGCCGGGCACGCGCAGCCGCAGCAGGGAGGCCGGGTCCGCCTGCCAGGCCGGATCGGCCTCCAGCACCACGCGGTATTGGTTGGCCTGGCTGAAGATGGTGCTGACCTGGCGCTGGCCGAAGCTGTCGTAGAGCACGTCCTCGATCGTCTGCATCGACACGCCCAGCCGCTGCGCCGCTTCCCGATCGACCGTGACCTTGGTGACCAGCCCCTCGTCCTGCTGGTTGGTCGCCACGTTGCGCAGCCCGGGCGCCCGCTGCAGCCGGGCAAGCAGGCGCGGCGCCCACTCCGCCAGCTCGGCCGCGTCGGTGTCGACCAGCGTGTACTGGTATTGCGTGCGGCTGACCCGCGTGCCGATCTGGATGTCCTGCACCGGCTGGGTGAACACGGATAGGCCGGGGATGGCGTCCGCCGCGCGTTGCAGCCGCGCCTGCACCGCCGCCACCGGGTCCCGCTGCGGCCGCGGCTTCAGCGCGATGGTCAGCCGGCCGGAGTTGGGCGTGGGGTTGATCGACCCGGCGCCCACGAAGGAGGTCACGCTGGCCACCGCCGGGTCCTGCAGGGCCGCGTCGGCGAACTGGGCCTGCAGCTTGCCCATGGCGGGGATGGAGATAGCCTGGCCCGCCTCCGTCACCGCGACGATCACCCCCGTGTCCTGTGCCGGCAGGAAGCCCTTGGGCACCAGGATGTAGAGCAGGACCGTGCCCACCAGGGTGCCCGCCGCGATCAGCAGCACCAGCGGCTGCGCCCGCAGCGCCCAGCCGAGCGTGCGCCGGTAACCGGCCGCGGTGCGGCGGAACCCGGCCTCGAACACCTGCGGCAGCAGCGCCGTGCGGCTCGCGTGCAGCGGGCGCAGCAGCCGGCCGCACATCATCGGCGTGAGCGTGAGCGACACCACGGCCGACACCACCACGGACACCGCGAGGGTCACCGCGAACTCGTTGAACAGCCGCCCCACCACGCCCGTCATGAACAGCAGCGGGATGAAAACCGCCACCAGCGAGACGGTGAGCGAGACGATGGTGAAGCCGATCTGCTTGGCGCCGCGGTAGGCCGCCTCCAGCGGCGGCACGCCCTGCTCGATGGTGCGCACCACGTTCTCGATCATGACGATGGCGTCGTCCACCACGAAGCCTGTGGAGACGGTGAGCGCCATCAACGAAAGGTTGTCGAGCGCGTAGCCCAGCAGCGACATGATGCCGAAGGTGCCGATCAGCGACAGCGGCAGCGCGACCCCCGGGATCACCGTGGCGCGCCAGGAGCCGAGGAACAGGTAGATCACCGCGATCACCAGGCCGATCGCCAGCAGCAGGGTGAACTGCACGTCCGCCACCGAGGCGCGGATCGTCTCGGTGCGGTCCGTCACCACCGACAGCTTGACGCCGACAGGCAAGGCGCGTTCCAGGGCGGGCAGCGCCTCGCGGATGTCGGCCACGGTCTGCACGATGTTGGCGCCGGGCTGGCGCTGCACGTCGAGGATCACCGCCGGATGGCCATCCAGGGCCGAGACCACGCGGGTGTTCTCGATGCTGGCCTCGACGGCGCCCACGTCGCGCAGGCGGAGCGGAGCGGCGTCCTTGTAGCTGATCACCAGCTGGCGGTAGGCCTCCGGGTCCAGCAGCTGGTCGTTGGTGGAGAGCGCGAAGGACTGCGCCTTGCCGTCGAACCCGCCCTTGGCGCCGTTCACGTTGGCGGCGGCCACGGCGACGCGGATGTCCTCCATCGACAGGTTGTAGGCGGCCAGCCGCGCCGGATCGATCCGCACCCGGATGGCCCGGCGCAGCCCGCCCTGCACCGTCACCTTGCCCACGCCCGCGATCTGGCTGAGCTTGGGCTGCAGCAGCGTGTCCGCCGTGTCGGCCACCATGTCCAACGGCACGCTGTCGGAGGTGAGCGCCAGGGTGACGATGGCCGCATCCGCCGGGTTCACCTTCGAATAGACCGGCGGGTAGGGCAGGGTGGCAGGCAACGTGCCGCTGGCGGCGTTGATCGCGGCCTGCACGTCCTGCGCCGCGCCGTCCATCGAGCGCGACAGGTTGAACTGCAGCGTGATCTGGCTGGTGCCCTCGCTGCTGGTGCTCTCCATGGCGGACAGCCCGGTGATCTGGCCGAACTGGCGCTCCAGGCTCGCGGTGACCAGCGTGGCCATCACGTCCGGGCTGGCTCCGGGCAGCTGCGTGCTGACCTCGATGGTGGGGAAATCGACCTGCGGCAGGGCGGACACCGGCAGCGCTGCGTAGCCCAGCAGCCCGGCCAGCAGCACCGCCACCGCCAGCAGCCCGGTGGCGACTGGGCGGGCGATGAAGGGGGCGGAGATGTTCAACCAGCTAACCCGGCGTGCGGCGGCGGGCCGGCTGGGCCTGGGCTTCCGGCGCTTGGTCCGCGTCCTGCACATGGACCTTCGCGCCGTCCGTCAGCCGGGATGCGCCATCGGTCACCACCCGGTCGCCCGGCTGCAGCCCGGCCGCCATGACGGAGACGCCCTCGTCCTCGTAGCCCACCTGCACGATGCGGCGCTCCACGGTGTCGTTCGGCTTGACCAGGTAGACGTAGGCGCCCAGCGGGCCGCGCTGCACCCCGGTCGGCGGCAGGCTGACCACGTTGCGCTGGGTATCGACCAGCAGCCGCACGTTGACGAAGCCGCCGGGCCAGAGGGCGAGCGAGGCGTTGGGGAAGGTCGCCTTCAGCTTGATGGTGCCGGTCGCCTGATCGACCGTGTTGTCGAGCACCGCCACCTTGCCGCGGTCGAGCACCGCCTTGCCGTCATTGGCGGCGCCCTGCGGCAGCGCCAGTACCTCCGGCGCGCCGGCCCGGATGGCGCCCGCGACGGCGCCCAGCGTCTGTTGCGGCAGGGTGAACACGACCGAGATCGGCTGCAGCTGCGTGATCACCGTCAGCGGCGTGGTGTCCGCCGCATGGACGATGTTGCCTTGGTCCACCTGGCGGATGCCGGTGCGGCCGTCCAGCGGGCTGGCGATGGTGGTGTAGGACAGGTTGGTGCGCGCCGTGTCGATCTGCGCCTGGTCCTGCCGCACCAGCGCCTCGTCCTGCGCCACCGTCGCCTTCTGGGTGTCGGAGATCTGCGCCGAGGTGTAGGCGGTGGCGACCAGCTTCTGGTAGCGCGCCAGATCGACCCGGGCATTGGCCAGGTTGGCTTCGTCCTGCGCCTTCTTGGCCGCGGCCTGGTCCAGCGCCGCCTGGTAAGGCCGCGGATCGATGCGGGCCAGCACGTCCCCGGCGCGCACGTCCTGGCCCTCCTTGAACGTCACCTGCAGCATCGGGCCGTCGATCATCGCCTTCACGGTCACGGTGTTGAACGCCTGCACCGTGCCGAGCGCGTCCAGGAACACCGGCACGTCCGTGAGCCGGGCGGTGGCGGTCAGCACCGGGACCGGGTCACCCTCGGCGCTGCCGGCGCGGGCCCGCCGCCCCGCCTCGCGCTCGGCTGCCGGGTGACGCCCGAACTCGTACCAGCCGCCGATGCCGGCGGCGATCACGAGCAGCAGGAGGGTTGCACGGCGCAGCGTCATGTGAATCCCGTGGCGTGGGGCAGCGTCCATCCGCCGCCCAGCGCCTTGTAGAGGTTGATCAGCGACTGGAAATACAACAGGCGCACCTGCGCCAAGGTATCCTGGTCATTGAACAGCGTGGTCTCGGTGTTGATCACGATGGTGATATCGACCGTGCCGGCTGCCAGCTGGGCGCGCGCGATGTCTTCCGCTTTCTGTGCCACCGCCACGGCTTGGCGTTGCAACGCCTCCTGCTGGGCGGCGTAGCGCACGGCGACCAGGTAGATGTCGGCGTCCTGGAATGCCTGCAGCACCGCCTGGCGGTAGTTGGCGACCAGTTCGGTGAAGCGGCCTTTGGCCTGGTCCAGGTCGCCTTGCAACAGTCCGTTGTCGAAGATGGTCTGCGTCACGGACGTGGCGGCGCTGAACAGCAGGCTGCCAGGGCCGAACAGGGTCGAGAGCGCCAGGCTCTCGACGCCGCCTTGCGTGGTCAGTTGCACGATGGGGAAGAACGCGGCGCGGGCCGCGCGCACGTTGCCGTTCTGGCTGAGCAGGTTGGCCTCGGCGAACGCCACGTCCGGCCGGCGCGCCAGCAGCTCGGACGGCAGGCCGCCGCCGACGAGGGGCGTCGGCAGGTTGAACAAGGTGTTGGCGGCGACGGCGATCTGCTCAGGCGGCAGCCCGACCAGGGTGGAGAGGGCGATCACCTGCTGCTCCAACTGGCTCTGGAAGCTTGGGATCAGCGCCGCCTCCCCGTCCACCAGCGCCTCCTGCTGCGCCACGTCCAGTGCGTTGCCGGTGCCGAACTCCAGCCGGGCCTGGAACACCTTAAGCGTGTCCCGCGCGATCTTGAGGTTGCTCTGCGCATCCGCCAGGCGGTCCGCCGCGCCCAGCGCCTGAAAGTAGGTGATGGCGACGGAGGTGACCACCGTCAGCGCCACGGTTTCCTGGTCGAACCGGCTGGCCAGCGCCGCAGCCTGGGCAGATTGGTAGATCGCGCGATTCCTGCCCCAGAAATCTGCCTGGTAGCTGACCGCGCCCTGCAGGCTGTACTGCCGGCTGTCCACGTAGCGGGCGCCTCCGCCGCCCCTGGCGCCGGTGACGACGGTGCTGCCGACGTTGCTGGTCGTGCTGGTTGTGGCGCCGGCGCCCGTGCTGGTGCTGCCCGTGCTGGTGGTGGACGTGACCCCGCCGCCGCCCGTGGTGATGCCCGCCGCGCCGGCTCCGCCGGTCGAGCCGATGCGGGTGTAGCTGCCATTGCCGTTGGCGCTCACCGTCGGCAGCAGCGGGGACCCGGTGATCGACACTTGCGCGTCCGCCTGCACCACGCGGGCAGCGGCGGCAGCCAGGTTCTGGTTGTACGCCCGCGCCTCGGCGATCAGCCGGTCGAGCTCCGGCGAGCCGAACGCGCGCCACCAGTCGGGCGCGGGCCAAGCCGCCTGCGCGCTCTCCAGGGTGGCGCGGAACGCGGGCGGGATGGTCAGCGCCGGACGCGAATAGTCCGGCCCGAGGTCGCACCCGGCCAAAGCGAGCAGGGCGGCGAACACGCACAGCGGGGCGGGCAGGGGCAGGGCGTACGGCAGGCGCAGCGTTCACATCCTCGGTGCTGGTTGGGACGGGTCCATTCAGCACCGTGCGGGTCGCACGTTGCTGGACGGTTGCAGTGAGAATGGGGCGCTGCCCCAAGCCACGCCAGAGGACAGCCTTCCTCTGGATACGTGTTAATCCAGGGAGCGCGGCCTCATGCCCGCAGCATGCCTCCAGGCAGCAATCTTGCTCCCGCGCTGACGATATGCAACTCACGCCGGCAAGCAACGAAGCCTACAGGAAAACGTCCGTGGCAGAGCCGATCCTTCAAACCGAGGGCATGACGCGCGAGTTCCGCGGCTTCGTCGCCGTGAATGGCGTCGACCTGCGGGTGATGCCGGGCACCATCCACGCGCTGATCGGCCCGAACGGCGCCGGCAAGACGACGTGCTTCAACCTGCTGACCAAGTTCCTGCAGCCGACGCGCGGCACGATCCGCTACGAGGGCCGGGACATCACCGGGCTGAAGGCGGCGCAGGTCGCACGGCTCGGGCTGGTGCGCTCGTTCCAGATCTCGGCCGTGTTCCCGCACCTGACCGCGCTGGAGAACGTGCGGCTGGCGCTGCAGCGCAAGCGTGGCGGGTCATACGATTTCTGGCGCGCCGAGGGGCTGCTGAAGCAATACGACGGCCACGCTCGGGCGCTGCTGGAGGACGTGGGCCTGTCCGAGCACGTCGAAACGCCCGCCGTGCTGCTGTCCTACGGCCGCAAGCGCGCCCTAGAAATCGCCACCACCCTGGCGCTGGAGCCGCGCATGCTGCTGCTGGACGAGCCGACCGCGGGCATGACGCACGAGGACGTGGACCGGGTGGTGGCGCTGATCCGCCGCATCCGCGTGGGCCGCACCATCCTGATGGTGGAGCACAACCTCTCCGTGGTGGAAGGGCTGTGCGACCAGATCACCGTGCTGGCGCGCGGCCAGGTGCTGGCGGAAGGCGACTACGCCAGCGTTTCCCGCAACCCCGAGGTGGTCACGGCCTACCTGGGCACCGAAGCCCCAGGCGCGGCGCAATGACGCCCGCAACCGCTCTCTTCTCCCTCTCCCGCCTGCGGGAGAGGGCCGGGGTGAGGGGGCCAGCGCGGCAGGTTTTGCCTGGGCGGCACCCCTCAGCCACCCCTCTCCTCAAGGGAGAGAGCTTTTAAGATGCCGCCCATGCTGCAAGTCCAGGGCCTCAACGCCTGGTATGGCGAGAGCCACGTGCTGCACGGCATCGACTTCGACGTGGGCGAAGGTGAGGTGGTGACGCTGCTGGGCCGCAACGGCGCCGGCAAGACCACCACCATGAAGTCGATCATGGGCCTGGTGCCGCGGCGCGCCGGGTCCATCGCGTTCAAGGGGCGCGAAACCATCAGGCTGCGCCCTGACGAGGTGGCGAAGGCCGGCATCGCGATCTGCCCAGAGGAGCGCGGCATCTTCGCCAGCCTGAACGTGACGGAGAACCTGATGCTGCCGCCGGTCATTGGGCCGGGCGGGCTGGACGTGCCCACCATCTACGCGCTGTTTCCCAACCTGAAGGAGCGTGCCGCCTCCCAGGGCACCAAGCTGTCCGGCGGGGAGCAGCAGATGCTGGCGATCGGCCGCATCCTGCGCACCGGTGCGCGTCTCCTGCTGCTGGACGAGCCGACGGAAGGGCTGGCGCCGGTGATCGTGCAGCAGATCGGCCGCACCATCCGCGAGCTGCGCACCCGGGGCTTCACCGTGCTGCTGGTGGAGCAGAACTTCCGCTTCGCCGCGACCGTGGCGGACCGGCACTACGTGGTGGAGCACGGCCGGGTGATCGACATGATCCCGAACAGCGACATCGACGCCCAGATGGGCAAGCTGCACGAATACCTCGGCGTCTGAGCGCCGTTCAAAGGAGACGACATGCAACTGACGCGACGCGGCCTGATCGGGACCGCAGCCCCCGCCTTGGCTATGACCACCTGGGGCATGAGGCCGGCCCGAGCTCAAGGAGCAGCGGTCAAGATCGGCGTGCTGACGGACATGTCGGGCACCTACCGCGACGCGTCGGGGCCGCTAGCGGTGCTGGCGGTGCAGCAGGCGCTGGAGGAGTCGGGCGCCGGGGGCTTGCAGGTGCTCGCCGCCGATCACCAGAACAAGTCCGACATCGCGGCCTCGATCGCGCGGGAGTGGTTCGACCGGGACGGCGTGGACCTGATCGTGGACGGCACCAACTCCGCCTGCGGCCTGGCGATCTCGGGCGTCGCCAAGGAGAAGAACAAGATCCACATCAACAACGGCGCGGCCACCAGCGACCTCACCGGGCCGCAGTGCAACGCGAACACGATCCATTTTACCTACGACACCTACATGCTGGCCAAATCCACCGCCGGGGCGCTCATGGCCGCCGGCGGGGACACCTGGTTCTTCATCACGGCCGACTACACCTTCGGCCACATCCTGGAGCGCGAGGCGACCGCCGTGGTCACTGGGGGGCATGGCAAGGTGCTCGGCGCAGTGTCGTACCCGTTCCCCACCACCACCGATTTCTCGTCCCAGCTGCTGCAGGCGCAGACGAGCGGGGCGAAGGTAATCGGGCTGTGCTGCGCCGGGGTGGACACGGCCAACCAGGTGAAGCAGGCGCACGAGTTCGGCATCACCCAGTCCGGCGTGAAGCTCGCCGGGTTCCTGACCTACATCAGCGACGTGCACGCCATCGGGCTCGAAGTGGGGCAGGGGCTGCAGATCACCAACAGCTTCTACTGGGACGCGAACGACCGCACCCGGGCCTTCGCCGAACGGCTGAAGCCCAAGGCGCCGGCCGTGCGGCCGGGCATGATCCACGCTGGGGACTACGCCTGCGTGCTGCACTACATGAAGGTGGTGCAGGCGATGGGCACGGCGGAAGCCAAGAAGGACGGCGCGGTCACGGTGGCGCGCATGAAGGCGATGCCCACCGACGACGACGCGTTCGGCCCCGGCATGATCCGCGAGGACGGCCGCGGCATCCACCCCGCCTTTCTGTGGCAGGTCAAGAAGCCCAGCGAGAGCACCCACCCGTGGGACTACTACAAGCTGGTGGCGACCACGCCGGCCGACCAGGCGTTCCGCCCGCTGCAGGCTGGCGGTTGCTCTCTGGTGAAGGCGTGACCGCCCGCTCCCTCCCGCGCGCCTAGGCCGGCCATGTTCACCATCTTCGGTGTCTCCGGGCCGCTGCTGTTCGGGCAGCTGCTGCTCGGCCTGATCAACGGCGCGTTCTACGCCCTGCTCTCGCTCGGGCTGGCGATCATCTTCGGCATGCTGGGCATCGTGAACTTCGCCCACGGCGCGCTGTTCATGGTGGGCGCGTTCGTGGCCTGGATGCTGCAAAGCTATCTTGGCATCAACTACTGGTGGGCCTTGCTGCTGTCGCCGCTGGCGGTGGGGCTGTTCGCGGTGGCGCTCGAGAAGACCATCATCAGCCGGCTCTACCGCATCGACCCGATCTACGGCCTGCTGCTCACCTTCGGCCTGGCGCTGATCCTGGAGGGGCTGTTCCGCAACCAGTACGGCTCCTCCGGCCTGCCCTACCAAATCCCGCACAGCCTCTCGGGCGGCACCAACCTCGGCTTCATGTTCCTGCCCAACTACCGCGGCTGGGTGGTGATCGTGGCGCTGGTCACCTGCCTGGCGACCTGGCTGGTGATCGAGCAGACCTCCATCGGCGCCAGGCTGCGGGCCGCCACCGAGAACCCTGGCCTGGTGCAGGCCTTCGGCGTGAACGTGCCGCGCATGATCACGCTGACCTACGCCGCCGGGGTCGCCCTGGCGGCGTTCGCCGGCGTGCTGGCCGCGCCGATCTACTCGGTAAACCCGAATATGGGGTCCAACCTCATCATCGTGGTGTTCGCCGTGGTGGTGATCGGCGGCATGGGGTCTATCCTTGGGTCCATCGTCACCGGGTTCGGGCTGGGCGTGGCGGAGGGCCTGACCAAAGTGTTCTACCCGCAGGCGTCCGCCACGGTGATCTTCGTGGTCATGGTAATCGTGCTGCTGATCCGGCCTGCCGGGCTGTTCGGGAAGGCGGCCTGATGTTCGGCTTCTCGCGGGCGCAGGGCATTGCCTTCCTGCTGCTGCTGGCGCTGATCCTGGCCTGCCCGTTCGTGCTCTACCCCGTGTTCCTGATGAACGTGCTGTGCTTCGCGCTGCTGGCCTCCGCGTTCAACTTGCTGGTCGGCTACGTGGGGCTGCTGAGCTTCGGCCACGCCGCCTATTTCGGCATGGGCGCCTACGTCTCCGCCTACGCCGCCAAGGCCTGGGGGCTGACGCCCGAGCTGTGCGTGCTGCTGGGCGGCCTCGTGGGCGGCTTGCTGGGCGTCGTGTTTGGCGCGCTCGCGATCCGGCGGCAGGGCATCTACTTCAGCATGATCACGCTGGCGCTGGCGCAGATGAACTACTTCTTCTGCCTGCAAGCGCCGTTCACCCATGGCGAGGACGGCATCCAGCAAGTGCCGCGCGGCGCGTTGTTCGGCGTGTTCCCCCTGCAGTCCGACGCCGCGATGTACGCCTTCGTGGCCGCCGTGTTCCTGGTGTTCTTCCTGCTGATCCACCGCATCGTCCACTCGCCGTTCGGCCAGGTGCTCAAGGCGATCCGCGAGAACGAGCCGCGCGCCACCTCGCTCGGATACCGGACGGACGACTACAAGCTCATCGCCTTCGTCCTGTCCTGCTTCGTCGCCGGCATCGCTGGCGGCACGAAGGCGCTGGTGTTCGGCATCGCGACGCTGACGGACGTGAACTTCGGCGCGTCGGGGGACATCATCCTGATGACGCTGCTCGGTGGCATGGGGACGATCTTCGGCCCAGGCGTCGGCGCGCTGGTGCTGAAGGGCATGGAAAGCTACCTGTCCGGCATCGGCTCCTGGGTGACGGTGGTGCAGGGCGTCATCTTCGTCGTCTGCGTGCTCGCATTCCGCCGCGGCATCGTGGGCGAACTCGGTGCGCGGCTGCGGCTCAACCTCTAGCTGCGCACTTCGCGCCTTGCTCGCGCCCTATGCGCGGCACTAGGTGCCACCCCATGAGCTATCGGACCCTGTACGCCGCCCTGGCGCGGCTGAACGTCCAGCTGACCGCCATGGCGGCGCTGGGCGCGGAGATGAAGCTGCGCGCGGCCGGCGAGCCCGGGCATCCCGCCATCCGGCCGCTGCTGCAGGCAATCACGGCCGAACTCGGCCCGGACCTGCTGGACGGCATGCCGGACGGCGAGGAGGCGGGCGCGCTCGGCCTGCTGCAAACCTTCTTCCGCGATGCGGCAAGCCTGCTCGACGACCCCGCCGCTCCGCCCGGGTGGACGCACACTGACCCGGTGATGCTGCGTTCGCTCGGACGCTCCTCCCGCAGCAACGTGTTCAGCATCGAGGCGCTGCGCCCCGGACGCCCCGCGCTGGACGCCGCCATCGCCCACGGACGCCGGTTCCTGGACGTCGGCACCGGCGTGGGCGAGGTGGCGATGGCCGCCGCCGAAGCCTGGCCGAACATGCACGTGACCGGGATCGACCTGTGGCCGCCCTCGCTCGCCATCGCCCGCGCCAGCCTGATGGAAAGCGGCCTGACCAACAGGGTGGAGCTGCGCGAGCAGAGCCTGGCGGACCTGCCGGAGCAAAGCTGCTTTGACCTCGCCTGGCTGCCGACGCCATTCATTCCAGGGCCGGTGGTGGAAGCCGGCATCGCGCGGCTACGAGACGCCTTGGTTCCAGGTGGCTGGCTGGTTGCCGGGATGCTCGCCCTGCCGGACGACGCGCTGCCCAACGCCGTCGCCCGGCTGCGCACGGTGCGCGGCGGCGGCCACCCCTGGCGTCCGTCGGACATTGCCGCATTGATGCAACAGGCCGGCTTCGCGGACGTGGAAATCCCGTCGCCCGCGGGCATGGCGCGCGTGATCGGACGCCGACCAACCTAAACATCCTGGTCCAGCATCGCCATGTTGCGGTGCAGCATGAACCCGAGCCGTCCCTCCGCCACCCGATTCGATCCGGAACGCATGTTCCACCCCCGATCCCTGGCCGTGTTCGGCGGCGAGAGCCGGATCGGCCGCCAGGTGCTGGCCAACCTCGCCGCCAGCGCCTTTCCGGGCAAGATCCAGGTGGTCGCGCCCGGTGCTGACCCGGCGCCGGCCGATCTCGCCATCTTCGCATTCGAGGCGGCACCGGTCGCCCCGCTGCTGCCGGGGCTGCTGCGCGCGGGCATCTACGCCGGCGTGGCGCTCGGCATGGCGCCGGACATCGCGGAGCAGGCCGGGACGGGCGTGCGCATCTTGGGCGCCGGCTCGTTCGGCATCGCTTGCCCGGCGGCCCACCTGGACGCGACCTTGTCCCACCTGCCGCCTCAACCCGGCCGGGTGGCGCTGGTGTCCCAATCCGCGGCGCTGTGCCGGGCGGTGCTGGATTGGGCGGAGCCGAATGGTGTCGGCTTCAGCCAGATCGTCGGCATCGGCGGTAACGCCGGCGCCGGGTTCGAGGGCGTGCTGGACTTTCTGGCGCGCGATTCCGCGACCGGGCCGATTCTGCTGGACATCCGCCGCATCCGCAAACCCCGCGCCTTCCTGTCGGCGGCCCGCGCCGCCGCCCGGCTTCGCCCGGTGCTCGCCCTGCGCCCAGGCAGCCGCCTGCTGGACCCGACCGGCCGGGCCGAGATGGTGTTCGACGCCGCACTCAACCGCGCCGGCGTGCTGACCGTCTCGCGGCTGGAGGACATGCTGGCGGCGCTGGAAACGCTGACCCGCGCGCCAGCGCCGCGCAGCGAGGCGCTGGCGATCGTGAGCAACGCGATCGGGCCTGGCCGCATGGCCGCGGATGCGGCGCTCGGCAGCGGCATCCCGCTCGCAGCCCTCGCGCCGGAGACTCAGGAGGTGCTGCGCCTGGCGTTCCCCGCCGAGGACGTGGCTGACGTCATCTACGTCGGCGTGCAAGCGCCCACGCGGTTGGCCGAGGCCGCCGCGATGCTGTCCGGCGCGCGCGAGGTCGGCGGCATCCTGGTCGTGCTGGCGCCCACCGGCCCGGCAGATGCGGCCGGGGTGGAGGCGCTGGCGGCCACCCCGCGCGGCCGGGTGCCGTTGCTGGTCTGCGCCATGGGCGAGACCACCGGCGCGGGCCATCGCCGCCGGCTGGCGGCGGCGGGCTTGCCGGCATTCGCCTCGCCCGAGCAGGCGGCGCAGGGTTTCCGCCACCTGCTGCAGCAGCGCCGCGCCCGCGCCGCCGCCCGCGAGCTGCCGCCGCGCGACGTGCTGGACCTCGCGCCGGACCGGGCCGCCGTGCGCCGGGTGATCGCCATGGCGCACGCCGAGCAACGCCTGGCGCTGTCGGAACCGGACGTCGCCTGCGTGCTCGGCGCATACGGCCTGACCCGGCCGCCGCTGGACGTGACGGTGGCGGACGACGTGCTGTTCGGCCCCGTCATCGGCATCGGCCCAGTCATCGGCATCGGGCGGATGGACGAGCGGGCGTTCGACCTGCCGCCGCTGAATCTCTCTCTGGCGCACGGCATGACCGCTGGCGCTGCCGCCGCGCGCACCCTGCCCATGGACCACGAGCGGGCCTTGGCGGACATCCTGGTGCGCGTCAGCCAGCTGGTCGTGGACACGCCCGAGTTGGCGGCGTTGACGCTGCCCGCGGACGGCCCGGCGCAAGCGTCGGTTCGCCCGCCGGGCGAGGCGGGCAGGCTCGCCATCGCTCCATATCCTGCCGGACTGGCCGAGCAGTGGGACGCGCGGGGCGAGACGCTGACCATTCGCCCGATCCGCCCGGAGGACGCGGCCGGCCACGCCGCGCTGTTCGCCCGGCTGACCCCGGAGGACGTGCGCTACCGGTTTTTCTCATCGCTGCGGGAACTGTCGCCCGAGCGGATCGCCCGCATGACCCAGGTGGACTACGACCGCGAGATGGCCTTCGTCGCCATCCGCCCGAACGGCGACACCGCCGGGGTGAGCCGCCTGGTGCGCGACGGCGACACGGGCGAGTTCGCCGTGGTGGTGGAAGCGGCGATGAAGGGCAGGGGCCTGGCCCGGCGGCTGATCGAGCGGCTGGAGAGCTGGGGCCGCGAGCAGGGCATGACGGGCATGGTGGGCCAGGTGCTGGCGGAGAACGCCCCGATGCTGGCCTTCGTGCGGCGGCTGGGATTCAGCCTGCACTACCTGCCCGAGGAGCCGGACGTGGTTGAGGCGCGGCTGGCGCTGTGATGCAAGGACGGAGTGCTTTGGCAAAGCACTTGGCTGCCGAATAAACCCGATCTCCCGCTCATAAACGCTTCTAAGCCCGGAGTTGAACGTTAGGGCATATCCGCATCAGGTTGGCTCACTTGACCAGCGAAGATGCTTGCTGAAACAATGTGCTAGAGCATACCGGCGCACCTATCAGCGACGGTCATGCTCTAGTGGACGCTTTCTGCCAGCCTGGCGGGGCGAGGAGGCGCGCCGCTCAGGCCTTCACCCGCACATAGCTCCCCGGCGCGTCCTCGATCACCGCCAGCTTGCCCTGCCCAGGCGCCCGGGCCGGCACCTTGTCGTCCGCCAGCCCAATCACCCAGCGCTGCCAGTCCGGCCACCAGGACCCGGCCATCTCGTGCGCGCCCGCGAACCACTCCTCCGGCCCCGGCGGCAGCGCGGCGTTGACCCAGTGGCTGTACTTGCCGCTGTCCGGCGGGTTCACCACCCCGGCGATGTGCCCGCTTGCCGCCAGCACGAAGCGCACCGGGCCGCCCAGCAGCTGGGTACCGCGGTAGGTGCTGCGCCAGGGCGCGATGTGGTCCTCCCGGGTCGAGATGAAGTAGGCCGGCGCGTCCACCTCGCCGAGGTCGATCCGCTCGCCTGCCAGCTCCATCTCGCCGCGGGCCAGCTTGTTCTCGTGATACATGTTGCGCAGGTAGTAGCTGTGCATCCGCGACGGCATGCGGGTCGCGTCGCTGTTCCAGTACAGCAGGTCGAACTGGAACGGTTCGTTGCCCAGCAGGTAGTTGTTGACCACGAACGACCAGATCAGGTCGTTGGCGCGCAGCATGTTGAAGGTCTGCGCCATGTCGGCGCCCTGCAGCACGCCGTCGCGGTCCATCTTGGCCTCCAGCTGGACGAGTTGCTCCTCATCGACGAACACGCCCAACTCGCCCGCTTCGGAGAAGTCCGTCATGGTGACGAGGAAGGTGGCGCTCCTGATGCGGCCGTCGCCCTGCCGCTTCATCCAGGATAGCGTGCTGGCCAGCAGGGTGCCGCCGAGGCAGTAGCCGATCGCGTTAACCTCGCGCTCGCCCGTGGCCTGCTCGATCGCGTCGAGAGCCGCGAACACGCCCTCGGCCATGTAGTCCTCGAAGCCCTTGCCGGCCAGGCTCTCATCCGGGTTCACCCAGCTGACCATGAACACGGTGTGGCCCTGGCCCACCGCCCAGCGGACGAAGCTGTTCTTCGGGCGAAGGTCCAGGATGTAGAACTTGTTGATCCAGGGCGGGATGATCAGCAGCGGCCGCCGCTGCACCTGCTCCGTCGCCGGCGCGTACTGGATCAGCTGCATCAAATCGTTCTGGAACACCACCTTGCCGGGCGAGACGCCGATGTTCTCGCCGAGCTTGAAGGCGTCCATGTCCGTCATCTTGATCGCGAGCTTGCCGCGGCCGCGCTCCAGGTCCCCGAGCAGGTTGTTCAGCCCGCGGATCAGGTTCTCGCCGCCGGTGGCCGCCGTCTTGCGCAGCACCTCGGGGTTGGTCAGCAGGAAGTTGGATGGGCTCATCGCGTCGATGAACTGGCGGGAGTAGAAATCGACCTTCTGCGCCGTCTTGCGGTCCAGCCCTTCCGCCTGGCCCACCACGTCCTGCACGAAGCGGGCGGACAGCAGGTAGGACTGCTTGATGAAGTCGAACACCTCGTTCTCCTTCCAGGCGCCGTCCTTGAACCGCTTGTCCTTCGCATCGGCCTGGATCACCGGCTCCGCCGCGGCCGGGTCGCCCATCATGCGGCGCGCGGTCACCTGCCAAAGCGTCATGTAGTCCTGCCAGAAGCCGACCTGCGCCTGCACCAGGCGGGCCGGGTCGCTCATCAGCTTGGCGGTCATCTCCATGAATGCCGCGCCGACGTTCGCCGGGTCGGGGTTGGCAGCCTCTGCGCCCTGCCGCTTCAGCCAGTCAGCCACGATGCGCTGGGACCGCTCGGCGACGTCGGACATCGACCGGGCCATCATCAAGGGGTCCGCTATCGCGCTTTCGGTTGCGTTGGCGACGGCTTCCTCTGCCATGGCGTCCTTCCCGTCGGGTTCGCACCCCGCTAGAAAGGCGCGTGAGGTTCGATCGCCGACTTATGTTTGAGTTATGTTCCCAAGCTAGCGGTGCGGCCCGGCTGCGGCAAGCTGGCCTGGCAGGTTTGCTGCTTGCGCTGCTGCCGGGGGTGGGCGGGTGCAGCAGCCGGCAGGTGATCGGCCCGGCCGAGGATTTCTTCCATGGCCTGGAAGGCGGCGTGATCGCGCAGCAGCGCCCGCCGCCGCCGGGCGCGGACGATCCGTATCCCAACCTTGCCACCGTGCCTGCCCGGCCAACCGCGCCCGACGTCCTGGCGCAGCAGCGCATCGCCGACCGGCTGGCCTCCCAGCGCGACGAGGCGGGTGCGGTGGCCGCGCAAGACCCGCTGAAGGCGCTCGCCCCGGCAGCCCCGCCGCCGAAGCCCGCAGCGCCCGACGCGAACGCCAACCGCATGGTGGTGGACGCTGCCGCAGCGCCGCCTGCGCCTGCGCCCGAGCCCGTACCGACGCCTCAGCCAGCGCCCGCGGCGGCAGCGCCGGAGGAGGGCATCGCCGCTGTCCCAGCCGTGCCGGCCCTGGTCGCCTCCGGACCTCTTCCGACGCTGGCCGCGGCGCCTCCTCCGCTGGCCATCGGGTTGGGCGGCGCACCGCCACCATCAGCATCGCCGACCCCGACCGTGCAGGCCTCCGCCGCACCCCCCCTCGCACCCCATGGCAAGTCACCCGCCGCACCTCCTGCCACGGCCGGCGTCACCGCCCCTGCGGCAGCGCCGGTGACCCTGGTGGCGGTGGCGTTCACGCCAGGTTCGGACGAGCTGCCGCCCTCCGCGCCGCTGACCCTGCGCCGGTTCGCCCTGGCGCATAAGGGCACGCCCTTGACCGTCACCGGCCATGGCGGCGTGGTGCTGCCGACGCCCGACGCGCAATCCCGCGCGCTGGACCTCGGCCTGCGCCGCGCGCAGGCCATCGCCGCCTCGCTCGCCACCGCCGGCGTTCCGAGCGCCAACCTGCGCCTGCGCGCCGAGGCTGCGGGGCAGGGCGGCACAGCCAGCCTGTAACGGAGCTTTTCTCCAAAGCCTCGCACGGAGTGCAAGCATGTCCACCGAGTTCCACCGCATCCGCCGCCTGCCGCCCTACGTGTTCGCCTCCGTCAACGAGGCGAAGGCGCGCGCGCGGGCAGCCGGCGAGGACATCATCGACCTGGGCATGGGCAATCCGGACGGCGCGACCCCGCCGCATATCGTGGCCAAGCTGATCGAGGCGGTGCAGGACCCGCGCAGCCATCGCTACAGCACCAGCAAGGGCATTCCCGGCCTGCGACGCGCGCTCGCCGCCTACTACGCCCGCCGGTTCGACGTGAAGCTCGACCCGGACACCGAGGTGGTGGCCACGCTCGGCAGCAAGGAGGGCCTGGCCAACCTGTCCTCCGCCATCACCAGCCCCGGCGACACCATCCTGGTGCCCAACCCGTCCTACCCGATCCACCAGTTCGGCTTCATCATCGCCGGCGCGTCGGTGCGCTCGATCCCCGCCGAACCCGGCGAGGGCATGCTGCGCGCCATGGACCAGGCGGTGCGTCACTCGGTGCCGCCGCCCACCGCGCTGATCGTGAACTTTCCTTCAAACCCAACGGCGTACGTGGCGAGCCTTGACTTCTATCGCGACGTGGTGGCGTTCTGCCGCAAGCACTCCATCCTGATCCTGTCGGACCTGGCTTATGCCGAGATCTACTTCGGCGACGATGTGCCCCCCTCCATGCTGCAGGTGCCCGGCGCGCGGGACATCACGGTAGAGTTCACCTCGCTTTCCAAAACATATTCCATGCCCGGCTGGCGCATGGGCTTCGCGGCGGGCAACGCACGGATGATCTCGGCGCTGGCGCGGATGAAGTCCTACCTCGACTACGGCGCGTTCACGCCCATCCAGGTGGCGGCCACGGCGGCGCTGAACGGCCCGCAGGAGTGCGTGGCCGAGATGCGCGCCATCTACCGGGAGCGCCGGGACGTGGTGGTGCGCGGCCTGAACGCCGCCGGCTGGGACGTGCCGAGCCCGGAGGCCTCCATGTTCGCCTGGGCGCCGATCCCCCCGGCCTACGCGCACCTGGGCAGCGTCGAGTTCAGCAAGCTGCTGCTGGCGCGGGCAAAGGTGGCGGTGGCGCCAGGCATCGGCTTCGGCGAGCAGGGCGACGGGCACGTGCGGATCGCCCTGGTCGAGAACACGCAGCGGCTGCGCCAGGCGGTGCGGAGCATCAAGGGGTTCCTGGGGGCGGGGACGAATGTGGGCGTGGCGGAGGAGGGGGGTTGAGG
>CAXTPP010000030.1:0-29589 GCA_964246185.1 uncultured Acetobacteraceae bacterium
GCGGAACCCGCCACCGCGGAAGTCGCCGCCACGGAACCCTCGATCGCGGAAACGATCCCCGCCATAGCCGTATCCGCCGCCAAAGCCGTATCCACCGCCATAGGCCAACCCAAACGAGTCGTAGCCTGGCGCGATGCCGCCGAAAGGGGGTGCGCCGTAGAGCGACCCGTAGGCGCCATAGACTGGGGCGCAGCCATAGCCGTATTCGTAGGCGTATCCCACCGGGCAGTTCACCTGGGCAGAGGCTGGCGAGGCGGTTGCCGCGACAGCCATGCCGGCGGCGGCGAAGGCCGCCCTCCAGCTTCGCGATTGCAAGAACGCCATGTTTGGACCCCCGGGGGCGGCAGGGCAGGCCGAGCAGCGTTCGACGATCCAGCCCCTTCAACCGCGCAGCTTGAAGCCGCGCCGCCGCCAGAGAGTTGCCGGCCAGTTCGTTACTTCGGCGTCACTCGGCCACCGCTGCCATCTCCGCCGGCGCCCGCAGCGACGCCAGCAGCGCGGGCACGAACAGCAGCGTGGACAGCAGGGTGCAGCCGAGGCTGATCAGCAGCAGCTCCCCCATGCTGGCCGTGCCGGGATGGCGGGACAGCGCCAAGGAGCCGAACGCGGTGCCGGTGGTCAGCGCCGAGAAGATCACCGCGCGGGCGGTGGCGCTGGCCAGCCGGGAGTGCTCGCCGGCGCGCCAGTTCATCACGAAGTAGATGTTGAACGACACGCCCACCCCGAGCAGCAGCGGCAGCGCGATGATGTTGGCGAAGTTGAGCGGCAGCGGCAGCGCCAGGCAGGCCACCACCGTCAGCATCGCCGCCAGCAGCAGCGCGGACAGCACCACCGCCACGTCCAGCAGCCGGCGCAGCGTTGCGAACAGGATCACCGCGATCATCGCGATGGCGGCGATGGCGGCATCCCGGAAAGCGGTGATGATGGTGCGGGCGGTGGCGATGATGGTCACCGCCGGGCCGCCCGCCTCGGGCACCGCGGCAGTCACCTGGTCCACGAAGCGCCCCAGCCCCGGGCCGCCGCTGCCCTCGGGCTTGGGGGTGATCTGCGCCCGGGCGCGGCCGTCCGGCAGCACCCAGTCCCGCGCGATCACGGCCGGCACGTCGGCCACGGTCACGGGCTTGGCGGCCAGGGCGGCGCGCAGCAGGTCGAGCTGCCCGGGCAGGAAGCGGGTCAGGGCCACGTTGACCTGCGCCAGCACGGCATCCGGCGCGTCCTGCAGGGTGCGCAGATCCGCCGCCACCTGGGCCAGCGGGCTGTCCGGCGGCAGCTTGGCGGTCGCCGCCGTCAGCCCGGCCGCGGCCGTGCGGGTGGCCAGGCGCAAATCGGCCGGGGTCACCGGGGCGGCGGGGGTGCGGCTGCTGAGCGTCGGCTCCAGGATGTTCGCCGCGTCCGCGATCAGGGCGAGCTTGGCCGGCTGGTCCTGCGGCACGAAGCTGTCCAGCGTCATGGTGCTCGCCACCAGGGGCAGGGACGCGGCGCGCCCGGCTACGGCCTGCGCCTGCCTCAGGCTCGGTTCCAGGGCGTCGATGCTGTACGGCGTGGTGACGGGGTTGGCCATGAGGTCGGTCAGCGTCCGCATCGACTCGGTGTTGGGGTCCTTGGTGTGCAGCGGGTCGGCGTCGAAGCGCAGGAGCGGCACGCCGGCCGCCCCTGCCACGCCCAGCAGCGCGAAGCCGGCCAGGATCACCCGGCGCCACCGCACGATGCCGCGGTCCAGCGGGCGCAGCCGGGTGAAGCCGATCTCCGCCCGCTCCGGCCGGGGCCGGAACAGCGCCAGGGCGGCCGGCAGGAACACCAGCGTGCAGGCGAACGCGATCAGCATCCCGACGCCCGCGATCAGCCCCAGTTGCGCCACGCCGACGAACGAGGTCGGCAGGAACGCGAGGAACCCGGCGGCCGTGGCGACCGCGGCCACCAGGATCTGGATGCCCACCCGGCGCGCCGTGCCGGCCAAGGCGCGCTGCACGTCCGCCTCGCGCAGCCGCACCTCGCGGAAGCGGACGCTGAACTGGATGGCGAAATCGACCGCGATGCCGGTGAACAGCACGGCGAAGGCGACCGAGATCAGGTTCAGCGTGCCCACCGCGAGGGCGGCGAACCCGGTCGTCAGCAGCAGGCCCAGCAGCAGCGTCAGCAGCATCGGCACGATCAGCCGCCAGGAGCGCACCGCCAGGAACAGCCACACCGCGATCAGCAGGAAGCTGCCGACCAGCCCGGCGACGGCCCCTTTCAGCGCCGTCGCGAACTCCTCGTCCGCCAGCGGCACGGCGCCGGTGACGCGGACATGGGCGCGGCCGGCGGCCACGAACTCCAGCTTGGCGGCGGCGGCGCGCAAATCCGCGGTGGCCGCGCCGCCGGGCTGCAGCGCGCCGTAGTCGAGCTTGGGCTGCACCAGCACGAAGCGGTACGGCCCGGCCTTCTCCGCCAGCGAGCCGGACAGCAGCGACTGCCAGGACAGCGGCTGTGGATGTCCGGCGAGCACGGAGGCCAGGGTCGCGTGGAACGCCTGCAAGGAGGCGGCGAACCCGGTCAGGTCCGCCTGGCCGCGCTGCACGCCCACGCCGATCAGGGACAGGGCGGCGAACAGGCCGCGCGCGCTCGGGTCGGCCGCCAGCTGGCCGAGGAAGGGCTGCGCGTCGATGGTGCGGTCGAGCAGCGGGCCGAGTTCGGCGGTGTCCAGGAACAGCAGGCCGTTGGTGTCGAAGTAGGGCGAGGCGTCGGGCCGGCGCACGGCATGGACGTGGGCTGTGTCGGCGGCCATGGCGGCCGCCAGGCCGGCGGCGGTGGCGTCGGCCTCCTCCGGGGTCGCGCCGTCGATCACGGCCACCACCAGGTCCCGGTTCTGCGGGAAGTCGCGGTCGAAGGCGAGGTTGCGCTGCCGCCATGGCAGCGAGTCGGCGAACAGCGTGTCCGTGTCGGTGGAGAGGCCCAGCCGCTGGGTGGCGAGCAGGGCGGCGCCGGCGGCGAGCAGCAGGGCGGCGGCCACGACCAGCGAGGCGCGGCGGGCGCTGAAGGCGACGATGCGGGCGAGGATGGTCGGCACGGACACGATGGAAGGCACCCCTGGCAAGAGCGGCGCACCCAACGGCAGGGGGCACGCCGCGTCAAGGCAACGTGGGTGCACCACGTCAAGGCAACGTGGGTGCACCACGTCAAGGCAACGTGGGTGCACCACGTCAAGGCAACGCCAGCGTTACAACGCGTCGATGTCGCGCAGGGCTGGGAACAGCCGCATCCACAGCAGGGCGATGCCGACCGTGGCGACCCCGCCGATCAGCGTGGCCGGGACTGCGCCGAGCAGGGCGGCGGTGACGCCCGACTCGAACTCGCCCAGCTGGTTGGAGGCGCCGATGAACAGCATGTTCACCGCGCTGACCCGGCCGCGCATGGCATCCGGCGTGCGCACCTGCACCAGGGCGAAGCGGATCACCACGCTCACCACGTCCGCAGCGCCCAGCAGGACCAGGGCGAGCAGGGACAGGAGCAGCGAGCGGGAGATGGCGAACACCATGGTGGCCAGCCCGAACACCGCGACGGCGCCGAACATGACCCGGCCGGCGTGGCGGCGCAGCGGGCGGCGGGCCAGCAGGACGGACATGCCGAGCGCGCCCGCCGCCGGCGCCGCCCGCAGCACGCCCAGGCCCCAGGAGCCGGTGTGCAGGATGTCGCGCGCGAAGATCGGCAGCAGGGCGGTGGCGCCGCCGAGCAGGACGGCGAACAGGTCGAGCGAGATGGCGCCGAGCACCGCCGGGTTCTGCCGGATAAAGGTGATGCCGGACAGCACGGAGCGCACGGTGGCGGGTTCGCGGCGGGGCGCCGGATGGTCCATGCGGATGCGGCTGACGAGGGTGGACGCGAGCAGCAACAGCACGGCGGCCAGGGCGAACGGCACGGGCGCGCCGGTGGCGTACAGCAGGCCGCCGAACGCCGGGCCGACGATGGTGGCGGTCTGGTTGGCGGAGGCGGACCAAGCGCTGGCCTGTTGCAGCCGCGCCTCCCCGACCAGGCCCGGCATGAGGGCGGACAGGGTCGGCGATTCGAAGGCCCGCGCCGCGCCGAGCAGGGCGACCAGGGCGAAGATGCCGTGCACGCCCAGCCATCCCGCGCCTGCGCCGAGGGCCAGGCAGGCGGCGATGGCGGCCTCCGCCACCTGGCACATGGCCACGATGCGGCGGCGGTCGTAGCGGTCAGCGACGTGGCCGACCGCGAGGGTCAGCAGGGCGACGGGCAGGAACTGCGCGAGGCCGACCAGCCCGAGGTCCAGCGCGCTGCCGGTGAGGGCGTACACCCGCCAGCCGATGGCGACCGACTGCATCTGGAAGGCGAAGCTGCTGCAGATGCGGGCTGACCAGAACAGGGCGAAGGGGCGATGCCGGAGCAGGGGGGCAGTGTCGGGCACGGACGCGGTGATGGGGGAGAACCGGCCCGGTGTCGATGCCGCGGCGGCGCGGTTTTAGGTGGGCCGCCCCATTAAGGCGCGTACTGATATGTCCTCGTCCAGATCGGGCCAGTGCAGGCCATGGCAGCGCCCGATAGGCTCCCAGTTGCGGCGCTGCTCCGGGGTAGCATCACGCAAGCGGGGAAACCAGGCCAGCGGCGCGGACAGCTCGCGCCCATCCGAGAGGACGATCCGCAGCGCCGCATCCGACACCTCGACCGCAGCGGCCGTAGGATCAGGGTCAATGTGGACCGGCCGGGACGGGGGTGCGGTCTTGCTCATGCCGGTTCCTCTACGAGCCAAACCCGCAAGCATGAAGTTGCAAACATCAAGATATCCTTATATGACCGCCGCCACCCACTCAGGAACGCTGTCATGCCCGACGTCTCGATGCCCAACTCAAGCGGGGCCGACTACAAGGTGAAGGACTTCTCCCTGGCCGCATGGGGCCGCAAGGAGATCGCCATGGCCGAGGACGAGATGCCCGGCCTGATGGCCATCCGCGCCGAGCACGGGCCGAGCCAGCCGCTGCGGGGCGCGCGCATCGCCGGGTGCCTGCACATGACCATCCAGACCGCCGTGCTGATCGAGACGCTGACGGCGCTGGGGGCCACGGTGCGCTGGTCGTCCTGCAACATCTTCTCGACGCAGGACCATGCCGCCGCCGCCGTGGCCGCCGCCGGGACGCCCGTGTTCGCCTGGAAAGGTATGGACGAGGACGAGTTCAACTGGTGCATCGAGCGGACCATCCACGGACCGGACGGCTGGACGCCCAACATGATCCTCGATGACGGCGGCGACCTCACCGTGATGATGCACCAGAAATTCCCCGAGATGATGAAGGACGTGAAGGGTCTGTCCGAGGAGACCACAACGGGGGTCCACCGGCTGTGGGAGATGGTGCGCGCCGGCACGCTGAAGGTGCCCGCGATCAACGTGAACGACAGCGTCACCAAGTCCAAGTTCGACAACTTGTACGGCTGCCGCGAGAGCCTGGTCGATGCCATCCGCCGCGGCACGGACGTGATGCTGGCCGGCAAGGTCGCCGTGGTCGCAGGCTTCGGCGACGTGGGCAAGGGCTCGGCCGCCAGCCTGCGCCAGGGCGGCTGCCGCGTGCTGGTGACGGAGGTGGACCCGATCTGCGCCTTGCAGGCGGCGATGGAGGGCTACGAGGTCGTCACCATGGAGAAGGCCGCCCCGCGCGGCGACATCTTCGTGACCGCGACCGGCAACGTGGACGTGATCGACATCGACCACATGCGCGCCATGAAGCACCGCGCCATCGTGTGCAACATCGGCCATTTCGACAGCGAGATCCAGATCGAGGCGCTGCGCAACTACACCTGGGACAACGTGAAGCCGCAGGTGGACGAGGTGGTGTTCCCGGACGGCAAGCGGCTGATCGTGCTCAGCGAGGGCCGGCTTGTGAACCTGGGCAACGCCACCGGGCATCCGTCCTTCGTGATGAGCGCGTCGTTCAGCAACCAGGTGCTGGCGCAGCTCGAGCTGTGGGGCGCGCCGGCCGGCAAGTATGAGAACAAGGTCTATACCTTGCCGAAGCACCTGGACGAGAAGGTGGCGCTGCTGCACCTGGCCAAGGTCGGCGCCGAGCTGACCAAGCTCACGCCGAAGCAGGCCGAGTACATCGGCTCGCCCGTGTCCGGCCCGTTCAAGCACGACCTCTACCGTTACTGAGCCTGCCGGCGGCCGTGGCGCGACAGCCACGGCTGCCCCGGAACCAGCGTCTGCTTAAGCAAGTTTTTTCTTTTTATTAACCTCGGATACATCGGAAACAGGGCACGTTGCCATCGCCTGACGCGACGGAGCCGTCTTGATGCCCGACCAAATTCCGAGCCACCCAATCGCCTACACGCAGGCCCTCCGCCGCGTCCTGGCGCATGGCGTGACGGCTTCGGCGGCGGCTGACCTGCTGTTCCTCGAGGCATGGGAGCGCGATCCCGCCCCCGGCCCGGCCGCGGCACGGCGCGTGGCGCAAATCCGCCGCGCGCAACCGGCGCTCGCCGCCGCCATCCGGCAGGAGGCCGCGGCCAAGGGCTGATGGGCCGTTGCCGCCAAAGTGACAGCCGGCGCCGGCCCCGCTAAGCCGGGCGGCATGACCCTGACGCTGTATCCCGCGATCGACCTGAAGGACGGCGCCTGCGTCCGCCTGCGCCGCGGCGTCATGGACGAGGCGACGATCTATTCGGACGATCCGGCCGCCCAGGCCCGCGCGTGGCAGGCGGCCGGGTTCGGCTGGCTGCACGTAGTGGACCTGAACGGCGCCTTCGCCGGGCACGCGGTCAACGCCGACGCCGTCGCCGCCATCCTGGCTGCCGCGACCGCGCCGGTGCAGCTAGGCGGCGGCATCCGGGACATGGCGGGCGTGGAGCGCTGGCTGGCCGCGGGGGTGCGCCGGGTCATCCTGGGCAGCGCCGCCGTGCGGGACCCGGCGCTGGTGCGGGACGCCGCCCGCCGCTTCCCCGGCCAGGTCGCGGTGGGGATCGACGCGCGGGACGGCCTCGTCGCCACCGACGGCTGGGCCGCCATCTCCACCCTGTCCGCCACCGGCCTGGCCGCCCGGTTCGCGGAGGCGGGGGTGGCCGCGATCATCTACACCGACATCGCGCGGGACGGCATGCTGGGCGGCCTCAATCTGGCCGCGACGGCGGAGCTGGCCAGCGCCAGCGCCATCCCGGTGATCGCCAGCGGCGGCGTGGGCAGCCTGGACGACCTGCGCGCCCTGCACGCGCTCGCCCACCCGAACATCGAGGGCGTGATCGTCGGGCGTGCCCTGTACGACGGCCGGGTGGACCCGGCGGAGGCGCTCGCGCTGCTGGCCGGCTAAACGGGCATGTTGTCCAGCAGCCGAACCGCGCCGAGCCGTGCAGCGGCGATGATCCGCGCGCCTGGCCGGACCTCCTCCAGCGCGTCCAGCGTCTCGCCATCCACCAGGGCCAGGTAATCGACCTCGAAACCCGCCTCTGTCAGTGCAGCCGACGCCTCCTCCAGCGCGGGCCGGACGCCATGTGCGAGCCGCTCCACGCAGCGGCGCAGCACGGCCGGCAGCAAGGCGGCCCGGGCGCGTTCCGCCGTCGTCAGCCGGCGGTTGCGCGACGACATCGCCAGGCCGTCCGCCTCCCGCACCGTCGGCACGCCCACGATGCCGAGCGGCAAGCAGAGGTCGGCCGCCATCCGGCGCACCACGGCCAGCTGCTGCCAGTCCTTCTCGCCGAAGAACGCCTGCGCCGGGCGGACCTGGCCGAACAGCTTGGCGCACACCGTCGCCACGCCGCGGAAATGGCCGGGCCGGCAATCGCCCTCCCACCGCAGCGCCGGGCCGCCGACGTCGATCCAGGTCGCGTCGCCGGGCGGGTACATCGCGTCCACCTGCGGCAGCCAGGCGATGTCGCACCCGGCCTGCTCCAGCATCCGCAGGTCGCCCGCCTCGTCCCGCGGATAGAGGGCAAGGTCCTCGTTGGCCGCGAACTGCGCCGGGTTGACGAAGATGGAGGCGGCCACCGCCCCGCCCGCCCGTGCCGCCGCGACCAGCGCCAGGTGCCCGGCGTGCAGCGCGCCCATGGTCGGCACGAAACCGAGCCGCGGCAGCTCCCGCAGGTGGGCGTCCAGCTCGGCCAGGGTGCGCGCGACCCGCATTGC
The DNA here is from genome assembly GCA_964246185.1 of uncultured Acetobacteraceae bacterium. Classification (GTDB taxonomy): domain Bacteria; phylum Pseudomonadota; class Alphaproteobacteria; order Acetobacterales; family Acetobacteraceae; genus LMUY01. The sequence continues at coordinate 8,099 of CAXTPP010000030.1, forward strand.
GAATATCCCCTCGTAGGCCCAGCGAACGGCTGCCGCAATGGAGGTCTGGTCGATGACTGCTGAAACGCCGATCCTGCCAGCTCACATCGAAGACACGATCAAGGCGATCGCCAAGCTGCACTCCGACCATCGGCAGGAAGCCGGGGCGATGCAGCGCATGGTGGACCGGCTGACGGCCACGGTCGGCCGTCCCCGTTTCCTTGCCGCCATGACAGCGGCCATCGCCCTCTGGGTCGGGGCCAACCTGGTTCTCATGGTGTCGGCGAAACCCGCATGGGACCCGCCGCCGTTCGGGTGGCTCCAAGGCGCGCTGGCGGTGCTGGCGCTTTACGTCACCGTGCTCATCCTCACCACGCAGCGGCGCGAGGACCAGCTGGCTGGCTACCGCGAGCAGCTCACCCTGGAGCTGGCCATCCTCAGCGAGCAGAAATCGGCCAAGATCATCGCGTTGCTGGAGGAGATGCGCCGGGACAGCCCGAGCCTGAGAAACCGCGTGGACGAGGAAGCCGCGGCCATGGCAGTGGCAGCGGACCCGCAAGCCGTGCTCGATGCGATCAAGGACAGCGAGGCGGTGTCCATCGAAGCCGAGCTGCTAAGCCGGCCGAGCGGGGACTCGGAGCCTTTGGTCGTCTACCACGTCCGGCCCCAGGAATGATGCATCGGCATGGACGGATGTGGTTGGCCATGCGGTCGCGCCCAGCAAGCTGAGCAGCGAAGGCCCGAGCCTTCTGGATTCCTTCCATCAAACAAAAGGATTCAAGGCTCTGCCTTTGGCGGAGTCCAGAGGCAGAGCCTCTGGCCTGGCTTCCTTGACGCTTGCCTTCAAGGTTTCTTGAAATTAGTGGGACCATCGCGAGCCCTGCCGTCGCGAAGCTGCACGTCGAGCGGGCCAAGGGCCGCCGCCGTCACGCGCACGAGTACCTCGTCAGGCCGACATCCGGCGTCGGCGTCCTCCTCAAGGGTCAGCGGGGCAGCGTATCCGGCTGTGGCGCCGGCCACGCGCCGACTTGGGACAGCCAGCCGAACCAGTCCTCGAGATGCCAGGTATGGGTGATCTGGCCGTCCTGGATGCGATGGAACTCGTGCAGCGCCATGCGGAAGGCCTTGCCGGTCGGTGCGACGCCGAACCATTCGCCCTTGTGGGTCCCGGTGATCTCGGCGCGCACCGCGGCACGGCCTGGCGCGCCGATGATCTCATGGACCGTGATCTCGACGTCGGGGAACGCCGCGGCGAAGCCGGCGATGAGGGACTTCATGCCTTCGCGGCCGGGCTGCTGGCCCGGCGCCAGGGGAATGTCCTGCCAGTCAAGCATGATCGCCTGGTCGAGCAGCTCGGGCTTGCCTTGGAAAGCGCGATACAATGTCTCGACCGCAACACGCTCCTGCCTTGTCAAGCCGGTGACGTTCGGTTCGTCCGCAGTGCTGCCCATCGTCCGCCCTTCCATGTCCAGTGCTGCGGAAATGGCTCTCGGCAGCGCATGGGTGAAATCGATTTATCGTATGTCTGGCCATCCACGGCATGGATGGAACTTCGGCGCGCCGTGGCCAACATCCACGGCATGGATTTGCACGGGATCGACCTCAACCTGCTGGTCGCCTTCGACGCGCTCATGGCGGAGCGCAGCGTCACCCGGGCGGGAACCCGCATTGGCCGCACGCAGCCTGCCATGAGCGCGGCCCTGTCGCGCCTGCGGGCGCTGTTGCAGGACGAGCTGTTCGTGCGCGGCCCCGCCGGCCTGCAGCCCACCCCGCGCGCGCTGGACCTTGCCGAACCCCTCGGCCAGGCGCTGGCGGACATCCAGCGCACCCTCGAGTTCACCCGGGCGTTCGATCCCCGGTCGTCCAGCGCCACCCTCAACCTCGGGTTTTCGGAGCACCCGACCTTCGTGCTCCTGCCCGGCCTGGTCGAACGCCTGCGGGAGGTCGCACCGGGGATCACGCTGCGCGTCCGCAGCATCACCGCCCGCGACGACGCGGTCACGATGCTGGATGCGGGCGAGGTCGATCTTGCGATCGGGGTGCACCCGACGCATCCGGCAGGACGCATCCTGGCCCGCCCGCTGTTCGAGGAGCGCTTCGTCTGCATCCTCAGGCGCGGCCACCCGGCGGCGACTGGGCCGTTGCAGCTCAAGACCTTCCTCAGCCTGTCCCACCTGCTCGTGTCGCCCGAGAACGAGCGTTTCGGGCAAGTCGATGCGGCCCTGGCCAAGCTGGGCATGAAGCGGCGTCTCGCCCTCACGCTTCCGCAGATGTATGCGGTGCCGACCCTGGTCGCGCGCTCGGACATGATCGCCACGGTGCTGCGCGGGGTGGTCGAGGCGTCAGGCCATGCCAGCGAACTCTGTGTGCTGGCCCCGCCGTTCGAGCTGGACCCGGTGCCGTTCATCCTGTTCTGGCACAGTCGCAACGACCTGCATCCGGCTCAACGCTGGTTCCGCGACTGCATCGCCTTGCTGCCGGGCATGGCGCGCCTTCCCGGCGGCAGCCCGGATGCCGGCGTGCACGGGCCTGCCCGGTGACGGCCGCTTTCGGGACCGTTGCAGCGCAGCTCTGCGGCTGGCGGGGCCAAAGCCGCCGCCGATGTCAGCCGTTGACCGCCCGCATCCCCTCGGGTGCGTAGCGTGAGCCGGCCGCCGCCCCCGCGGGCACGGCCTCGTCGATGGCCGCAAGCTCGGCCTCGCTCAGGACGAGGCTCGAAGCTGCCACGTTCTCCTCCAGGTAGCGGACCTTCTTGGTGCCCGGGATCGGGATCACGTCCTGGCCCTGCGCCAGCACCCAGGCCAGCGCGAGCTGCCCCGGCGTGCACCCCTTCGCCGCCGCGATGGCCCGGATCTTCTCGACCAGGCCGAGGTTGCCGGCGAACGCCGCACCCTGGAACCGCGGCGAGGTGCGGCGCCAATCGTCCTGGTCCAGGTCCTCGATCGACTTGATCTGCCCCGTCAGGAAGCCGCGCCCGAGCGGGCTGTAGGGCACGAAGCCGATGCCAAGCTCCCGCAGCACAGGCATGATCTCGGCCTCCGGGTCACGCGACCACAGCGAGTACTCGGTCTGCAACGCCGTGATCGGATGCACGGCATGGGCGCGGCGGATGGTCGCGGGCGCGGCCTCGGACAGGCCCAGGAAGCGCACCTTGCCGGCCTGCACCAGCCCGGCCATCGCACCCACCGTGTCCTCGATCGGCGTGCCCGGGTCCACCCGGTGCTGGTAGTAGAGGTCGATCACGTCCAGGCCGAGCCGCCTCAGGCTGGCGTCGCAGGCCGACCGCACGTAGTCCGGCCTGCCGCTGATCCCGGTCCGCTCGCCGCCTTGGTTCCAGGTGTTGCCGAACTTGGTGGCGACGAACACCCGGTCGCGCACGCCCTTCAGCTCGCGGCCCACCAGCTCCTCGTTGATGCCGTGCGCGTAAACGTCCGCGCTGTCGAAGAACGTGACGCCAAGCTCGACGGCACGATGCAGCGTCCTGACGCTCTCGTTCCCGTCGCGGCCCCCGTAGAAGGCCGACATGCCCATGCAGCCCAGGCCGACCGAGGACAGCTCCGGGCCATTGCGGCCCAATTTACGCGATTGCATCCCTGACCCTCTCCCAACAGGACATCATGATCCAGCCGCCGGGTGAACATCGCGAGCGAGCCGTCCGCCACGCATGGCCGCTTCCGCCGCGCGGTCCCAGTAGAACTCCACCCCGTTCCGGTCGGGGTCGGACAGACACAGCGCCTCGCTCACGCCATGGTCCGCGCTACTCCTCCGGCTCGGTCGTGAACAGCAGCGGGAAGCCGTTCTTGCGGGCGATGTCGGTGGCGTTGGTCGCCTTGGCCTCCGCCACGTCCTTGGTGAACACCGCCACCACGCACACCCCGCGCTGGTGCGCCGTGCTCATGACCCGGCGCGCCTGCTCATCCCCGAGCCGGAACTCCGCCCGCAGCACCGTGACCACGAAATCCCGCGGGGTGTAGTCGTCGTTGACCAGGATGACCTTGTGCAGCTTCGGCCGTTCGGGCTTGAGATCGGTTTCCGTGCGGTTCGTCGTGACGGTGTCTTGCATCGCGGAGCTTCCAGCAACCTCGCCCTCATAGGTGCTTGCAACCCCGGCCCGGCACAACCCCCCGACGGTTTGTCAGCCAGGAAACTCGAACGCCAGCGCCGTGAAATCCTCCGCGAACTCCCGCGTCCCCAGCGCGTCGTGGATCGCCTGATGGATGCGCGACGGCTCGGGCATGCCCGGCTGAGGCCGCCGGCGCAGCAACTCCTGCAAGGCAAGCGGGGCGTGGCTGTCCGCCAGCATGTCGCTCGCGCCGTCGCTGACGAGGATGAGCCGGCTGCCGGCGGCAACCGCAACCGTGGCGGCGGTGCGCGGCTGCTCGCCCAGCCCGACCGCGCGCACGTCCCCGGCCAGCGTCAGCGCATCCGCGGCGGGGGAGGCCAGGAAGGCGGGATGCCGGCCGGCCGAGGCGTAACGCAGCTGCCGGGCGGGCAGGTCGTAGGTGAAGTAGAAGATGGAGAAGAACATGCCGTTGTGCTCGTCCGGGCAGAACGCGGCGTCCAGGCCGGACAGCACGCTCGCCGGGTCAGCGAAGTCGGTCCCGGGGATGGCGTGCTGGCGCAGGTAGTTCATCACCGCCACCGAGTGCATCGCCGCGTCCGTGCCGTGCCCGGCCACGTCCAGCATGTAGCCCGCGAACATGGCGGGCTGCAGGAAGCGGTAGCCGAACGCGTTGCCGCCCAAATCCCGGCATGGCAGGAACAGCCAGTCCGCCCGCACCGGCCCGGCGCCGAGCGACTTGGGCAGCAGAGTCTGGACGTAGCTGGCGGCGCCCTGCAAATCCCGCTCGGCCGCCTGCGCGTCCGCGAGGTCCTGCCGGGTCCGCCATTCGTAGCACAGCACGTGGCTGCCGACCTGGATGAGCGCGCCATGCTGCAGCGCCGCCGTCCCGCACACCCGTTGGCCGCCCACGAACGTGCCGTTCGTCGAGCCCGAGTCCGTCACCCAGGCCTGGTCGTTCCGCAGCTCGACGCGGCAGTGCTGGCGCGAGACGGCGCTGCCTTCCAGCACGAGGCCGCAAGGCGGCACGCGGCCAATCGCGAGCGGCTCCGCGCCCAGCGGGATGCGGCGCACCGGCACGCCGTCGGCCATCAGCACCAGCACGTGGCTGCCCTCCCGGGCGGGGACGGCGAAGCCGCTGGAGGATGCCAGCAGGGTCACGTCCTGCCGTGCCGTATTGTCCTGAAGCATGCGGCTGCCGTCCTTCTCGCCCATCGTGAGGGTGAGGCCGATTGGTTGACGCCCGGTTAGCCGTGCCCTGCGTTCACCCGGCGGTCATCATCGTGTGGTGCAGTGCCGGCCCTTATGGGCACACTCGCCATGCCGGTCCCTTCCTGCGCCGATGCCAGCCAGCCAGCCGCGTCTCCAGGCCAACTGGAGGACGCGCGGCTGGAACGGGATTTGCAGCACGCCCTGGCGCATGACGGGCTCATGCTGCATTTCCAGCCGCGGGTCTGCCTCGCGTCCCGCCGCATCGTGGGCGCCGAGGCATTGGCCCGCTGGCCGCACCGCCGCCGCGGCATGGTGCCGCCCGCCGTGTTCGTCCCCATCGCCGAGCGGAGCCAACTGATCGACCAGCTTGGCGGCTGGGCCTTGTCCGCCGCCTGCCGGCAAGCCGTGCGCTGGGGGGATGCCGCCTGCGTGTCGGTCAACGTCTCCCCGCGGCAGCTCGCAGGCGGCCTGCTGATGGGGCAGCTGCGGACGGCCCTGGGCGAGTCTGGCCTGGCGCCGCAGCGGCTCGAGCTGGAACTGACCGAGTCGATGCTCGTGGAGGCGAGCGTGGAGACGTTGCTGATCCTGTCGGAAATCCGCGACCTTGGCCTGGAGCTGGCGCTGGATGATTTCGGCACCGGGTACGCCAGCCTGTCGGCGCTCAAGCGGCTGCCGCTCACCACGCTCAAGCTAGACCGCTCCTTCCTCCGCGGCGTGCCCCGCCATGCCGAGGACACGGCCATCGCCGCTGCCGTGGTCAACGCCGGCCGGGCGCTGCACCTCACGATCGTGGCCGAGGGCATCATGGACGAAGCGCAGGCCCGGTTCCTCCAAAGCCTCGGCTGCGACCAAGGGCAAGCCTATTTCTTCGGCCGCCCTGCCCCGGCCGAGCGGTTCCGCCAAAGCCTCATCGCGCAGGAGTCGGCATGACGCGAGGCGGGACGTTCGCCGCGGTCACCACGGGCGGGCTGCACCGGCCCGGCAACGAGGACGCCGTGGCCGTGCCCGGCGCCCTGCTGACGGGCGAGGTCATCGCGCCATACGCCGGTCATTGGGACGATGCACTCACGCAGGCCTTCGTGGTCGCTGACGGCGTCGGCAGCCGTCCGCATGGCGCGCGAGCCAGCCGGGAGGCGGCCAAGGTCGCGGCAGACCTTGCCGCTGCCGGCTGCGTGCAGGCGGTCATCGGCGCCAACCTACGCCTGCATGAGGTGATGCTGGCCGAGCCGGAAACGTGCGGCATGGCCACCGCGCTGGCGGGCGTGGCGATGAGCGCCGGGTCAGCCTGCTGGTTCAACGTCGGCGACTGCCGGGTCTACCACCTGGGCGGCGCAAGGTTGCGGCAGCTCAGCACCGACGACACCCAGCCTTGCCCCGGTTTTGCAGGGGCGGTGTCCCATGTCCTGTCACACAGCCTCGGCGGCCAGCGGGCGGTTGCGCCGGTTCAGCCGCACGCCGGGCGGTTGGCCATGCTTGCCGGCGAGCGGCTGCTGCTGTGCAGCGACGGGCTGTGGAACATGGTGCCCGACCCTGCCATCGCGGCCATCTTAGGCGGCTATAACAGCGTCGCCGACGCCGTTGCGGCACTGCTGGCATCGGCTCTGGAGGGTGGCGGGCGGGACAACATCTCCGTCGTGCTGATCCGGACCTGAAAAAGGTGTCCAGAGGACGACTGTCCTATGGCGGGGTTCGGGGCAGAGCCCCGATTCTTGCTAGCTCAAGGAAACCGTGCCGTGCCCACCCGGCTCCGGCGATGCCCCGGTCACCACCGCCTTCACGTAGCCGTATGCGTGCAGCATCGTGGACGACGGCGCATCCCAGTACTCCGCCTGCTGCACCGTCACCTTGAGCAGCGCGATCTCGGGATCGTCCTTGCCCTTCGGGAACCACGTGCGGACCGGCTCGGACCAGTGCTCGTCGATCGCGGCGCGGTCCCGCACCAGGCTCGCGGTGCCGGAGACCGAGACGTAGTCCTGCTTGCCGGGATGCGCGAAGGCGAGGTTGACCCGCTGGTCCTGCCCGACCTCCGTCACCTTGTGCGCGCTGGCCTTGGTGAAGAACCACAGCGAACCGTCGAACTCCGTCTGGGACACGGCCATCGGGCGGCTGCGCAGCATGCCCTCGTCCTCCGTCACCATCATGGCGAACTCGATCGCCTTGATCATGTCCCACAGCTTACCCGTGTCGTGCGTGTCGGTCACAGCGTCATCCCTTGCAGATGGACGTGGCAACGGCGGCGGGCCGTGACGGTTTCCACCGTTAGCCAGAGGTAGCCGTCCGCCGCATCGCGTCCTATCTGTGCCAGCATGAGCGCCACGCCAGCCTTTCTCGATCCCAACCGCCCCGACGTGCCCGACATCGTCGTCCCCCGCGGCGTCACGCCGTTCCACCTGCCGGGCCGGCCGGTGCGCGGCCGCCTGGTGCGGCTCGGCCCGCTCGCCGACGCGCTGCTGACCCGGCACGACAACCCCCCCGCCGTCACCCGGCTGACCGGGCAGGCCCTGGCGCTGGCCGCGGCGCTGGCGACGGCGCTGAAGTTCCGCGGCTCGTTCAGCCTGCAGGCCAAGGGCGACGGCGCCGTGCCGATGCTGCTGGCCGACTGCACCGAGGACGGCGCCCTGCGCGGCTACGCCCGGGCGGAACCGGAGAAGCTGGCCGCCCTGCTCGCCGAGGATGCGCAACCGAGCGCCGCCGCGCTGCTCGGCCAGGGCTACCTCGCCTTCACCGTGGACCAGGGCGCCGACCGCGAGCGCCACCAGGGCATCGTCTCCATCGAGGGGGACGCGCTGGCCGACATGGCGCTGCACTACTTCCAAACCAGCGAGCAGCTGCAATGCGCGCTGCGGCTGTCCTGCGAGCGCACTCCGCTCGGCTGGCGCGCCGCCGCCTTGGTGCTGGAACGGGTGGCCAGCGAAGGCGGCATCGAGTCCGACGCGCCAAACGCCGAGGACGACGCCGACGAAGCCTGGCGCGCCGCCACCGTGCTGGCCGCGACCGTGACGGACGCCGAGATGCTGGACGACGCGCTGCCGGCCGAGCAGCTCGTCTGGCGGCTGTTCAGCGCGGAGGGCGTGGCGGCCGACCGTCCCCGCGCGCTGGCCTACGGCTGCCGCTGCTCCCGCGCCCGCCTGGCGGACATCCTGGAAGGCTTCGTGCCGGAGGACCTGGACCACATGGCCGTGTCCGGCGACATCGTCATGACCTGCGAGTTCTGCAACTACGAGTTCCACTTCGGCCGCGAGGAGGTGCACGGGCGGGCTGACCCGGGCTGACCGCCCCCGCTTGATAGGCCGCGGCTTGGATGGGCGCGTGCGCCATGGCAGGTTGCGCCGCCCTGTCCAGAGGAGGCCCCATGTTCGCCCGCCGGTCCGTGCTGCTGCTGCCGCTGCTCGCCGCCGCCTGCGCGGAGGACGGCCCGCCGCGCAATTATCCGCTGCCGAGCTACGGCTTCCTCACCCCGATCCGGCTCAACGTCGCCAGCCTCGAGATCGACGACCGCTCCGCCCCTCCCTCCGGCCAGTCGGTCGAGGCGTCCTCCCCCCTGCGCCCGGCCGATGCGCTGAAACAGATGGCCAACGACCGCATTTCCGCCGGCGGCAGCGCCGGGCGCGCGGTGTTCGTGATCGACAACGCCAGCCTGCAACGCGCCGCCGGCGGCATCGACGGGCTGCTGGCCGTGCACCTGGACGTGTTCGCCGGGGCAGGCGGCGACCGGGCAGGCTACGCCGAGGCGCGTGTGGCCCGGCGTCGCACCAGCACCGACACCGACGAGGATTCTCGTGGCGTGCTCTACGACTTCGTGGTGCAGATGATGGCCGACATGAACGTGGAGTTCGAGTACCAGGTCAAACGCTCGCTGGGCGACTGGCTGCAGGTGACCGCCGGCACCGCCCCGCCGCCTTCCCCCGTGCAACAGGAAAGCCTGCCGCCGCCGGGTCAGCGATAGTAGGGTTCAGGGCCGTATGGCTGTCATCCGGGCAGTGCGCGCGCCTGCCGGCTGACGAGGCTGAAATTGGCTGGCGACAGTAGGCGAATTAGGAACAGGCAAACGCTGGCCCTCTTGGCTGTGTCGAGGGCTATCGAAATTCCATAGAGAGTGTGCGTCTCACAAAGGGTTGCTATCTGCGAATTAGCAAGCGAACCCGATCCGCGTCGGTCGGCGTCGCCGGAGTAAAAACCATCAACGTAAGGCTTGGTTGGCCATCGACGGCGAAAGTCGAGTGGTCCAAGGCGATCGCGCCGCCGACGGGATGATCGATATGCTTGGTGCTTTTCTCTTGATCCAGGCGAACGTCGTTGTCATGCCACATCGCTTGGAAGTCAGGACTGATGCGGCAGAGATCGGCGACCAGCTTTTCAGCATGTTTCGAAGCTCCTGCCCTTGCCGTGTCAGCCCTGAACACCGCCACCACGAAGCGCGCGTTGACCTCCCAATCAGGGTATGCGTCCCGCATCCGGGGATCGGTGAAGAGGAGGCGCAGCCCGTTGCGCCGCTCGGGCGGGATCGCGCCGTAGTCGGTCAGCACGGCTGAGGCGGCACGGTTCCAGGCGACGATGTCCCAGATGTTGTTCTTCACAAAGGCCGGGCAGAACTCCAGAGCATCCAGCACGCTTTGCAGCCGTGGGTTGACACGCTCCACCACCCCATAAGGAACCTCCGGCGGCCGACGTTGTGCGAGCAGGTAGAGATGCTCGCGGTCACCGGCCGTCAAAGCCAGCGCGCGTGCAAGCCGGTCGAGCACGGCCGGCGATGGAGCGCCCCCTCTCCCCTGTTCCAGCCATGTGTACCAGGTCGTGCTGACACTCGCGCGCTGAGCTACCTCCTCCCGCCGGAGTCCCGGTGTGCGCCGGCGAGACGGAGGAAGACCCAGGGCAGCCGCGTCAAGCCTTGCGCGACGGTCCCTGAGATAAACCCCAAGTGGGTTGTTGTCGGTAAGTGACGCTTCACTGACGCTATTAGTATTCATACTAGTTAAATCTCTCCCTTTATCATCCTAAAGCAAGGCCCCAATTCAGTCGAGACAATCCGCTCGCAACCCAAAAGGGGCTAGAACATGCGTGTTTTCGTTACCGGCGCTACAGGCTTTGTCGGTTCCGCGGTCGTCCAGCAGTTGGTTCAGGCAGGTCATCAGGTGCTTGGATTGGCTCGCTCGGACGCGGCAGCCCAGTCGCTCACCGCTACCGGCGCGGAGGTGCATCGGGGTGACCTTGAGGACCTGGAAAGCCTGCGGAGTGGCGCCGCCTCAGCCGATGGCGTGATCCACACCGCCTTCATCCACGACTTCACGAAATTCAAGGAAGTTTGCGAAGTGGAGCGCCACGCGATCGAGGCTCTCGGTTCCGCGCTCGAAGGGTCTGACCGACCCTTGGTCATCACCTCGGGCACTGCCCTGGTCACGCCGGGTCGCGTCGCGACCGAAGAAGACGTGTCGATCTTCACCCCGGACGATTTCCCACGGGTCGTCACGGAGCAGGCTGCTTTCTCGTTGGCGGAGCGGGGCGTGCATGTGTCGCTGGTACGTCTGTCCCCGTCCGTGCACGGTGAAGGTGATCACGGCTTCGTTCCAACTCTTATCCAGATCGCCCGCGACAAGGGCGTGTCCGCGTATGTGGGCGACGGAGCCAACCAGTGGACGGCTGTACACGTGCTCGATGCAGCTCACCTCTTCAGCCTTGCCCTTAAAAAGGGTAGCGCGGGAGCACGATATCACGCAGTGGATGAAGAAGGGATTGCATTCCGAGACATCGCCGAGATCATCGGCAGACGCCTGAACGTCCCTGTAGTTTCCAAATCACCAGAAGAGGCAACCGACCACTTTGGCTGGTTCGCCCAATTCGCCCAAATACATTGCCCTGCATCCAGCAAGCTCACTCAGGAAAGACTTGGATGGCAGGCATCGCAGCCCGGACTTCTTGCCGAACTTGAACGCTCGGACAGTTACTTCAAACAGCAATAATACGTGCAAGTGCGCCTACTCTGAGCAGCTAAATGCTGCCAAAAGCGAGATAATTTTCGCTGTTAGTCTACAAACTCACAATAAGGAAAAGCCACAGATGAAACTCCAGAACAGGACTATCCTGATAACCGGTGGAACCAGCGGCATGGGGTTCGAGCTGGCAAAGCAGCTCCTTGGGCGCGATCGCCGCAACACTGTCATCGTAACCGGCAGAAGCGAGGACAAGCTGGAACGCGTCAAGCGGACACTCCCCGGCGTGCACACCTTCCAAAGCGACGTCGGCGATCCCGCTGCAATCGTTGAGCTGCGCGAAAGCGTGCTTGCGCAGTTTCCGGCCCTCGACACTCTCGTCAACAACGCCGGGATCATGCGTGTGCAGAAGTTCAACCAAGACCAGGAGATCGAGGACATCACGCGGGAGATAGAAATCTGCTTCAGCGGACCGGTCCGCATGGTCCAGCAATTCATGCCGCATCTCAAGACCCGCAAGAATGCCCTGCTCGTCAACGTGTCGTCAGGCAGCGCCCTCATACCTTTTCCGATATCGCCGGTATACAGCGCCGCGAAGGCCGCCCTTCACTCCTTTACCGAATCCTTGCGTGTGCAGATGAGGAACGCCGGTGTCACCGTGGTCGAGCTGATTCCGCCCGGTGTCGAGACTCCGCTGTTCAGGAGCGAGGAGTTCGCGAAAGAAATGAAGGTGCCGAAAGGGATGGACGCGACGGTGTTCGCTAGAAAGGCCATCGCCGGCATCGAAGCAGGCAAGCTCGAAATCCGCCCGGGCCTTGCCAACGTGCTGGAGGTCATGAGCCGGGTTGCTCCGGGGTTCATGCTGAAGCAGATGGGAAAGATGACGCCTGCCTTTGGAGCCAAGTCCGCAGTCGCGGGGGCAAAATGATGACCAGCTCAGCGATGCCGCTCGAAGGCAAGCGCGTGGTTGTCATCGGGGGCGCCACGGGAATCGGCTTCGCCATAGCCGAACTCGCCCGCGAGCAGGGCGCCTCCATCGTCATTGGTTCGAGTAATGAGACGAGCGTCAGCACGGCCGCCGAACGCCTCCACGGTGCGACTGGTCATGCTGTCGATCTACGCGACGAAACCAACGTTGCCAGCTTCTTTGAAAAACTCGGGGCGTTCGATCACCTGGCGATAACGGCAGGTGACTGGAACGGGTCGATGTTGAGTTCCACCCGAGACCTCGATTTGACGCAAGCGCGGGAGGTCTTGACGGTGCGGTTTTGGGGCGCGCTCGCGGCGGCCAAACATGGCTGCCGTACGATCGCCCAGGACGGCTCGGTCACGCTGACGAGCGGCATGCTCACACATCGGCCGAGAAAAGGCACGCCGATCGCAACCGCCATCGGCGGCGCGGTCGAACACTTGACCCTTGGCCTTGCAATGGATCTCGCCCCGGTGCGGGTCAACGCTGTGTGTCCGGGTCTCATCCTCACCGAGCAGGTGAAGGAGATGCCGGAGGCGATGATCCAGTCGATGGTATCGCCCCTGCCTGTGCCGCGCGGCGCGGCGCCGTCAGAAGCCGCAAAGGCGTATGTCTATCTGATGTCCAACAGCTACGTGACGGGACAGATCCTGGCCGTCGATGGCGGCGGCTTGATGATCTGATACCAGCTTGCATGACCTTTGATCTGGCTCGTTTCGTCATCGCAATCCGAAGGCGCAGCGATCCAGGGGCTTGGATCGTGCCCACGGGCGTCAAATGCATCCTGCAAGATTGCTTTTGGGATCAGGGCCGTGTCCTCCTAAATAGTGCAGCTGTCCTGCCTTCACCGTGCGCCGTTAGTAAGCCCCGCCATCTGCACGGACAGCCCGGCGGCGTTGGCGCGTCGCAGATAGGCCCGCAAGGCGTTCACGTTGGCGGCCTGGGCCACAAGCAAGATCACCGCCGGGTCCGCGCCGGCCAGGCTGTCGCGGGCTTGCCTTACGCGGCTGCGCAAACCGCTGCCCATGGGCTGGCCGCCGGCCCACAACTCCGAGGCGAACGCCTGGCGCAGGCTGGCCGAAGCCACGCCCTGCCAACCAGGAGCGCCCACGTCGGACAGGGTGACGGTGTCCGCGTCTTCCGAGTCCAGCGTCGTCAGGGTGCGTTGCGCGGCCAGCAGGGCCATCGGGTTGGTGCGGGGCGGGAACGCGATGGCCAGCACCTGCACCCCCCCGTCGCACGCGAACGCGCGGCCGCTTGCGCCGGCCTCGGACAGCGCCGCTTCGTCCTTGATCCAGCCGGGGATCCAGCCGGGGCCGGTTGCCTCGCAGCCAGGCAAGGCGGCCGGCGCGATGACGGCCTGCCGCGCCGCGGCGCGGTCCAAGCCGCCCGCGAGCAACGGGCCTGCCAGGGCCAGCAACCCGACGCCGAGGGCTGGCAGCGTCATGCGGCGGATCGGCACGCGGGGCTGCGGCACGGGCGAGGGGCGCTCCCGCCGGGCGTCCTGGCGGAACGGCAGGCCGACGGCGATCAGCAGCAGCAACACGGCGGAGAAGAACAGCCAGCCGTAGATGATGTGGTCGGCGGCGGCGGCCTGCGCGCTGCCCACCCAGTGCCCGGCCGCCACGATGCCGAGCGCGCGGACGCCGTTGGCCACCACCGCCAGCACCACGCAGGCCGCGACGAACGCCACCCGGCGCAGCGGGCTGCGATACAGCGTGAAGGCGTACAGCACGCCGAACGCCACCGCCGCGATCAGGAAACGCAGCCCGGCGCACGCCTCCGCCACGAAGAACACGCCCTCCGGGATCTCGATGGTGTAGCCGTCGGAGTAGTTGACGATGTGCAGCAGGTTCAGCCCCCGCACCACGAACCCGGCGGTGAAGCCCTGCAACGGCGCGGTCAGGAATGCGCCGAACGGCACCAGGAACACCAGGTAGGCGAGCGGGGCGGCGAAGGCGCGCGCCATGGGCCAGCCCAGCACCGCCAGGGCGAGCAGCTCGGTGCAGGCCAGCGCCACGAACTGCCGCCCCTCCATGACCCCGAGCCGCTCGGCCGCCAGCCAGGCGACGGCCAGCGGCGCCGCCAGCAGCGCCGCCCAGGGCAGCGGGCGCACCGCGGCGGCGGCCACCCGATCCCGCCGCTCCCAGGCCAGCCAGGCGGCGATCGGCAGCACCAGGAAGCAGTGGTTGTAGGCGGTGGACACGGACCAGACCGACACGGCCGCCGCCACCTCCTGATGGAACGCCAGGCCGAGCAGGGCCAGGCCCAGCGTCAGCGAGGGCAACGCGGCGCGCAGCCGCTGCACGGCCGGCGCGGCCAGTCTGGCATGGACGTTCATGCCGCCATCACCCGGTCCAGCCGCTGCAGCGTGGCGGCCCAGGAGTAGGACCGCTCGACCGTGGCGCGGGCCGCGGCGCCGAGGCCGGGATGGCCGCCTTGCAGCACCTCCGTCGCCCGCTCCGCCATCGCCCCCGGCTCCTCCGCCATCAGCAGGTCATGGCCCGGGGTGGCCCGCAGGCCTTCCAGCGCTTGCGGGGACACGAGCACCGGGCGGGCCATCGCCATCGCCTCCAGCACCTTGTTCTGGATGCCGCGGGCGATCCGCAGCGGCGCGACGGCCAGGGCGGCGTGGGCCATGTAGGGGCGGATGTCAGCCACCCGGCCCACCACGGACACGCCGGGCAGCGCCGCCAATGCCTGCACCGCCGGGTTCGGGCTGGCGCCCACGACGTGAAAGCTGGCCGCCGGGTGGCGCGCCCGCACCAGCGGCAGCACGGCGCGGGCGAAGAACTCCACCGCGTCCACGTTCGGGCGGTAGTCCATGGTGCCGGTGAACACGATGGCGGACCCGTCCGGGTAGGGCGAGGACCCGGCGTGGGCCGCGGCGAAGAACTCCAGATCGACGCCGTTCTCCACCCAGCCCGCCCGGCCTTGGCTTTCCGGCGCCAGGGCCACGAAGCGGCGGCACTCGTCCTCCGACACGAACAGGGTGTGGCCGAACCAGGCGGCGACCCGGCGCTCGTAGGCCAGCAGGGTGCGGCCCTCGCGCGCCCAGACCGGCCGCATCGGCAGGCGGGCCTGCTGCGCGTAGGTGGCCCACTTCTCGGAATCGACATCGACCATGTCCATGACCGTATCCGCCGCGCCCGCAACCTTCATGGCAGGGTGCATCACGTACTGCGCCATGGCGGAGGAGAACACGAACACGCGCCCGGCCGCTCCCGTCGCCAGCGTGCGGTCCACCCAGGACTGCAGGCCCGCGTGGTGGAAGTAGTCGAGCGTCAACGGGCGGCCGGGGCGCAGCCGGGCCAGCGCGTGCAGGCGCTGGCGGCGCTTGCCGATGCTGGGGCACTCGACGCTGGCGCAGATCCGGCGCAGCAGCGGCAGGTGGGCGAGGTCCGCCGGGTCATCCGCGAGGCAGCCGAGATGCACCCGGTGGGTTTGCGCCAGGTGGCGCAGCATGTGCCAGGCGCGGATCTTGTCGCCCTTGTCCGGCGGGTACGGGATGCGGTGGCAGAGGAACAGCAGGTCCTGCACCGGGTCAGCCGATGCCGCGCACGATGGGCGGGCCGATCAGCTTGGCCACCGGCAGCGGCAGCTTCTTCCAGGCGGCGATGAACAGGCGGTATTTCGGGTTCAGCGGGTTGTGGTCCGGCAGCGACGCGCCGGGCCGCAGCAGGGTGCGGTAGTGCAGCGGCGCCGGGTCGAAGCCGAGGTTCTTCTTGAAGGCGAACGCGCCGGTGCCGACCTTGCTGCGGCCGAAGTCGAACAGCCGGCAGCCGCGCTCGCCGGCCCGGCGCATGACCTCCCAGTACATGAAGTCGTTGGCGGCCCGGGTGCGCGCCGCCGCGGCGCCGCCGCCGTAATAGGGCAGCACCTCGTCGCGGAAGCTGAAGTTCAGCACGGAGGCGAGCGGACGGCCGCCGTCCAGCACCGTCAGCACGTCCGCCCGGTCGCCGAACACCTCCCGCAGCAGCTGGAAGTAGCGGCGGGAGAACACGGGGGTGCCGAGGTTGCGCACGCTCTCGGCGTAGATGGCGTGCAGCCGGTCCACGCCGGTGTCCTGCACCGCCTGCAGCCCGTTCTGGATGCCCTTGCGCACCACCGCCCGCTGCTTGCGCGGGATCGCCTTCAGGTTGGCCTCCGCATCGGCCACGATAGGCTTGCGGAAGGTGACGTAAAGCTCGTCCGCGCGGGACACCCAGCCCTCGCGCGCCGGCTCCGCATGGAGGAAGCGGAACTCCAGCGAGGGCACGCCGGTGCTGCGCATCAGCGCCGCGGCGTGGGCGGTCAGCGCGTCGGCGCTCTCGGCATCGGCCGCGAGCGGGCCGCCATAGACGCAGAACGGGTTGGACACGAGCGCATTGCCGAACAGGCGGCTGCGGACGTGAACCAGCGGCAGCACTCCGGTGATGGCGCCGTCCCGCTCGGCCAGGGTGTAGTGGGTGGGGTGGCCGAACGCGCCGCCGATCACGCGGCCCCAGCCGGCCAGGTGGAAGAACGTGCCGGCGGGCTGCCCGGTGACGAACGCGTCCCAAGCGGGTTCGGCCGCCGGGTCCAGCGGGCGGCAGGTCACGGCCACCGGGTCACCCGTCGTTCAGCAGGGGGGCGAAGACGCGGTCCATGCGGTCCCAGGCGAAGTCCTGCAACAGGCGGTCCACCCGGCCGGACATGCGGCCGATGTTCACGTAGTGGCGGAAGCGGGACATGCGGCCGGCCCCGGCGATGCGCGGCTGGCCCGGGTCCACCTCCCAGGGATGGAAGTAGAAGATGCCGGGCCGCTGCTCGGCCCGGTTCAGCTGCCGCAGGCCGAGGCGGAACAGCCGGTAGGGCAGCAGCCGGAAGTACCCGCCGCCGGAGCATGGCAGGTTGCGCCGCAGCAGCCGCACCGTGGTCATCGGCAGCTCCCACAGCCTGCCGGCGCCGGGCCGGTAGGGTGCGCGCGGCGCGTCCGGCACGCCGTACAGGTCATGCCGGATGGGGAACACGCTGGAGCTGTAACGGTATCCCTGCCGCTCCAGCTGCTCGAACGCCCACGGGTTGCGCGGCCCGATGGAGAAGGTGGGCGCGCGATAGCCGGTGACGGGCACGCCGCCGATGTCCTCCAGGATGCGCCGGGTGCGGCCGACATCCTCGCCGAACTCGGCCGGGGCGAACCGGTGCGCGAGGACGTGGTCGTAGCCGTGGCTGGCCAGCTCGTGCCCGGCGGCCACGATGCGGCGGACCAGCGCCGGATGCCGCTCCGCCACCCAGCCAAGGGTGAAGAACGTGGCGCGCACCCCGGCGCCGTCGAACTGCTGCAGGATGCGGTCGGTATTGGCCTCGACCCGGCGCGGCGTCGCGTCCCACTCGGCGCGGGGTACGGCGCCGGCGAAGGCCTGCACCTGGAAGTAGTCCTCCACGTCCACGCTCATCGCGTTGCAGATGCGCGT
The DNA here is from genome assembly GCA_964246185.1 of uncultured Acetobacteraceae bacterium. Lineage (GTDB taxonomy): Bacteria > Pseudomonadota > Alphaproteobacteria > Acetobacterales > Acetobacteraceae > LMUY01. The sequence continues at coordinate 25,682 of CAXTPP010000030.1, forward strand.
CACGGCACCGTCGCCCCGAGCAGCTTGAGGATGCCTTGCAGCATCTCGATCCGGCCCGCCATGTCGCCTGCAGGCTGCGCCGGCGCGGCCTCCGCCGCCGGCGCGGCCTTCTCGCCCCCAGCCTCCACGCCGATGTCCCCGTCCAGCTCCGCCGCGGTCTCCTCCACCATGGCGGCGGTGATCAGCTCGCTCTCCTCCAGCGCGCCGTGCAGCAGCAGGCGCGAGCACAGCCGGTTGATGCGGCGCGGGATGCCGCTGGTGTGCCGGTGCAGGCTGGCGAAGGCCGCGGCCTGCCACGCCGGGCGGCCGTCCCAGCCCACGGTCGCGAGCCGGTGCTCCACGTACGCCTGCGTCTCCGCCAGCGTGAGCGGGCCTAAGTGGTAGGACGCCAGCACGCACTGGCGCACCTGGCTCAGCTCGGGCCTGGCGATGGTCTGGCGGAACTCCGGCTGGCCCAGCAGGATGATCTGCAGCAGGGAACGCCCGTCGGCCGCGAGGTTGGAGAGCATCCGCAGCTCCTTCAGCCCCTCGACCGACAGGTTCTGCACCTCGTCGATCACCAGCAGCGCCCGGCGGCCGCTGGCCCGCACCTCGCGCAGCTTCGCCTCCGTCAGCCGCAACAGCGCCGCCTTGTCTGCCGCATCCGCCACGCCGAAGCCGCTGCCGACCAGGCGCATCAGGTCGTCGGCGGACACCCGCGTCGTCATGATGCGGTTCATCACGTAGGACGCGGAGTCCAGCCGCGACCAGAGCAGCTCCACCAGGGTGGTCTTGCCCGCCCCGATCTCCCCGGTGATGACGATGAAGCCCTCCTGCTGCTCCAGCCCGTAGATCAGGTGGGAGACGGCGCGCGAGTGCCCGGCGCTGCGAAAGAAGAATCGGCTGTCCGGCGTCAGCTGGAACGGCAGACCCGTCAGGCCGTAGAATTTTGCGTACATAGGTATGGCTGCTTACAGGCTTTTGCGAAGGCCGACGAGGACTGCGTTCACCAGGATGTTCTGCCCAGCCACGTTGGCGGACTGATATGTGCCATAATATCCTGCCGTACCGGTTAACGTGGGGCTGAAAGCGTAGCCGGTCTGCAGGTTCAGCCCGAGCGTCTGATACGACGTGACCGGGATGGTGGCTGAGGTGATGCTGCTGTAGAACACCGACGCCGTGCCGGACAGCACCGGCGACAGCTCGTGCGTCCAGCTTCCGGTGCCCGAGACGCCGCGGTTGGAGAAGCCGAGCCCGGCGAAGCCGCTGCTGATGAACTTCTGCTGCTCGACCTGCGCGTTCAGCGAGAATATGTCCCGGTCGTAGCTCAGGACCGCGGTGCCGGAGAACTGGGAAAGCCGGAACAGCGCATTCTGCAGCGGCAGCAGCTGGTCCGAGATCAGGGCGGGCGCGCCGGTGGCCGTGTCGATGCTGTTGCCGTACTGGTCCACGGTGGTGGAATCCACGTTGTTCTGGATCTGCTGCTGGCTCGTCGTCAGGCCGGCCGTGTAGCTGGCGAACACCCGAAGCCGCGCCGTCACCGCGTAGGATGCGCTGGCCTGCGGCGAGTTGAAGCCGTCGCGGTGGCCGTAGCTGACGACGATGGTGCTGCGCTCGTTCGGCGTCAGACGCACGCCGCCGCTCCAGATGATGTCGTTGATCCGGTAGGGGTTGGTGCCGCCGTAGTTGATGTCCTCGTAGCCGACGCTGCCGAGCGCCGCCACCGTGCGGTTGATGCCGTAGCCGGCGTTGTCGATCACCGTGTTGTTGTAGGCTCCGGCCAGCACGGTGTTGCCGGTGCCGGAATACTGCACCGCGTCCACCCGCAGGCTGTCGTTGAAGCGGCCGAAGTTCTCGCCCGTGGTGAGCGAGGCGTACTCCTCGTTGGACACGGTGCTGCCGTTGGCGAAGTTCTGCGCGAGCAGCGGGTTGGTCAGCAGCAGCCGGTTGGGCGGCTGCAGCGGCGTCACCAGGGAGTTGAACGGCGCGTTGCCGGCGATGTCGGTGTAGCTGAACACGTAGCCCGCCTGCGCCGTGCCCAGCCCGCCGAACCGGTGGGTCACGTAGGGCGACGCGTCGAACGAGAGGGTGTTGATCCGGTTCTGGTTGCTGTAGAACGGCAGGCTGCTCTGGCCGTAGCCGCCGACGGCGGATTGCTGGCTGCCATAGGCATGGCCGGTGAAGAACAGCGTGTCCGGCACGGCCGTGACCTGCGTGGAGCCGTTGAAGAACTGCGCCACCTGGTCCTGCTGGCTGGTGGCGGCATAGAGCTGCACCTGCGGCGCGTAGGTGACGTTGGCCTGGATCAGGCGCGACTGGCCGCTCAGGCTCAGGACGGGCAGGATGGAGGTCACCAAGTCCGCCTGGCGGGGGTTCGCCACCTGGAACACGTTGTCCGTGACAAGCTCCTGCACGCCGATGGACGGGGTGAGCGTGAACGCCCGGTCCTCCGGCGTGTTGTCGCCCAGCAACCCATCCACGACGGAGCGGAAGTTGCCGCCCTCGGCGTTCGGGCTGACCGGCGCCAGCGTGGGCGCCAGGAAGTCAGCCGGCGGCAGGATGTCGGCGCCCGCGGCGGCCGGCAGCGCGAGCCCTGCCGCGCTGGACCACAGGGCAAGGCGGGCGGCTGGCAAGGCACGGCGTTTGGTCATGGCGCGCTGAACTCCGACCCGCTCGGTCGCCTCAATAGCCGTATGCCCCGAAGGTGTCGCTAGCGGTCATCTGCACCTTGTTCAGCAGCAGCATCACGGTCGGGCAGGCCTCGATCAGGTCGAGCGCCGACTCCACCTCCGCCCGCTGCGTCCGCTGCGCCTCCACCAGCATGACGACCTGGCCGACCAATGGCGCCAGCATGCTGGGATAGCTGCTCGACAGGCAGGGCGGCGTGTCCAGCACGATCAGGCAGTCCCGGTGGGCGCGGCACAGGCGCTCCAGCGCGGTGACGATCGGCTTGCCCCCGCTCGGCAAATCCGGCCGGGGCTGGCCGACCGGCAGCACGCGCAAGTCCGGCAGGGCGCTCCCGATCAGCACGTCCGCCATCGGCAGACGGCTGTCGTACGCGATGTCCAGCAGGCCCGGCCGCGCCAGCAGGTCCAGCGCGGTGCTGAGGGTGCAGCGCTGCGGGTCCAGATCCACCAGGATGACCGGCTTGTGGCTGCAACTGGCCAGGCTGCCGGCCAGGTTGAGGGCCGAGAAGGTCTTGCCTTCGCCGGGCTTGGCGCTGGTCAGCATGACCAGGTTGGCGAACGCGGTGGGCCTGGCCGCCGCAACCGAGACCGCCTGCAGCACCTGGCCCTGGACGATCCGGAACTCCTCGGACAGGCGCTCGTGCATGTTGGCCCAGTCCATCATGCCCGCCCGCTTCAGCATGGCCGCGTCGATGCCGGCCGGGGCGGGCCTCGCCTCAGGTCGAACTGGAACCGGCTGGGCCGCAGCAGGCTGGGCCGGAGGAGGCTGGGCCGGGGCAAGTTGGGCTGGAACCTGCATCCGCGCCACGGGGATGGCGATGTCGTCGGCGAGGCTCTGCAAAGCCGGGTCCTGGGAGCGCGGGACGACGATCTCGCGCTCCGGCGGGGCCACCGGCGGCGGGCTGGAGCCGGGCTGCTCGTCCAGCAGCCCGGCGGCGGCGCCTTCCCGGCCGCCCATCCGCTTGGCCGCACGCTCGATCAAATGGGAGGTTCGCGGTTCCATCACAGGACCTTCTGCAGCCACATCGGATACGTCGCGAAGCCGCCGAACACGACCAGGAGCAGCGCGAACCCGGCCGCGAACCCGGCGAACCCGGCGCCGCGCACCACCTTGCGCGGCCTCGCCTGCATCGAGATGCCGCCAAGCACCGGCAGCCCGATGTCCCGCAGGCCCTGGACGGAGTAGAACGAGGTGTCCAGCTGGACGAGCAGGAACACCAGCGCCAAGCCCGCGCCCACCCC
>CAXTPP010000030.1:29599-30085 GCA_964246185.1 uncultured Acetobacteraceae bacterium
ACGGTGATGAGCGTGAGGCGCGTGGCGTTGAAGGCGGCGAAGCGCACCGCGCTGTCGTCCGCGTGGTGGCGCCGCACGCCCGTGGTGCGCTTGAACTGGTACAGCCTCGAGCCCGCCGCCACCAGCACGCCCGCCGTCAGCAGCAGCCGCTTCGGCCCGATCGGCACGCTCGGGATTTGCGGGGCGTCCACCACCCGCAGCTTCACCTTGTCCGCCTCCTCGTCGGCCGCCGAGCCGATCCGCATCGACTCCCGCCGGGCGAGCAGCTCGTCGTAGTTCTTGCGCAGCACGTCGTAGTCGCGGTTGAGGTTGGTGAACTGCGCCTGCACGCCCGGCGCGCCGCGCGCGATGTCCGCCAGCCGCGCCTCCTGGTCCGCCGCCTCGCCCGCCTGGCGCTGCAGCGAGGCCAGGTTGCTCTCGGCGTCGATCTCGCGGACCTTCAGCTGCTCGAACACCGGGTTCGGCACGGAGCGGCTGTGCGCGGAG
>CAXTPP010000031.1:0-29775 GCA_964246185.1 uncultured Acetobacteraceae bacterium
GGGCTGCTCCGGCGGGGGCTCCGGTTGCGCGCCGGGCGGCGGCGGGGTCGGCGGCGTTTCCGGCTGGACCGGCGCCGGCAAGGACGTGTCCGGCTCCGGCGGCGCCACGGGCACGTCGGGGTTTCCCAGCGCCACCGACGCTTGCTTGGACGGGGCGGACGCCTGCGTCGAGGCCTGTTTCTCGCCGGCGCTCTCGTACACCATGGCGAGTTGGTCGGGCGCTGCCGCCTGTGGCAGGGTCGGCACCGCCGGCGTCCGCAGGATGAGCACCAGCAGGATCAGCAGGTGGACGATCAGCGAGCCGATGATCATCGGCCGCAGCAGGCGGCGACGCCGGGTCGGACGGGAGACGAGCTGCTGGTTGCGGTCGGGGCGGGGCGGCGGTTGGATCAGCACGCTGGCAGCTTATACCAAAGGCTTCTGAGAGCGACCGTCAAGCAAGGCCAGAGGCTTTGCCTCTGGACTCCACCAAGGGCAGAGCCTTTGGAATCCGTTTGTTTAATATGACGGTTTCCAAAGGCCTCAGGCCTTTGGCGGGTTTGGGCAGCGCCCACCCTTGCTCTCCAAGTCAGGCGACGAGCGGTGCCCGTTCCATGCTGGCCCGGCTCCATGCGGCCCCCGAGCCTTCGTCGAACAGCTCGGCCAGCTTCTTCATGACCGTGCCGCCCAGCTCCTCCGCGTCCACGATGGTCACCGCACGGCGGTAGTAGCGCGTCACGTCATGGCCGATGCCGATGGCGATCAGCTCCACGAAGTCACGGCTCTCGATCTCACGGATCACGTCGCGCAGGTGCCGCTCCAGGTAGTTGCCCGGGTTGACCGAGAGGGTGCTGTCATCGACGGGCGCGCCGTCGCTGATGACCATGAGGATGCGCCGCCGCTCCGGCCGGCCCACCAGGCGGCGGTAGGCCCAGAGCAGCGCCTCACCGTCGATGTTCTCCTTCAGCAGGCCCTCGCGCAGCATCAGCCCCAGGTTCTTGCGCGCCCGCCGCCACGGCGCGTCCGCCGGCTTGTAGATGATATGGCGCAAGTCGTTCAGCCGGCCCGGGTTGCGCGGCTTGCCCTCTGCCACCCACCGCTCCCGCGAGTGGCCGCCCTTCCAGGCCCGGGTGGTGAAGCCGAGGATCTCGACCTTGACCGAGCAGCGTTCCAGCGTGCGGGCCAGGATATCCCCGCACATCGCCGCCACCGTGATGGGACGCCCGCGCATCGAGCCGCTGTTGTCGATCAGCAGGGTGACCACGGTGTCGCGGAACTCGGTCTCCCGCTCCCGCTTGTACGACAGCGACAGCATCGGGTTGACGATGATGCGCGCCAGCCGTCCGGCATCGAGCATGCCTTCCTCCAGGTCGAACTCCCAGGCCCGGGTCTGCTGGGCCATCAGGCGGCGCTGCAGCCGGTTGGCGAGCTTGCTGACGACGCCTTGCAGGTGCTGCAGCTGCTGGTCGAGCTGCTGGCGGAGCCGGGTCAGCTCGTCGGGGTCGCAGAGGTCGTCGGCGTGGACCTCCTCGTCGTTGGCCCGGTTGAAGGCGCGGTAGGTGGCCGTGTCGTCGGTTGCGGGACGGTCGCGGCGCTGCTGCGGGCCGCCGGGCTTCTCGTCGCCTTCGGCGGAGGCGGCTTCCTCTTCCTCGGCCTGCTCCCCGTCGTCCGCCGCCGCCTGGCCCTCCATCTGCTCCGGCTGCTGGCCCAAGGTCTGGTCCTGCTCGGACTGGCTCTCGCCCTGGCTGTCCTGGCTGTTGTCCTGCGTGCCGGCTTGTTCGCCGCCCTCCTCGCCCTCGTCCTCGGACTCGTCGGGCTCGGCCTCCACCTCCGCCTCGGCGAGGTTCAGGGCTGCCAGCAGCTTGCGCGCGGCGCGGGTGAACTCGGATTGGTTGTCCTGCGCGGCGGCCATGGCGGCCATGGCGGCTTCCGCCTCCGGCCCGAGGGTGTCGCGCCAGGCGCCCAGGATACGGCTTGCCGCGTCGGGGCTGTCCTGCCCGCTCATCCGCTCGCGCGCCAGCAGGGACAGCGCGGCGGGCAGGGGGAGCTGGTCGCGCCGGGTCATCCGGTCGTAGCCTTCCGCCTCGCACTCCTCGGCCAGCCTGGCGCGCAGGTTGGCGGACACGCCGGCCATGTGCTGCGCGCCGACCGTTTCCACCCGCGCCTGTTCCAGCGCGTCATACACATCCTTGGCCTCGCGCTGCCCGGGCGAGCGGGCGGCGTGCACGCCCTCGTCATGGTGGCGCAGGCGCAACGCCACGCTGTCCGCCGCGCCGCGCAGCTTGGCCATCTCGCCGGGGGGCAGGGCACGGGTGGGCAGCGGCAGCCTGGCCCGGCGGCCGACGACGCCGGACGGACCCGGCTGGAACGCCACCTGCACGTCGGGCGCCTGGGCCACCGCCCGCAGCGCCCCGGCGGTCGCGCGCTTGAAGTCCTCCGTCCGGCCGTTGTCCTTGCTCGCGCTCACCCTCAGAGGACCTTGCGTGCGGCGATTCCGGTCGGGATGTCCTCGTTGAAGCAGCGCTGGTAGTACTCGGCGACGGTGGAGCGCTCCGCCTCGTCGCACTTGTTGAGGAAGGTGACGCGGAAGGCGAAACCGAGGTCGCCGAAGATCTTGGCGTTCTCAGCCCAGGTGATGACCGTGCGGGGCGACATGACGGTGGAGATGTCGCCGTTGATGAACCCAGCGCGCGTCAGGTCGGCCAGCGCCACCATCTGCTCGGTCCGCTTGCGCTGCGCCGTGTCCTTGGGGTCCATGCCCAGCTTGGCCATGACTATCTGCGTCTCCTGCGCGTGCGGCAAGTAGTTCAGCGTCGCCACGATGTTCCAGCGGTCCATCTGGCCCTGGTTGATCTGCTGCGTGCCGTGGTACAGGCCGGTGGTGTCGCCCAGGCCGACCGTGTTCGCGGTGGCGAACAGGCGGAACGAGCGGTGCGGGCGGATCACCTTGTTCTGGTCCAGCAGGGTCAGCCGGCCTTCCACCTCCAGCACCCGCTGGATCACGAACATCACGTCCGGCCGGCCGGCGTCGTACTCGTCGAACACCAGGGCGCAGGCATGCTGCAGCGCCCAGGGCAGGATGCCTTCGCGGAACTCGGTGATCTGCTTGCCGTCGCGCACGACGATGGCGTCCTTGCCGATCAGGTCGATGCGGCTGATGTGGCTGTCCAGGTTGACGCGGATGCAGGGCCAGTTCAGCCGCGCCGCCACCTGCTCGATGTGGGTGGACTTGCCCGTGCCATGATAGCCCTGGATCAGGACGCGGCGGTTGTTGGAGAACCCGGCCAGGATCGCCACGGTGGTTTCCCGGTCGAACCGGTAGGTCGGGTCCAGGTCCGGCACATGCTCCGTGCGCAGGCTGAACGCGGGGACTTCCAGGTTCACGTCGATGCCGAACGTCTCGCGGGCGCTCACGTGGGTATCCGGCGCGTCGATCGCGGAGGTCGGGGCTGGGCGGGTGTCCGCCAGGGTGGCGACGTTGGTCATCGGCTATGGATTCCTGAGCAGGGTCGGGCGGTAGGCAGATGGGGGCTACCCTGTGGCAGCCAAAGTCGGGTCGGCTGTCAAGTGGCTGCGCACGGCGGCATAGGCCAGATTGATCGTCTTCAGCCGCTCTTCCGAGACCCGGTCGCCTCCGTTGGCGTCCGGATGGTGCCGCTTGGCCAATTCCTTGTAGCGGGACTTCACGGCATCCAGCGACACCGGCCATTCAAGGCCTAGTGCGCTGAGCGGTTCCCTGATCTCGGGTGGCGCCGTGTGTTTCACCCGTTCGGCGGTGCGGCCGCGATTGGCCATCAGCGTCTCCAGCGGGTCGCGCAGGGCGTCCTCGTCCAGGAAGCGTGCGCCCAGCCGGCCAAGCGGCCAGGTTGGGCGCTGCCACTGCGTGTCGGCCCGCATCTGCGCCTCGATCTGCATCGGCGACATGCCTTTGTAGAAGTCCCACGAGGCGTTGTAGGTCCGCACGTGGTCGAGGCAGAACCACCAGTATTCGTTGAGGCTGGTGCGCGACTTGGGCGCACGGTAGCCGCCCAGCTCGGTGCAGTTGGGATACTCGCAAGGACGGCCTGGCGCATCCGGATCGGGCGCGTAGGCCCGGGGTCGCGGTGTGCGTCGGGTCATCCGTCCTTATGTGCGCCGGGGTGCTGCGGGAGCAAGGCCGCTTGGTCCTCTTGGCGGTTGTCTCCCCAGGCGCATTCAGCCGATACTGGGGCATGGAAATGCGACAAGACCGGCTTCGCGCCGTACTGACCGCTACGTTCGCTCCGACGGAGTTGGATGTGGTCGACGACAGCTTGCGCCATGCCGGGCATGCTGGTGCAACTGCCAAGGGCGAGACGCATTACACCATCCGCATGGTTTCAGCCGCCTTCTCAGGCCAAAGCAGGCTGAGCCGCTCCAGGGCAGTCCATGACGTTCTGCATGGGGAGTTCCGCGACGGGTTGCACGCCCTATCCCTCGTGTTGCGCTCTCCAGCCGAAACCTGAACCGTTCTTCCGTCGATATCGTCTCAAATAGGGCACGATCTGCTATTTACAGTTGTAATTTATGAATCAATCCGTTAATGCGGTGTCAACAATGCCATGCGCTCAATTTTAAGACGGGTGTGAACGATGCAAAGCCGTTTGGTAAACCGTAACATCATAGCAGCGCGCGGCAGGTCGTCCATGCGCCTGGAACCAGAGATTTGGGACGCCTTGCAGGAGATTTGCAAACGCGAGCGCGTGGCATTAGGTGATCTCGTGCAGAAAGTTGAGGGCAACCAGTCCGAAGGCGGACGTACCAGCGCCGTCAGGGTGTTCGCCTTCCAGTATTTCCGCGCGGCTGCGACGGACGAGGGCCATGGCCTGGCTGGTCACGGCGCACTAGCCTGATCGATGATACAACTGGATGAGGGCTGAACTCGAGACCGTTTCGGTAACAGTGTCCGAGGCGGCGTTGGAAGCCTTTGAGGCTGCGCTGGGCCAGGCCTGCCGCACAGTCGGCTTCTTCCTGGCCGACGAGGCCCTGCGCAGTTGGACGGTCGAGGGTGTCAAGCCCCGCGGGGACCGTGAAGCGGAGTTCGCGGCAGGGCTGGCGTTGGCGGAATTGGTCACAGCCGAGCACCCGGTCGTGCATCGGCGGCCGATCGAGGCAGGCGGCTGGCTTGCCCGCACGCGTTCGTCCTTTCCCGAACAATTGGTGGCGACGCGTTTTCTCATCCGTGGCAGCCATCTCGGCCCGGGTGGCATGCCTGGACGCATAACCATTACCCTGGATGCAGGCGTGGCGTTCGGCTCCGGAGAGCATGGATCGACCCGGGGATGTCTGCGTGCGTTGGAGATCGTTGCTCGCCGACGGCTCCGCCGTATCCTGGACCTCGGCTGCGGTTCCGGAATATTGGCGATGGCGGCCAGCAAGCTGCTCCGCCGCCCCGTGCTGGCGACCGACATCGATCCGTGGTCTGTCCGAGTGGCACGGGAAAACGCAACTATCAACGGCTTGCGGACCCAAGTGCGCTCCCTGGTTGCAACTGGCTGGCAGCCGCAGGTCCGAAGGGGAGGACCTTACGACTTGGTGTTCGCCAACATCCTTGCTCGCCCGCTATGCGGCATGGCTGCCGAGTTAGCGGTCAACCTTGCTCCCGGAGGAACGGCGGTCCTTGCTGGCCTGCTGGCAAGTCAAGCCGCCATGGTGCTCACGGCGCACCGCCGGGTTGGGCTGGTGCTGGTGCGCCGCCTGAGTGAGGGAACCTGGACGACGCTAGTGCTGAGAAAGCCTAATCTGTGACAGTGGCCTTGGGCACAAACCTGTTGGCAAGCAAAGCTGGGCTCTGTCCAGACCCGCCAAAGGCCTGGGCCCTTTGGAAATCTCTTGGTTAAACAAAAGGACTCCAAAGGCCCTGCCTTTGGCGGTGTCCAAAGGCAGAGCCTGTGGCCTTGCTTGGAAGCCGCAGTCGGTCTACCCGCGGCGGAACGCGAAATCTGGCTCGAAGACACGGCCGATATCAGCGCGGTCCAGGCCGATGTCCCGCAGCTCACGGTCAGTCAGCCCGGCCAGGGCAGCGAACGCCCGCTGCCGCTCGATCCAAGCCGCCATGAAACCAAGAATATTGCGGCGGCCGGCATGACGCTGGCCTAAATCCTCGGCATGATGTTCTGGGTAGCTCAGCCGGTTAGCGGGAAGCTGGGCCAGCTCCTCGCGGGAGACGTAGGCGTTCATGATATCAAGCCTTGATTTTCGCAGCGGGCTTCGGAGGCAGCCGTATGGTGCTTGCTCCCGTCTACTGCACTGCAATATGCGTCACGCCCCATCATTGTCATGCGTCAAGCCGAGCCGACAGTCATGCGCCGTACGCATGATGATCTTTAAAGGTATGTAAATAATCCATGTCAGCCGCCCGGGTTGCAGCTTTGCGGACCATCTTGAGCGAATGGAGCATCGACGGATTGGTCGTGCCCCGCGCTGACGAGCACCTGGGCGAATACGTGCCGCCAGAGGCCGAACGCCTGGCCTGGCTGACCGGATTCAGCGGCAGCGCCGGGCTTGCCATCGTGCTTTTGACCGAAGCCGCCGTGTTCACCGATGGCCGCTATGTGCTGCAATTGGCCGAGGAAACCGATGCCGCGGTGTTCGACCGTTTGCACATCGTGGATCAGCCGGCGCCTGCCTGGGCTGCCTCCCGCGCGCGTCGGCTGGGCTATGACCCTTGGCTCATCAGCGAGGAGGGGGTGGCCCGCTACACCGAGGCCGGCTTGGAGATGGTGGCCCTGCAAGCCAACCCGATCGACTTGATATGGCAGGATCGCCCGGCCCCGACGGATGCCCCGGCCGTGCCGCATCCTGTGGCCTTCGCCGGGCAGGCCGCTGACGAGAAACGGGAGATACTGGCCAAGGCGCTTCGGTTGGCAAAGCAAGATGCCTGCGTGCTCACCGATCCGGTCAGCATCAACTGGCTGCTGAACCTGCGTGGGGCGGACTTGCCTTTCGTGCCTGTGGCTCTCGCCTTCGCCATCGTCCACGCTGACGCCCGCATCGACCTGTTCATCGCCGGGAGCAAGCTGCCGGAAGCCACTCGGCAATGGCTGGGGCCAACGGTCTCCTGCCGGGAACCGGCCGCACTGGCGGCTGCCTTGGCGGGTTTGGCGAATCGCACCGTCCGGGTTGACCCGGCGAACGCTCCGGCTGCGGTGGCCCAGGCCTTGCGCCGTGCTGGCGCCGTGGTGGCGAACGGGGCGGACCCCTGCCTGCTGCCGAAAGCCAGCAAGAACGCGGTGGAACAGGCCGGCGCGCGGGCGGCGCAGAAGCGCGACGGAGTGGCGGTGTGCCGCTTCCTGCGATGGCTGGAGACGGCAGAAGGCGAGACGGAAACGTCCGCCGCCGCCCAGTTGCTGTCGTTCCGGCGGGAAGCGCCGGGTTTCCGTGGCGAGAGCTTTCCCGCCATCTCAGGCGCTGGGGAGCATGGCGCGATCATCCACTATCGGGTGACGCCCGAAACGGATCGCGCCATCGGACCCGATGAAGCCTACCTGATCGACAGCGGCGGCCAGTATGAGGACGGCACCACAGACATCACCCGCACCGTCTGGATCGGGCCTGGCTCACCGCCTGAGGAATTGCGCCGGCGGTTCACCCGTGTGCTGCAAGGCCACATCGCCCTGTCCACGACCGTATTCCCGCAAGGCGTGGCGGGGGCGCACATGGACGCGGTGGCGAGGCGGCCGTTATGGGCGGATGGGCTGGACTACGACCATGGCACGGGGCACGGCGTCGGCAGCTACCTGTCAGTACACGAGGGGCCGGTCAGCTTGTCGCGTGCTGCACGCACGGTGCCGATAGAGGCTGGCATGATCCTCTCGAACGAGCCAGGTTTCTACGCGCCGGGCAGCTACGGAATCCGGCTCGAAAACCTGCTGCTGGTGCAGCCGGCCGTCCTGCCTGACGCCACCCGGCCCTTCCTGTGTTTCGAGGTGCTGACGCTCGCGCCGTTCGATCGCCGGCTGATCGACCTGGCACTGCTGAGCCCCGTGGAACGCGACTGGCTGGATGACTACCACGCCTGGGTCGCCGTCGAGCTGAAAGGGCTGGGTGGGGCGGACCTGGACGCCTGGCTAACGGAAGCCTGCCGATCAGTTTTAAGCAGGTGATTCAGTGGCTTCAGAAGTAACCCTTCGGAAAGCGAGGCTAGGCTCTCCCTGCGTGGCCATTCCAATTGCCTGAAGGAGGCAATTGGAACCTTGAGGCCATTACGGCGAGACCCGCCGAAGGCCTGAGGCCTTTGAAAACCGTTTCATTAAAAAATAGGAGTCCAAAGGCAGAGCCTCTGGCCCTGCTTGACGGTCAATCTCGAAGCCGCTGGTATCGTATGTATTTTAGCAGCGTAGCGGAACTGCCGTGTCATCTTTCGGCGCCACAGGCCGTACGCCGAGGATGTGGGCGATGGCAAAGGTGAGATCGGGCCGGTTCAGCGTGTAGAAGTGGAACTCGTCCACGCCGTTCGCCTGCAACAGCCGCACCTGCTCTGCCGCCACCACGGCTGCGACCATGCGCCGGGTCTCTGGGTCGTCCTCCGTGCCTTCGAACATGTTGGCCAGCCAGCCTGGCACGCTGGCGCCGCACATGGCGCTGAACTTGGCCGCCTGCGCGAAGTTGGACACCGGCATGATCCCTGGCACCAGCGGGGCCGTGATGCCGGCGGCCAGTGCGCGGTCCAGGAAGTTCAGGAAGATCCCGCCATCGAAGAAGTAGTTCGTGATCGCCCGGGTGGCGCCCGCGTCCAGCTTGCGCTTGAGATTGTCTATGTCGTCGGCCGGGCTCAACGCGCTTGGGTGCGTCTCTGGATAGGCCGCGACCGAGATCTCGAAGTCTGCAATCCGCTTCAGCCCGGCCACCAAGTCGCTGGCGTAAGCATAGCCTTGCGGGTGCGCCGCATACTGCTCCCCAGGCGGCGCATCCCCGCGCAGGGCCAGGATGTGGCGCACGCCCGAATCCCAGTATTGCCGGGCCACGTCGTCCACCTCGCCCCGGCTGGCTCCCACGCAGGTGAGGTGGGCCGCCGGCATCAGGCTGGTTTCCGCCACGATGCGGCTGACTGTCGCATGGGTGCGCGCCTGCGTGCTGCCGCCTGCGCCGTAGGTGACGGAGACGAAGCGCGGGGCCAACCGCTCGAGCCGGCGTATGCAGGTCCATAGCTGGGCTTCCAGCGCCTCGGTGCGCGGCGGGAAGAACTCGAAGGACAGCGCCGGCGGCCGCGCGCCTGCCATCGGGGCAGGCAAGGCGCCGAATCGAGGCCCGGTCAGCCAGCGCTCGAGGGTAGGCTGGCTCGCGTAGTGGGTGTGCTGGTCCATGGCATAGTGATGTGTGTACCTTTGCTGCAACGCAAGCACCGTCGCGTGACAATGCGGCGGTTATGGCCTTGCAGGCATAGCGCGTTGGCTGGCCCATGCTAGACAACCTTCACTTTTGCCTGTTCCATCATGGCAGCAGCCTGTTCAAGGACCCTTGATGCCACCCCCGTTGCTCCGCTCTTTGCTCGCCGCCGCGGCCATTTGGACCGTAGCCTCATGTGCCGCCAAGCCGTCGGCATCCGATGCCGAAGCCGTCAAGGAATACCGTGAGAACAATGACCCGCTGGAGCCGGCCAACCGGGTTGGCTACGCGATCGACGACGGGCTGGATACCTATCTTCTGGCGCCGGTCGCCCGTGCCTATCGGTATGTGGTGCCCGGCGTGGTCCGCCAGCCGATCCACAACCTTCTGCAAAACATGACCACCCCCGTGCTGTTCATCAACGACGTGATCCAAACCAACCCGCGCCGGGCGGGCAATACATTCATGCGGTTCGTCATCAACACGACGGCGGGAGTGGGCGGCCTGTTCGACGTGGCGGCCAAAGTCGGATATCCATACCATAGCAATGATTTCGGCACGACATTGGCGCTCTGGGGCGTCCCAGAAGGGCCGTTCCTATTCCTCCCGGTGCTAGGCCCGTCCGATGTGCGCGACGCGGGCGGGTTCGGGGTCGATACGGCGTTCGATCCGTTCACCTACCTGCCCAGCGGCCATGGCCTGCGCACCCTGGAGGTGGCTCGAATCGGTCTGAGCGCAGTGGATGCGCGCGAGCAGGTGCTGGGCCAGCTATCCCCGATCAAGAAGACGGCGCTCGACCCGTATGCGACCTTTCGCAGCCTTTACCGGCAGCATAGGGAAAGCACGATCGATGAAGTAGAGACTGAGAAACGCGGCACCGTGCCCAATTGGTATGCGAAGTAAGGATGACGCCGACGATGTTGCTGACCCGTCGCACCCTGCTTGCCTTCGGCTTGGCCACTTTGGTGCTGGCCAGACTATCCTCCCTCCGGGCCGAGGAACCTGGCGCGGCAGATGCCTTCGTGGAGAAGTTCGGCACCAAGCTCGTGGGCGTGGTCAACAGCAACCAGCCGCTGGCGGAAAAGCAGCAACAGCTTCGCCCCTTGATCGATGGCGCGGTGGACGTGGACACGATCGCCCGCTTCTGCCTTGGGCGGTTTGCGACCACGGCGACACCGGAGCAGGTCAAGGAGTTCACCAGTCTATTCCATGCCGTGTTGGTCAACAACATCAGCAGCAAGATCGGTGACTACCGCGGCGTGACCTTCACGATGCGCGACAGCAGCGTGCGCGGCGATGAAGTCTATGTCGGCACCGTCGTGCAACGTCCTAATTCCGCTCCAACCAACGTCAGGTGGGTCATTAGCACGTCGTCTGGCGCGCCCAAGATCGTGGACGTGGTGGCGGAGGGCACCAGCTTGCGCCTGACCCAACGCAGCGATTACGCCTCCTACCTCACGCATAACGGCAACGACGTCGAGAAGCTGATCGCCGCCATGCGCCGCCAGGTCGAGTCGAGCTAAGCTTCAAACCCAAGCGGATCTGATGCTCAGGTCCAGTACAGCACGCGCGCCGCAGGCAGTCTTCGGGCCAGGCTGGCTTCCATCGCGCCGCGCAGCTCTGCCATTTGCTCCTTGGGGAACACCCACTTGGTTGAACCGAACTTGGTGAACTTCCGGGCGCGTGCCGCTTCGTCCATCTCGAGCTTGCTGCCAGGGTACCATCCTTTCAGCACCGCCTTGGATTTCGGCGTGAACCGGTGGGTGATCAGCTCGGTCGTCAGGTCCAGGCCTGGCACGCCGTCCAGCGCCTCCGCCGCGTCGGCCACCAGCCTGTCGTAGCCGTCCTGCCAATCGGGCAGGCGCATGATCGGCGCGATGGTCAGCCCGACCTTGTAGCCAGCCAACGCCACCTTGCGCAGGGCTGCCAGCCGGGCGGCCATGCGCGGCGCGCCGCCTTCCAGCCGCTCGGCCGCGACTGCATTGAGCGAGAAGCGGATGCGGGTGCGCCCGCCGTGCCGCAAGCCGAGCAACGGCTCGACCGCATCGAACTTCGTGGTGAAACGGAGCTGCGCCGAGGCATCCCAAGCGCCGAAATGGCTGATGCAGGCGGCAAGCCCGCCGGTCAGGTGCTCGATCGACAGCGGGTCCGTGTAGCAGGAGCACTCGAACGTGGTTCCCTCGGCCGCGCGCGCCGGGGACACCGACGTGACGGCGCCATGGCCCAGCGCCGGCGCGAGTTCAGCCAGCACCTCGGGCAGGTTGGCGTAGATCCTCACGATCGGCGGCCCGGCCAAGGACCCGGCCAGGTAGCAGTACTGGCAATGCGCCGGGCATCCCTCGGCGAGGTCAAAGCGCCAATCGGCGGAGGGCGGGATCGGTTGCAGCCGCCGCCGGCTGGCCGACGCGGTGACCAGGGCGATCGTCGTCTTGGCGTCTCGGTAGGCGTCGGGCAGCCCTGACAGCCGATCTGCCGGCAGGCGGACGATCTCCGTGCCCAGCGCCGCCGCACGCTCCGCCACCGCGGCGCCATAGGGCCATTGCAGGGCGGACGGCGTGGCGATGAGGCGCTTGGGGACCCAGGGGCGAAAGCTCATGCTCAATACTTTGTCATTTCCAGAGCCCAGTTCCAGGCCTTTGCCGCTGCCGCACGTTGCTTTGACCTTCTCTTGCCGCGCCGGGTCGCGTTCGCCACTCTGCCGGGCAACAAGCAGCGGAAGGGCACTGGATGAGGCGTCTGGGACTGACGGCGGCGCTTGGGTTGGCGGTGCTGTCCATGCCGGCCCAGGCACGGATCGTGCGGCTTGAGATCATGCGGACGGAACCCGCGTTCGGCGGGCAGGCATTCGGCGAGGTTGGCTCCTACGAGCATGTCGTCGCCATCGCCCATGGCGAACTGGACCCGGCGGACCCGGTGAACGGCATCATCCAGGACCTCGCCCTCGCCCCGCGCAACGCCGCCGGGCATGTCGAGTATTCGACGCCGGTCGAGTTGCTTAAGCCGGCTGACCTGGCCAAGGGAAACCGGGTGCTGCTGCTGGAGATCAACAACCGCGGCAACAAGCTGGCGCTGGGCGTCTTCGACGAAGGCGTGCCGGGCGTCACTGCGGACCGCAACATGCTGACAAGCGCAGGCGATGGTTGGCTGATGCGCCAGGGCTACACGCTGGCCTGGTGGGGATGGGAGATGGATGCGGCGCCCGGCGGCGGCCGGCTCGTGCTGCCGCCGATGATCGCCCGCAACGCCGACCGCACGCCGGTGACCGGGGTGGTGCGGACCGAATTGCTGACGCCGGTGGCTGCGCGCACGGTCGGCCTGGCGCAAAGCAGCCAGGTGCAGCAGGCATCTGCGGACAGCTACACAAACTATCCGCCCGCCAGCCTGGACAACCACGCCGCGACCCTGACCGTGCGGACCCATGAGCAGGACCGTCGGCAGCCGATCGCCAACGACCAGTGGAGATTCGGCTCCTGCCGCGAGGATGGCACGGCAGTCCCTGACCTGGCCCATGTCTGCATGCCTTCAGGGTTCGAGCCTGGACGCCTGTACGAGTTGATCTACCAGGCGCGCGACCCGGCGGTGCTCGGGATCGGCTTCGCCGCCACCCGCGACTTGGGCGACTGGCTGCGCAACGCGGAGAAGGGCGACGACGGCGTGGCCAACCCGGTGTGGCGCTCCGACGCGCGCGCCATCCTGGAAGGCACGTCGCAGAGCGGACGGATGCTGCGCAGCTTCCTGCTGCTCGGCTTCAACCGCGGCGAGGACGGCCGGCAGGTGTTCGACGGCGCCTATCCTCACATCGGAGGTGGGCTCATGCCGCTGAACGTGCGGTTCGGCCAGCCCGTGCGGGCTTGGGGCGAGCAGACTGACCACTTGTACCCCGCCTACGATTTCCCGTTCTCCTACGCCAAGCAGGACGATCCGCTGACCGGCCGCAGCCAGGGCGTGCTGGACCGTTGCGCCGCTACCAGCACCTGCCCGCGCATCTTCCACGTGGCGACGGCGCTGGAGATATGGGAAGGCCGTCAGTCGCTGGGCTTCACCGACCCGCTCGGCCTGCGTGACGTGGCTGACCCGGCGGGGGTCCGCACCTTCATCATGGCCAGCACGCAGCACGCCCCGGCCGGGCTGCCGCTGCCCGCCAAGCCGCCGTTCGGCTTGTGCCAGCAGCAGCCCAACCCCAATCCCCAGCTATGGACCATGCGTGCGCTGCTGACGGCGCTGACCGCCTGGGTGCGGGACGGCACCGAGCCGCCGCCCAGCGTGGTGCCGCGAATTTCGGACGCGACGCTGGTGGCGCCGGACCAGGTGCGCCTGCCGGGCATTCCCGCCAACAGCTACGGCGGCACGTCCCGTCCTGCCGTGTCGGACCAGCGGCTGTATGACACCTTGCACGTGCTGGACTTCGGCCCGCAATACCGCCCGGCGGAAAGCAGCGGCGTCATCACGGCCGAACCGCCCAAGGTCGGCACGGCAAGCTACGGCGTGTTGGCGCCGCAAGTGGATGCGGACGGCAACGACCTGGCCGGCATCCGCAGCGTGTTCCAGCAGGTGCCGGTCGGCACCTATCTCGGCTGGAATCTGTTTCGCGCCGGGTGGCTGGAAGGGGGGATGTGCAACCTTTCCGGGTCGTTCATCCCGTTCGCCGCCACGGCAGCGGAACGTCGAGTCGCAGGAGACCCCCGGCTCTCCCTGGCCGAACGCTACCCGACAAGGGAGACCTACGTTGCGGCGTTCAAGGTAGCGGCGGAGCGGTTGGTGAACGCCCGCTTCCTGTTGCCGGACGACGCTGCAGCACTGGTCGCACAGGCAGAGCAGGACGGCATACGGACGGGCCCCTGATCGTCAAGCGGTCCTGCTGCTGTCGAGCGCCGCTGGATTTGCGGGTGTTGCCGGGTCAGTAGCTGCCGCCGGGCTGGCCGGGACCGCCAGGCGCATAGCCGTTGCCGGGTGGGTAGCCGCCGTACTGCCCCGGACCACCGGGCGGGTAGCCGGCGCCGGGTTGGTAGGAGACGCCGGGCTGCACGACGTAAGGCGATGGCTGCACCACATAGGGCGCTGGTTGCACGACCACTGGAGGCGAGCCTGGGAGAGTGTTCCCCTTGGCCAGCATGCACTGCGCATAGTTGTTGTTGTACTGCACTTGGATGCCGACTTGGGCGTGGCCGCCGCCATCCGTGCCGATGCCGGTGCCGAGCAGCGCTCCGCCGCCCGCTCCGATCGCTGCGCCGCCGCCGCCGCCGATGGCGGCGCCAAGCCCAGCTCCGAGCACGGTGCCGAGGATCGCCGTGCCGACGCCGAGGGTGTTCGCCCGGTCCGCCTGACCCTGAACCTGGTTGGCAGCATACTGCTGGCAGAAAGCCTGGTCCTGGGCGAACACCTCGAACGGCTTGCCTTGTGCGGGCACGATCGCGACGGTCGGTCCGAACGGCGTCGTCACGCAGCCTTGCAGCAGAAGTATGCTGCTCATCCCTAGCGCTGCTGTCTTCAACCTAGTCATTGCACGCTCTCACGAATATTCCCATGCGGAAAAGTTGCCTACCGTGTGCCGCGCTTCAAGGCCCACCGAACTTGCAGTCGTGTAAAACAATGTTGCGGCACGATCTGCGCGCTGTCACGCTCGGAAATGAGACGTGTTGGCGCGGGCTTTGACAGGGCCGCGGCGCGGAGGCTACCGGAGGATCATGCAAGCCACCGCCATCCTGCTCGCTGCGGGCCTGGGAACGCGGATGAGATCCACCCTGCCCAAGGCGTTGCACCCCATCGCCGGGCAGCCGATGCTGCGCCACTTGCTCAATTCCTGCGCAGGCGTGTTCGACCGGGCGGTGATCGTCGCCGGGCCGGGCATGGAGGCGCTGGCCGCCGCCGCCGCCCCGCATCCGGTGGTGGTGCAGCACGAGCGGCTGGGCACGGCGCATGCGGCGTTGCAAGCGGCTGCCGAGTTCGGCGACGGCGACGTGGCCGTGCTGTATGCGGACAACCCGCTGATCCGCACCGGGACGCTGCGGCGGCTGCGGTCCGCCCGCGCCGGGGCTGGGCTGGTGCTGCTGGCCATGCGCCCGGCCGAGCCGGGCCGCTATGGCCGTGTGGTGATGGCGGGGGACGAGGTCGAGCGCATCGTCGAATGGGCTGACGCCACGGAAGCGGAACGGGCTGTGGGGCTGTGCAACGCCGGGGTGATCTGCGCTGCGGCAGCCGACCTGCACCGCTGGTTGCGCGCCGTGGGCAACGGCAACAGCAAGGGCGAGTACTACCTGACGGACGTGGTCGCCCTGGCACGCGCCGAGGGCGTGCGGGTGGCCGCCGTGGAAGCGCCGGAGGCGGAGTTGCGCGGCGTGAACTCCCGTGCCGAGCTGGCCGTCGCGGAAGCCACGGCGCAGGGCTGGCTGCGCGAGGCGGCGATGGCCGGGGGCGCCACGCTGACCGCGCCCGAAACGGTGTTCCTGTCCGCCGACACCCGCCTGGAGCCTGACACGGCCGTCGGCCCCAACGTGGTGTTCGGCCCCGGCGTGACCGTGGCGTCCGGCGCCGTCATCCGCGCTTTCTGCCATCTTGAGGGCTGCACCATTGGCGCCGACGCCGTCATCGGCCCGTTTGCCCGGCTGCGCCCTGGCACGGTGGTCGGCGCGAGGGCGCATGTCGGCAACTTCGTGGAGCTGAAGGCCGCGGTGCTGGGAGAGGCCGCCAAGGCCAACCACCTGACCTATCTGGGCGACGCGACGGTGGGCGCCGGCACGAATATCGGGGCTGGCACGATAACGGTAAATTATGACGGCTATGGCAAGCATCGCACGGAGATCGGCCAGGCTGCCTTCATCGGCTCCAACACGTCCCTGATCGCGCCTGTGCGGATCGGGGACGGGGCGATGGTGGTGGCCGGCAGCACGATCACGCAGGACGTGCCCGGGGACGCCATGGCGTTCGGCCGGGCACGGCAACAGACGCTGCCGGGGCGCGCCGCCGCGTTCCGGAAAAACAAGGAGACGCGCTGATGTGCGGCATCGTCGGAGTTCTAGGGTCCCGTCCAGCTGCGCCCCTGCTGCTGGAGGCGCTGCAGCGCCTGGAGTACCGCGGCTACGACAGCGCCGGCATCGCCACCCTCGCCAACGGCCACATCGACCGCCGCCGTGCCCCGGGCAAGCTCGCCAACCTGGCCGCCGTGCTGGAGCGCCTGCCGCTGGCCGGCACCACCGGCGTCGGCCACACCCGCTGGGCCACCCATGGCGCGCCGACCGAGACCAACGCCCACCCGCACGGCACCTCCCGTGTGTCAGTCGTGCACAACGGCATCATCGAGAACCATGCGACCTTGCGCGAGGAGCTGGAGGCCGCCGGCCAGGTGTTCGAGACGGAGACCGACACCGAGACGGTGGCGCAGATGGCGGACCTGCACCTGCGCCAGGGCATGGCCCCGGTGGACGCGGCGCGCGCCACCTTCGCCCGGCTGGAAGGCGCCTATGCGCTGGCCATGGTGTTCGCCGGCCACCATGGGCTGATGGTGGGGGCGCAGCATGGCGCGCCGCTGGCCGTGGGCTTCGGCGACGACGAGATGTTCCTCGGCTCCGACAGCCTGGCGCTGGCGCCGTTCACCCAGCGCATCGCCTTCCTGCGGGACGGCGACTGGACCGTACTCTCCCAGGGTGGCGCGCAGTTCTACGATGCGGCTGGGCAGAGCGTGGAGCGGGAGGTGCGCCGCACCGTCCACACCGGCGCCATGATCGGCAAGGACGGCTTCCGCCACTTCATGGAGAAGGAGCTGCACGAGCACCCGAGCGTCATCGGCCAGGTGCTGCAACGCATGATCGACCCGGCGACCCGCACCGTCGCCATGCCCGCCCTGCCGTTCGACCTCGCTGCCGTTCCCCGCGTCACGGTGTCGGCGTGCGGCAGCGCATACTACGCCGGATTGGTGGCCCGCCACTGGCTGGAAGCCGAAGCCCGGCTGCCGACGGACGCGGACGTGGCCAGCGAGTTGCGCTATCGCGAGCCGCCACTGCCGGCCGGCGGGCTGGCGGTGTTCCTCAGCCAGTCTGGCGAGACGGCGGACACCCTGGCGGCCCTGAGGTCGATGCGCGGCGCGGGGCAGCATGTGCTGAGCATCCTGAACGTGGCCGAGAGCACCATGGCGCGCGAGAGCGACGCGGTGCTGGAAACCATGGCCGGCCCGGAGATCAGCGTCGCCAGCACCAAGGCGTTCTCGGCCCAGCTGGCGACGCTGGCGTGTCTCGCCATCGCTGCCGGCCGGGCGCGCGGCGTCATGGATGCGGCACGGGAGAGCGAGCTGGTCGATGCGCTGCTGGAGCTGCCGAGCCGGGTGGCGGAGGCGCTGGCGCTCGATTTGTCGTCCGTGGCGGCCCTGGTGGCGCAGGCGCAGGACGTGCTGTTCCTGGGGCGCGGCACCTGCTTCCCGATCGCCATGGAAGGGGCGCTGAAGCTAAAGGAGATCAGCTACATCCACGCCGAAGGCTATGCCGCCGGCGAGATGAAGCACGGCCCAATCGCGCTGATCGATAGGAACGTGCCCGTGGTGGCCACCGCGCCGAGCGGGCCGCTGTTCGAGAAGACCGCCTCCAACCTGCAGGAGGCGGCGGCGCGTGGCGGCAAGCTGGTGGTGTTCAGCGACGCCGCGGGTGCGGCCAAGCTGCGCGGCATCGCAGCGGAGGTGGTCGTGCTGGCGGCGGTGCACCCGTTCGTGGCCCCGATCCTCTACGCCATCCCGGTGCAGATGCTGGCCTACCAGGTGGCAGTGCTGAAGGGCACCGACGTGGACCAGCCGCGCAACCTGGCTAAATCCGTGACGGTGGAGTGAAGCCACGGCTGACCCTCCACGGTTTCCGTGGACGGGTTACGCTACGCTTGCTGCTTGCTGCTCTGCCTGGTCTGGCGTGCGGTGGTCCAGGGCCGAATGCAGGCGCTGGCGGTTGTAGGAGCCCTCGACGTATGAGAACAGGCCGCGCTTGGCTTCGTCGCGGGTGCGGTAGGCTTGGTGGTGCACCAGCTCGGTTTTCAGCGTGTGGAGAAAGCTTTCCATTGGCGGGTTGTCCAGCGGGTTTGCCTGCCGGCTCATCGACGGGATGATGCCTGCTTTTGCCAGCGCCACTTGGTAGTCACCGCAAGCGTGCTGGATGCCGCGATCCGAGTGTTGGATCAGGCTGGCGCTGGGCCGCTGGCGTTGGGTGGCCATCGGCAGCGCCGAGGTCGCCAGCTCTGCCCTGAGATGGTCGCGCATGGACCAGCCGACGATTTTGCGCGTGTGCAGGTCCATGATGGCGGCCATGTAGAGCCAGCCCTCGCCCGTGGGTATGTAGGTCAGGTCCGCCAACCAGACCTGGTTCGGCCTGCTCGTGGCAGAGAACTTATGGTCCAGCAGGTTAGAGGCGACTGGGAAGGCGTGGCGGCAGTCCGTCGTTTGAACCCGTCGGCGCTGGGCGACAAGGCCGCGCAGGCTGTGGCGGCGCATCGGGCGCTCGACGCGGCCGAGGCCGACCCTCCTGCCGTGTGCCCGCAAGGCGGCGTGCACGCGCGGGCTGCCATACCGGCCGCCGCTGTCGGCGTGCGCCTGGCGAATGTCGGCCAGCAAGGCGCGGTCCTCGACGGCACGCTTGCTCTCCGGCCGCGACCGCCAGGCGTAGTAGCCGGCCGTCGAGATGCCCAGCACGCGGCACAGCGCCTGGACCGGCCAGGCGTCGCGGCAGTCCTCGACCACGCGGAACTTCATCTCAGCGGTCCTGCGAAGATTGAAATGGACTTTTTTAAAATGTCGCGCTCCATGCGCAGCCGGTCGCACTCGCGCTTGAGCCGCGCGATCTCGGCCGCCTGGTCGGCCGTGGGAACCGGCACGGGCTTGAGGAAAGGAGCGGATGCAGGCCGCGGCGCCTCGGCCTTGGCAGCGCCGGCGCCGTATTGCCGCACCCAGCGGCACAGCAACGCCGGGTGCAGGCCAACTTCGCCTGCCACCGCCGTCGGCGTGCGGCCGCCACTGGCCACCAGGTCCACGACCTGGCGCTTGTAGTCCTCTGTGTGGGAACGCGGCTTGGGCCTTGTCGCCTGCTGATCCAGCAAACACCTCCAGCTAAAATCATGCCTCTGGGTGTCAACGAAAACCAAAGAGGATCAGTGCCCAAGGCTATTGATAGAATAGACGCATACAAGCCGCCCTAGCCGGGCACCCGCTCCACATCCGCGCCGCATGCCGCCAGTTTCTGCTCCAGCGCCTCGTAGCCGCGGTCCAGGTGATAGACCCGGTTCACCATGGTCTCCCCGGCCGCCGCCAGCCCGGCGATCACCAGTGACGCGCTGGCCCGCAAATCCGTCGCCATCACGGGCGCGCCGGAGAGGCCCGGCACCCCGCGCACGATGGCAGACGAGCCATGCACGTTGATGTGCGCGCCCATGCGGGTTAGTTCGCTCACGTGCATGAAGCGGTTCTCGAAGATCGTCTCGGTCACCATCGCCGCCCCTTGCGCCACTGACATCAGCACCAGGAACTGCGCCTGCATGTCGGTGGGGAAGCCGGGGTAGGGCTCGGTCATGGCATCCGTGCCGTGCAGGCCGTTGCGCCGGGTCACCCGGACGCCGCCGGCCTCGGCTTCCAGATCCACCCCGGCGGAGTGCATGACGGAGCGCACCGCAGCCAGGTGGGACAGGTCCGCGCCGCGCAGCAGCACGGTGCCGCCGGTGATGGCGGCGGCGCAGGCGTAGGTGCCGGTCTCGATGCGGTCGGGGATGATCGGATGGGTGGCGCCGTGCAGCGCGGCCACCCCCTCGATGGTCAGGGTGCCGCTGCCGACGCCGCCGATACGCGCGCCCATGGCGACCAGGCAGGCCGCGAGGTCGTCGATCTCCGGCTCCCGCGCCGCGTTGGCGAGGGTGGTTCGCCCGTCCGCCAGGCAAGCGGCCATGAGCAGGTTTTCGGTGGCGCCGACCGAGGCGAACGGCAGCACGATGTCCGCCCCGCGCAAGCCCCCCGGCGCCGTCGCGTGGATGTAGCCGGAGGCCAGCTCGATCCGCGCGCCCATCTGCTCCAGGCCGCGCAGGTGCAGGTCGACCGGCCGGGTGCCGATGGCGCAGCCGCCGGGCAGGGACACGTTCGCCTGCCGGCAGCGCGCCAGCAGCGGCCCCAGCACCAGCACGGAGGCCCGCATCTTGCGCACGATGTCGTACGGCGCCGTGGTGGACGCGATGCGCCCGCCGAGCGAGAGGGTGCGGCCGTCGTTGGCGCCATCGAACCCTGGGGGCTCCACCGCGATGCCGTGCTGCGCCAGCAGGCTGCCCATGGTGTCGATGTCCGCCAGCCGGGGGACGTTGCGCAGCACCAGGCGCTCGTCCGTCAGCAGCCCTGCCACCATCAGCGGCAGGGCAGCGTTCTTGGCGCCGCCGATGACGATCTCGCCATGCAGCGGGCGGCCGCCGCGGATGCGTATCTGGTCCATGCTCATGTCCTCACATCCGCGGCAGGCTGGTGCCGCGCTGGCGCATGTACTTGCCGGCGCGGTCGGCGTAGCTGGTCTCGCAGGGCTCCGAGCCGTGCAGGAACAGGAACTGGCAGATGCCCTCGCCGGCATAGACGCGGGCGGGCAGGGGGGTAGTGTTGCTGATCTCGATCGTCACCTGGCCCTCCCACTCCGGCTCTAGCGGCGTCACGTTCACGATGATGCCGCAGCGCGCGTAGGTCGATTTGCCGAGGCAGACCACCAGGATGTCGCGCGGGATGCGGAAATACTCGACGGTGTGGGCCAGCGCGAAGCTGTTGGGCGGGATGGTGGCCACGGGGCCGCGCCGGTCCACGAAGCTGTCCGGGTTGAACGCCTTGGGATCCACCACGGCGCTGTCCACGTTGGTGAAGATCTTGAACTCGTCCGCCACCCGGGCGTCGTAGCCGTAGGAGGACAGGCCGTAGCTGATGACCCCGTCGCGTTTCTGCGCCTCCGTGAACGGTTCGATCATGGCATGGTCCTGCGCCATGCGGCGTATCCAGCGGTCGGCCATTACGGGCATGGGCAGGGCTCTCAGGGTGGGGCCAGGCGGTCTAGCGCACCAGCCTGCGCCGGGGCAAACGGGATGGCGCCCTCCTCGCTCGCGTCCACCCCGCTCCATGGCGCCTCCCAGCGACCCGCGCCGTGGCAGGCCCGCCCGTCATCAGGGAAAATCAACCATCGCCAGTCAACGTGCGTGCGCCTTCAAGCGATCCGGCGACATGCATCGAGGTCTTGGAATCCGATTGTCATTCAATTTTACACATCAGGAATAAAACTTCTCAGCGCACCGTCCGGGCAGCGGCGCGGTGGTGCAAACCATTGGGCTAAAACAATAAAACTTTTCGGCCGACTTCTGTATGCAGTTGGCTCGGAACTTGCTGAAGCGTCATCGACGATCGCAGCGCGCCGTTGTCCGAGTTCCGCCAGAGAGGATTTAACGTGAGAATTCACCCGACCTGCCTGAAAATGCTGCCCGCCCTGGCTCTCGCCGTCCTCGGCAGCCACGCTTATGCCGCTCCCAACCTCGTCACCAACGGATCGTTCGAGCTGACGAACCAGCCGGGCCAGCAGCATTTTGCCGGCGATGTCGCCGGCTGGAGTGGCGGTGATGGCCTGACCTATCTGGACCCGGCGGGCACGGCGGGCGCCAGCGGCAGCGCGTTGCAGGTCTATGGCCCGTTCCCGAATTCCAGCCCGGATGGCGGCAACTTCGTCGAGGCTGACGGCGACCCGACCTACGCGCACGCCATCACCCAGACAATCAACGGGCTGACCATCGGCGACAATTACAATGTGACGTTCGACCAGGCAGCCGGCCAGCAGATCAACTTCACCGGCCCGACCACCGAGCAATGGGCCGTCAGCCTCGGCGGCGTCACGCAAACGTCGAGCCTGTATTCGCTCCCGCAAGGCGGGGTCGGCGCTTGGGAGGCGCAGAGCCTGAGCTTCACCGCGACCGCCGCCTCGGAGCTGCTGTCGTTCCTGGCGGTCGGCACGCCGAACGGCGCTCCCCCGATATCCTTTCTCGACGGCGTGTCGCTGGTGGACGTGCCCGAGCCAGGCAGCCTGCTCCTGATCGGCACAGGCTTGCTGGGGCTCGGCGCCTTGGTCCGTCTGCGCCGCAGCGCCGGTTCGGCCGCCGCCTGAGCAAGGTCCAGCAACCCGGCGCGATGCACCCGCCGGGTTGCTGGACCGCTCGCCTTTCCAGCTATCGAGGCCCAGGATGCCGTCAGCCCTCATGGACATGCACCACCTTCAAGTTGCCGCCATCAGCGTGCTCAGGCTTTGCGCCTGGCTGGTGCTGCTCTCGGTCGTGTTCCTGCCGCTGGAGCGGCTGTTCGCGCTGCACCCGCAGAAAATCTTCCGCAAGGCGATCGCGGTGGATCTGGGCTACTACTTCCTGAGCAGCCTGCTGCCCGGCCTGCTGCTGGCGTTCCCGCTCTCGGTCGTCGCCTGGCAAGCGCATCGCATGGTACCCGGCGCAGTCCAGGCGACGGTGACAGCCTGGCCGTTCTGGCTGCGCGCCGCCATGGGCCTGGTGGTGGGCGAGGTCGGCTTCTACTGGGGCCACCGCTGGAGCCACGCGATCCCGTTCCTGTGGCGTTTCCACGCGATCCATCACAGCGCCGAGCACATGGACTTCATGGTGCACACCCGCGTGCATCCGGTGGACATGGTGTTCACCCGCCTTGCCGGCCTGACACCGCTATATGTGCTGGGACTGGCGGGACCGCTCAGCGCCTCGGGCAGCCTCGTGGCGCTGCTGCTCACGCTGACGGCGACGATGTGGGGCTTCTTCATCCACGCCAACCTGCGCTGGCGGCTCGGCCCGCTGGAGTGGCTGGTGGCCACCCCAGCCTTCCATCACTGGCACCATACCCTGGCCGAGCCGCTGGACCGCAACTTCGCCTCGATGCTGCCGTGGCTCGACCGGCTGTTCGGCACCTACCATCTGCCCCGCGGCCAGTGGCCGGCGACCTACGGCATCAAGGCGGAACTGCCCCGATCGCTGGTGGGACAGCTGCTCCATCCGCTCCATTCGCAACCGAACGCCCCTGCACACGGATTGGCGAATGCGCCGGTGCAGCCTGGCGGCGCAGGTTAGGCCCGGCAGACCCGGCTCTGGCGTCCCATGGTCGAGCCTATCCCCGCCATACCGTTTGATTAAGGTCTCCGCGCTAAAACGCCCATTCTCCCGGCGCGCGACGCCCGGGATCGAGCGAAAGGCTTGTGGGCGTGGCCCTCACGAAAAGCCCGGCGCCGTCGGGCCGGCACCATGCGCTCTGCTTCCTCGTGACGGTCGCGACCCTGCTGCTGGTCAAGCCGCACAACCCTGGGCTGGTCATGCAGGACACGCTCGACGGCCCGGACAGCTACATGACGCTGCTGCGGATGCGCGACGCGCTGGACGACGAGCGCTGGTTCGGGAACTCGGTGGTGCGGGATGCGTCCGGGAATGGCATGGTCCCGCCATGGTCGCACGTCATGGACGGTCTTATCCTCGTCCTGCGCGCGCCGTTGCTGCTCGTGCTTTCTCCCGCGGCGGCGCTGTTCTGGGGGGGGGGGGGGTCACCGGGCCGCTCTCGATGGGTTTGCTTGGCCTGCTATGCGCCTGGACTGCCGCGCCGCTCGCGTCAGGGGAATGGCTGTGGACCGCCGCTGCGGCCGCCCTCGCACCGCCGATCCTGAACTACGGCCAGTTCGGCGACGTGACCCATCATGTCCCGCTGGTGGCGCTCGCGGTGGGCGCATGGGGCGCGGCCGGGCGGGCGTCGTTCGGCAGCGTCCGGGCTGGCTGGCTGGCGGGATTGTTCGCAGGCCTCGGCCTATGGGTCAGCCCGGAGTCGATGCTCTACGGCATGATGGCGTTCGGCGGCATCTTCGTGTCCTGGGCGGCGCGGCCGACGCCCGGCGTCGCCAAGGCCCTCGCCGCCGCCGGGTGCTGCCTGCTTGCCGTCATCGCATCCGGCCTCCTGCTCGACCCGGCGCACGCCGGGCGCAGCGTGCCGGAGCTTGACCGACTTTCGGCCGCGTTTCTCGCACTCGGCCTGATCGTCTGCGCCGCGTGCTGGGTCCCGCGCGCGCCTTGCGTGGCCCGCCTGATGCTGGCCGGGCGCTTTGCCCTGATCGCCGGCATTGGAATGGGTGGCGCAGCCCTGTGGCTGGCCTTGTTCCCAGCCTACCTGCGGGGCCTCGCCGGCCTGATGACGCCCGACGAGGCGGCGGCGTTCTTCGGGGGCATCCAGGAGCTGCGGCCGCTCGGGATGCCGGGCATGTTCACGCTCTTCGCCCTGGGCGGGACTTTGGCCACCCTGGCCGCATCCGGGTTCACCATCGCCAGTTTCGGCGTCGGCCAGCCACGGCTCTTGCCACGAATCCTGTGGAGCTATGCAGCGATTTGCGGCACCGCCAGCCTCGCGGTCGCCATCCTGCACTAGCGCTTCTCGGTCTATCTGGCGGCGGCGGCGATCCTGCTGCCGGTGGTGCTGTCCTCGCCAGCCGTCCGGAAGCCGCGCGGTGGCGCTTGCTGCTGCGGCCCGGCTTGCTGGCCGTGTTCCTGTGCGCCCCGGCCTGCTGGGCCAATGGCTGATCACCAAGGCCGAGGCCGGGCAGACCGCGCCGCACCGGCCCGGCGAGGCGCAGTGCTCGTTGCGGACGGCGGCGAACCTGCTCTCCCCCTATGCCGGCAAGGTGGTGCTGGCGGACATGAACGCTGGTCCGGAACTGCTCTACTGGACGGGCGTGAAGATCGTCGGATCGCTGTACCACACAGGCATCGCCGGCTACATGCGCCTGAGAGCGGCGTGGCAGGTGGACAGCCTGGACAATATTCCGCCCGAGCTGCCTGCGGCCGGAGTGGATTGCGTCCTGGCCTGCCCCGACCCGGCCGAGGCGGCTGCGCTCGGCCATCCTGCGGTGATCCTGTGGGACCGGCTCGACGCCGGGGACCCGCCAAGCTGGCTGCACCCTGTGGCGCACGAGCCGTCCGGCTGGACGCTCTATAGCTTGACGCCGGAGAGTGCCGGACCGTTCTGACCGCAACCTATCGAACCTCGACGGCAGCTTGGACGGGCATCCCATCGCCAAGCGCGTCGGTCACCCGGATTCGCCATGCGCCCGCCGGGTCGCTGAGCGCCAGGCGCAGCCGCCAGTCCGCGCCACCCGGCGGCACGCGGACCGTTTCCGCCAGCGCCGGAACCGGCTCGCCATCCGGCCCGGCGACGGCAATGTCCACCCAGTGCGCCGGCCCTGCGCCCAATGGCAGGCGGAACTCCACCAGATCACCGCGCGAGGCCTGCGCAGGACCTTCGATGGCAATCGCTGAGATCGGCTCGGAAGACATTGCCAGCACCACCGGGTCCACCGGGCCGAGCCGCAGCGTGAGGTGGTCGGCCCGCCCTGCCGCCGCGCCGCCGAGCAAAGGCTGAATGAAGGTAGGCTGCGGCAGCTGGAGCGTGACGCTGCGCTCCGCCGTCCCGTCCGGCAGCTGCTGGATGCCGACGAGCAGCACGCCGCCGCTGCGGGCCAGGCGCACGTCCAGGTCCCGCGCAGGTTCGCCGTCCGGGTCGAGCAGCCGCAGCGGCGGCATGGCATCCGCGGCGGCCAGCAACGCGGAGGCTGCGCCTAGCTCCGTTCCATCCGCCCGCATCGCGTCCGGTATCTTGGCCTCGAGCGGCAACGCCGGGCGCACCCGGCCCAACTCGTCCCGCGCGCCGGGCGGCGTGTCCGCCAGCACCAATCCACCGCCAGCCGCGAACCGCCGCACCGCCGCCACCTCCGCATCCGACAAGGCGATGCTGTGTGGCAACGCCAGCACCCGCACGCCGTCTGACCCGGCGGCCGTCAGCATGGCCGGCGTGATCCAGCGCGGCTGCGCGCCCAGCCCTGCCAGAATCCGGGCCGCCCGGCGATTGGCGGCGTGCCAGTCGTCGCCGGCGGTGAACTCGGCCTCCGCGTCGCGGTCCGTCCAGGGCTTGCCGTCCGCCCGGCGGTCGAGCAGCCAGGTCATGCGGAAGCTGGGTTGCGAGTACAGGATCGCCACGCGCCCCGGCTCCGGCTGCGCGTCCAGCCACTGCGCGCCAATGGCGCCGCGCAAAGTCCGCAGCATGGGGGCGAACTCCGCGGCGCGCGGCCCGGGTTGGCCGTCCACGCCCATGAAGCTGGCCGGGTCGTCCCACAGCACCAGGCCCTGCCCGCCCAGCAGCCACTCGTGCCAGAGATGCTGCCGCTCCGCCGGGCCGCTGGCGCCGCTGGTGGTCAGCACGCGCAGCGCCGGGTTCAGCGACTGCGCGATCTCGACCGCGTTGCCCGCGTCGTAGATTTCCATGATGTCGGCCGCGCCCGCGAGCTGGCCGTAGTCGTAGCCGCCCCAGCCCGGCACCTGCCCGCCTTCCAGGCCGGCCAGCGCCGCCGGGTCGCCGCGGTGGACGGCGGCGACGCCGGTGCACACGGCTTGAGCGTAGGCGGTGTCCATCCAGGCCTTGCCCTCCATCCAGGCGGGCACGGCCGCGTCATTCTCGATGGCCGCGTCCGTCAGCGCGGGGCGCACCTCGTCCCACGCGGCGAACTGCGTGCCCCAGGCTTGGTTCAGCCCGGCCAGCGAGCCATGGCGCTCCTGCAGCCAGGTTCGCATGGCGGCCAGGGACGCGGCGGACCGGTCGAAATCCCAGGCGGCGGCCAGATCGGCGACGCCGCCCTCGTCGGCCAGGTCGTGGAACAGCGGGCGGAAGGGCGCTTGCTGCCAGGCGATCCGTTCCAGCCGCGCGGCCACGCTGGCGAGCCAGGCCGGGTCGGACAGGCTCGGCGTGCGCTCGAAGGCCGCTGGGTCATCCGGGTCCGCACGGTGCAGCGCCCGGGCGGCGTCGAACCGCCAAGTCACCGGGCGGCCCGGCGTGTAGCGATGGTAGGACGCGTAGAAATCGGTGGCGAGGTTCTCCGTGTACCAGCGCAGCCCGGCCGCCAGCCGCGCATCCATCGCCGCGCCCGCTGTCTGCGGATGCAGCAGCGCCGTGCCGGTGACGCCGGCCTCGCGCAGGGCGGCCAAGGCTGCCGCGGGCTGGTCCTGCCACATCAGCACCTGATAGCCTGGCCAACCTGGCGGCGGACGGATCGCGAAGGACGCCTCGGTCAGCCGCTCCGCCCCTTCCCGCGGCTGGAACCGGGCCGCCACGCGGTTGTCGGTCGCCACGGCGCGCCGCAGGTCGAGCGGCACGGCCACCTCGCCTTCACCGGCCGCCACGGCCAAACGGTGATGCTCGACCAGGCGGCCCAGCGCGTCGGTCCAGTCCACTTGCAGCGTGCCCGCTGCGGCCGGCGACGGCTTCCACACCGCCATCACCGGACCGGCCGGGTCCAGGATGGGGGCGGGCAGCGCCAGTTCGTCCGCCCATGCCGGGCCAGTCGAAGCCAGTCCGGCTAATCCCAGGCTGGCGAGCAGCCAGGGCCAGGCATTCATCGGGCGAGGTCGAGCGCGCGCCGGGCCAGGCTGTGCGCCTCGCCGCGCAGCCCGTCGTACGCCGCGTGGGCGGAGCGGCGGGCCTGGTAGGACCATGACCCGGCGCTGCTTTCCCCCGCGCCGTCCGGCCCCAGCGCGTTCGCCGCCAGCGCTGCCGCGCGGCCCGACCAGTTCAGCAGCAGCGCCCCGCCGCCGCTCAGCGTGTTGCGCCGCAGGGCCAGCGGCGCGCCCGGGTCCGCTCCCGGCAAAGCCAGCACCGCCGCGCGCCGGCCCTGAATGAGGCCGGATTGCAGCGTCGAGTCCTCGACCACCAGCCCGCCCGACGCCTGCACCGCCGGGCCTTGCGCCGTGCTGACCTGGCTGCCCGCCACGGTGGTGAGCCGCGCGTCCGAGACGATGGCGGACCCGGCGCGCCCAGCCTCGAACACGGTGTTCCGCACCATCAGCCCGTCCATCGTCCCCACCACCAGCGCCGCCGACCTGTGGGCGCTGCCGGGCGCGCCGATGCCGGTGAAGGTGCAGCCGATCACCTGCAGCGTGCCGCCGGGCTGGGCGGCGGCCAGGATGCCGTCCTGGTCGTCCTCGAAGCGCACGCGCTCCACCAGCAGGTCGGGCGCTTCGGCGCGGATGCCGGCGCCGTTCTCGTCAGGCACGCGGATGCGGGCGAAGGTGAGGTCCCGCACCGTCGTGCCCCGCCCGTCGATGACGAAGCTCGCCTTGCCCTGGCAGGCCGTGTCGGTCAGCACCGTGCCCAGGCCGGCGCCCTCGATCACCAGCCGGTCGGCGCTCCACACGGCGCAGTCGTAGTAGGTCCCCGGCGCGATGCGCACGTGGTCCCCGGCGGCGGCGGCGCGGGCGGCCTGGCTCGGGGCGGTGAACTCCTCGCCGGGTCCGACCGCGATGTCCCGGGCACGGGCCTGGGGCGCTCCCGCCAGCAGCAGGGCGAGCAGGGCGCGGTAGCCCAGCCGGCCCATTGCGGCTATCATCATGGAACGATCAGGAGAGAGTGGCATGGCATATCGTTGGGTCCTTGCGGCCTTGGCGCTGGCGGCGCACCCGGTCCTCGCCCGCACGCTGGAGGTCGGCCCCGGCAAGCCGTACGCCCAGCCGTCCCAGGCGGCGGCCGCGGCGCACGACGGCGACACCATCCTGATCGCGGACGGCGAGTATTTCGACTGCGCCACGCTGCCGCAGAACAACCTGACCATCGAGGGAGCCTCCGAAGCCGGCACCCTCATCACCGACAAGGCGTGCGGAGGCAAGGCTTCGCTGGTGATCCAGGGCGCCGGCGTCACGGTCCGCAGCCTGACGCTGACCCGCGTGCGGGTGCCGGACGGCAACGGCGCCGGCATCCGCGCGGAGGGCAAGGGGCTCGTGGTCGACCACGTGCGGTTCATCAACAACCAGGAGGGCATCCTGGCCGGCGACAGCCCCGGCAGCGCCATCGTGGTGCGCAACAGCGAGTTCACCCGCAACGGCGGCTGCGAGCACAGCTGCGCGCACGGGATCTACGTCGGCAGCATCGCGCTGCTGCGGGTGGAGGGCAGCACCTTCCGCGACACGCGCGAGGCGCACGACATCAAGTCCCGCGCGTTGCGGACCGAGGTGGTGAGCAACGACATCGCCGACGGCCCGGACGGCACGGCGAGCTACGAGGTGGACATCCCGAACGGCGGCAGCGTGGTGGTGACCGGCAACCAGTTCGAGAAGGGTCCGAAGGCGGGCAACCACACGGCGGTCATCATGATCGGCGAGGAGGGCGTCACCCAGCCGACCCGGGAGATCACGGTGGAAGGCAACACGGTGCGCAACGACGGCAATTATTCGACCGTGCTGGTGTTCAACGGCACCGCGACGGAGGCGCAGATGAAGGGCAACAAGCTGGCGGGGCAGGTGACGGCGCTGCATGGGGACGGGACGGCGGGGTGAGGTGGGGCACAATTTATTAGAGCAACTCATCTCTTATTAGAAGCTGTTATGGACCGGAGCCAAAGCAGCGGCACGGCGGAGCATCAGCAT
>CAXTPP010000032.1:0-17166 GCA_964246185.1 uncultured Acetobacteraceae bacterium
TGCTGGACCCGAAGACGATGACGGACGCGCAGCTGGACGCCGCCATCGAGCGGGAAGACGAACGCGACCGGCTCAACGGGGCCAAGGTCCGCGAGTCCGGATAAGCCACCGCCTCCCTTGACCGCACGGCTGCCGCCGCCACACTCTATCCCGACCAAGATCGCGCAATCGGGAGACACGCCATGCCCCAGGTCAGCCTGACGGTGAACGGCACGCCGCATACCGTGGCCATCGAGGGCCGCACCCTGCTGGTCGAGCTGCTGCGGGAGAAGCTCGGCCTCACCGGCACCCATGTCGGCTGCGACACCAGCCAGTGCGGCGCGTGCGTGGTGCACGTGGACGGGCAGAGCGTGAAGGCCTGCACCGTATTGGCATTGCAGGCCGAGGGCGCCGACGTGCTCACCATCGAGGGCCTGGCCGCCGCGGACGGCACGCTGCACCCGATGCAGGAGGCGTTCCGCGAGCACCATGCCCTGCAATGCGGCTTCTGCACGCCGGGCATGGTGATGAGCGCCATCGACCTGGTGGCCATGCACCCCGCCGGCCTGACGCAGGACGAGATACGCCACGGGCTGGAAGGCAACCTCTGCCGCTGCACCGGCTACCACAACATCGTCAAGGCGATCGACGCGGCGCAGCGGGTGATGCGTCCCATGGCGCAAGCAGCGGAGTAGGCGCATGTACGATTTCGCATACCACAGGCCAGCCACCGTCGCCGACGCCGTGAAGCTGCTGGGCGCGGACATGGAGGCCAAGGCGCTCGCCGGAGGCCACACCTTCATCCCCGTGCTGAAGCAGCGGCTGAACAAGCCCTCCGCCCTGGTGGACCTCGCCGGGCTGCACCTGTCCGGCATCGCCGCCGCCGCGAACACGGTCAGCATCGGCGCCATGGCCACCCATGGCGACATCGCGGCCGACCCGGCGGTGCAGGCGCGTATCCCCGGCCTCGCCAAGATGGCCGGGCTGATCGGCGACATCCAGGTGCGCCACCGCGGCACCATCGGCGGCTCGCTGGCCAACAACGACCCGTCCGCCTGCTACCCGGCGGCCGTTCTCGCCCTCGGCGCCACCATCGTCACCGACCAGCGCCGCATCCACGCGGACGACTGGTTCCAGGGCATGTTCGCCACCGCCCTGGCGCAGGACGAGCTGATCACCGCCGTCGAGTTCCCGGTCCCCGAGAAGTCCAACTACGAGAAGTTCCGCAACCCGGCGTCGCGCTACGCCATGGTCGGCGTGTTCGTGGCGCGCGGGCCGGCCGGCGTGCGGGTGGCGATCACCGGGGCAGGGCAGGACGGCGTGTTCCGCCACGCTGCGATGGAGCAGGCGCTGGCCGCCGACTGGTCGCCGGAGGCGCTGCGCGGCATCGTCACCCCGGCGGACGGCCTCAACGGCGACATGCACGCCTCCGCCCCATACCGCGCCCACCTGATCGGCGTGATGGCCCGCCGCGCGGTGGCCGGGTCCTGATCTCTAAAAAGCCCTCTCCCCGCGGGAGAGGGTGGGGTGAGGGGAGCCGCACGCACGAGGCCTGCCGAGTGGCTTCCCCTCACCCCAGCCCTCTCCTCGGGGGAGAGGGAGCAGAGGAGCCGTCATGACCCAACGCCAGCTCCGCCTCGGCGCGTTCATGCGCCCGGTCGGCATCCACACCGCCTGGTGGCGCTACCCGGGCGGCGCGCCGGACGCGAACTTCAGCTTCGCCCACCTCAAGCGCTTCGCCCAGACGCTGGAGCGCGGCCGGTTCGACATGTTCTTCATGGCCGACCACCTCGCCGTGCTCAACATGCCGATGGACGCGCTCAAGCGCAGCGCCACCGTCACCTCGTTCGACCCGCTGACCCTGCTGCCCGCGCTCGCGGTGGTGACGGAGCGGCTCGGCCTGGTCGCCACCGCCTCCACCACGTTCGAGCAGCCGTACCTGATCGCCCGCAAGTTCGCCTCGCTGGACCATTTGAGCAACGGGCGGGCAGGGTGGAACATCGTCACCACCTCCAACCCGGACGCGGCGCTCAACTTCGGCATGACCGACCAGATGGAGCACGACGAGCGCTACCGCCGCGCCCGCGAGTTCTATGACGTGGTGACCGGGCTGTGGGATAGCTGGGCGGACGACGCCTTCATCCGGGACGTGGAATCCGGCGTGTTCTTCGAACCGGCCAAGCTGCACACGCTGGACCACAGGGGGCAGTACTTCTCGGTCAAAGGCCCGCTCAACGTCGCCCGCCCGCCGCAGGGCTGGCCGGTGATCGTGCAGGCCGGGTCATCGGAAGCGGGCCGCCAGCTGGCGGCGGAGACGGCGGAGGTGGTGTTCTCCAACGAGACGGGGCTGGCCGACGCGCAGCGCCTGTACGCCGACATCAAGGGCCGCATGGCGAAGCTCGGCCGCGACCCGGAGCACCTGAAGATCCTGCCCGGCGCGCTGGTGATCGTGGGCGACACGGAAGCGGAGGCGCGGGCCAGGCACGCGACGCTGGACGGGCTGGTGCACGCGGACAGCGCGCTGCCCAACCTGTCGATGCGGCTCGGCGCGGACGCCTCCAAGTTCGACCTGGACGCGCCGCTGCCGCCCATCCCGCCCACCAACGCCAGCCAGAGCGGCCGGCAGTCCCTGGTCGATTTGGCGGCACGCGAGAGGTTGACGGTGCGGCAGCTGGCGCAGCGCATGGGCGGCTACGGCGGGCTGACCATGGTGGGCACCGCGGCGTCCATCGCGGACCAGATGGAGGAGCGGCTGCTGACGGGGGCTTGCGACGGGTTCAACGTGATGTTCCCGTTCTTGCCGGCCGGCCTGGACGATTTCGTGGCCAAGGTGGTGCCGGAGCTGCAGCGCCGCGGGCTGTTCCGCCGCGAGTACGAGGGCGTGACGCTGCGCGAGAACCTTGGCCTGCCGCGCCCTGGCAACCGCTTCTTCGAGGAGTCGCCAGCATGAGCGCCACGACCGCACCCGGCATCAGGACGCGCTACAGCCCCGCGATGCAGGCGTTCCACTGGCTCACGGCGGCGCTGATGCTCGCCATCCTGCCGCTCGCCTGGGTGATGGTCAGCCTGCCGAAGGACGCGGGGAACCGGGATTTGCTGTTCACCCTGCATGAATCGGTCGGCGTCACCATCCTGGCCCTCGTCGCCGTGCGGCTGGCGTGGCGGACCACCCGGCCCGTGGCGCCGCCGGTGCAGGCGGGCACCCCCCACTGGATGGCGGCGGCGGGGCGCGCCAACCATTGGCTGCTGTATGCCATCCTGTTCGCCATGCCGATCAGCGGCTACGTGATGTCCAGCGCGGGCGGGTATCCGATATCCTACCTCGGCCTGTTCACCCTGCCGGGCCTGCCGCACAACAAGGCGGTGGCTGGGGCGGCGCTCACCGTGCACCTGCTCGTGCAATGGGCGGTGTACGCCTTGGTCGCGCTGCACCTGCTCGCGACCACCTGGCACGTCGCGGTGCGGCGAGACGGGCTGCTGGCGCGGGAGCTGCCGGCGCAGACCCGGTAACGCCGGCATGACGCTCAGAAGCTCACCCGCGACGTGACGATCCAGGCACGGTCGTAGGCGGGCGTCAGCGGCAGGGCGGCCGTCGCTCAGGCGTCGGGCAGGCCCGCACGCGGCCGATCACGGTCCACAGCGGGTCGCCGCCGCGCGGCAGGCTGGCATCCGTCTCGACGGCGGTGAAGCCGGCGCGGTCCATGTAGAGGCTCACCAGCCGCTGCTGGTCAGGCCCGCCCAGCGCCTGCCAGATCGCCACCGCCTTGGTGGGGAAGCAGCGGTTGGAGAAGCTCACCACCAGCGGCGCGCCCGGCTGCAGCACGCGGGCGATCTCGGTGAACACCGCCACCGGCTCCTGCAGGTACTGCACCGAGACGCACAGGCACGCGCCGCCGAAGCGCCGGCCCGGCAACGGCAGCGCCTGGTTCTCGTTCAGGTTCTGCACGAACCACTCGTCGAGCCGCTCGTTGGCGGCCAGCTCCGCCGGGTTCATGCCATGCCCGGTGACGTGCTCGTAAGCCACATCGGGCGGCAGGTGGCTGACCCAGCTGCTCATCAGGTCCAGGATGACGCCGCCGGCCGGCAGGGTGCGGCGGTAGGTGTCCGTCACGGCCGCAATGGCGCCGTCGTCGATGTGGGTGACCATGCGGGCCTGCTGGTAGAACAGCGTGTCCGAGGACGGGTCGGCCTTGTCGAAGGCGCGCGGGGGAAGGCCGGCGATGGCGCTCATGGGTTTGCTCCGGTTGCTGTGCCGTGTAGATGCGGCGTCGCGGGAGCAAGGCCAGAGGCTCTGCCTCTGGACTCCGCCAAAGGCCCTCGGCCTTTGGCGGGTCTGGGCAGCGCCCAGCCTTGCTTTAGCCACGCAGGAACGGATTGGTCGCGCGCTCCACGCCGATGGTGGAGCCGGGGCCGTGGCCGCACAGGAACCTGACATCGTCGCCCAGCGGCAGCAGTTTGGTGCGGATGCTGGCCAGCAGGTCCTCCGCGCTGCCGTAGGGCAGGTCGGTGCGGCCGACCGAGCCGCGGAACAGCGTGTCCCCGACCAGCGCGAACCGACCGCCGGGGTTGGCGAACACCACGTGGCCCGGCGTGTGGCCCGGGCAGTGCAGCACGTCGAACGGCACGCCCGCCAGCTCGATGGTGTCGCCCTCGTGCAGCCAGCGGTCGGGGGTGACGGCGCGCGCCTCGGCGAGCCCGCGGGCGCGTCCATCCTCCGCCAGCGCGTCCAGCAGGAAGCGGTCGCGCTCGTCCGGCCCCTCCACCGGCACGCCGCCAAGCCGCTCCTGCAGCTCGGCGGCCCCGGCGGCATGGTCGAAATGGCCGTGGGTGAGGGCGATGCGCTCGACCTTGACGCCGAGCCGCTCCACCTCGGCCATGATGCGGCCCACCTCGCCGCCCGGGTCGATCACCGCGCCGCGCAGGGTGCGCTCGTCCCACAGGATGGCGCAGTTCTGCTGGAACGGGGTGACGGGAAGGACGGCGATCTTCATACGGAGGCTCCGGCCCGGGGCTTGCAGGCCGCTTGCTGCACTGGATCGGGACGGTATGTAAATGCTAGGCTGCTCGTTCATGCCGGCGGGCTGGAGCACGGGGGAGGAATGATGACGTCTTTGCTCGCAGCCGGCGAAGGTGCGGCAGTTTCGCCGAGCCGCTGCCGCCTTGGCCTGCTGGCGACAACCTTGCTGGCGCTGTCCGGCTGTGCCGAAGGCACGTCACCGGGGGCGGCGGCTTATGGCGGCCTTGACTACACGGGCGTCAAATCGGTGACGTTCAACGGCCAGAAGCTGGCGCCAGTAGCAGCACTGGAGGCAGTCAGCCGCAGTGCGACCGACGTTGCGGACCATGTTGCACCTTCGAGCAACCCTATTCCAGGCAGCGTGCGCATCGTGGTTCCGGACTACGACCGGCTCCGGGTGCTCGTGGCCCAGCGCATCAAGCCGCCAGTCGAAGGGGCCATCAACTATTACGCTGCGCAGGACGAGATCAATGCCCGTGCTTCTGCCCAGGCGGTGGTCAGAGGCCGTGTTTTCGCCAACTCCGCCGTCGTGCAGCAGAACGACACCGCGATGCCCGATGCGGGCGGCGCCGATTACCTGCTCTGGTACCAGGTCGCGTCGGTCACGCCGAACAACGCCGGGCCTTGGACCGGCCGCTGGCTGTTGAAGCGGCCCGGGGCGGCGGCGATGTATGCCGTCAACTCCGATCCTGGCACCGCTGTCGGCGCACCCCGGATCGGGTCCTTCATCAGGAGCGTTCAGGCGGCGGCGACAGGCGGCGCTCCCACGGCTCCCGGGTTGGGCATTGCCGGCAGCTACCGGTATGGCAGCGGGATCGTGCTGGACGGCCAGGGGCACATCCTCACCGACAACCACGTCATCGCCAATTGCCCTCAGCTGCACGCGGTCGCCGCCGATGGGAGCACCAGCACGGCCACCCTCGCAGCCACCGACGCCAGCAACGACCTGGCGCTGCTGACGACCGAGCGGCGATGGCCGGCCTGGGCCAGGTTCCGCGACAGCCGCGCGATTCGGCCCGGCGAGACGGTCGTGGCGACCGGGTTCCCGCTGGGTGGCCTGGTGTCCAGGGACATGGCGGTCACCACCGGGTCGCTGACCACCCTGGCTGGGATGCAAGGCGACACGAGGCAGCTGCAGTTCAGCGCCCCGATCCAGCCCGGCAACAGCGGCGGGCCGTTGCTCGACGACACCGGGCGCGTGATCGGCGTGGTGTTCGCCACGCTGAGCACCGCAGGCGCCACGGCCTTGGCGGGCGGAGCCGTGCCGCAAAACGCCAACTTCGCCATCAAGAGCGACACGGTGCGGGAGTTCCTCAACGCGAACCGGGTCAGCCTGGACGAGGGAGGCGTGCGCTCAAGCATGAACGCGGCGACGGTTGGCGACCTCGCCCGCAAGTTCACGGTGAGGGTGGAGTGCCGGTGACGGGGCTCAATGCGGATCGGCCCACATGAACGTGACCTCGTGCTTGTTGTGCAGCAGGTGCGCCACCTGCCCGCCAGGGATCGCCCGGAACGCATCCACCGCGCCGTGATCGGTTTCGCCCTGCAGCTTCACCGAGCAGACAATGCGCCCTGCCAGGCCGCTCCCCACCCAGTGCCGCACCATCGCCAGCAACGCTTCCGGGTAGGCGATCACGTCGCTGAACAGCCAATCGACCGCGAACGGCTCGACGGCGAAGGCGCTGCCCTCCTGCCAGCGCACGCCGGGCATGGCGGCCACCGCCGGGTCGAGCGGGGCGCGGTCGATCGCCAGCACCGCGGCGCCGAGCCTGGCCAGCGCCCAGGTCCAGCCGCCGGGCGACGCGCCGAGGTCCAGGCAGGTCTCGCCCGGCCGCGGCCACGCGCCGAGCCGGGTGCAGGCCTCCCACAGCTTGAGGTAGGCGCGGGACGGCGGTCCGGCGCGGTCCTCGACGAACACTGGCTCACCGCCGGGGAACGGGCTGGCCTTGGCGGGGCTGACCAGCAGCCGGTCCGCCGCCAGCAGCGTCCAAGCGCCGAGATGGGAGCCAGGCGCAGGCTCCGGGAACACCAGCGGACGGGCGCGCACCGGCGGCAGGCGTTCGGCGATCAGGGCAGAGCGGCGATGGTGCCCGGCGGCGTAGCCGGACCAGTTGCGCTGGATCGCCCGCAAGGCGTCGGCCGCCGCCTTCACCGACGGGGCGGGCAGCTCGACCGGGTCGGTCCACACGTCCAGCGCCCAGACGCTCGGCTGCGGCGCATCCGGGGACAGCGCGAGCCGGCCGTGCCAGGCCTCGACCGCGAGGCCGGCGCGGGCCAGTTCCTCGCCCAACGCCGCCTCGAACCCGGCGGCGGCGAGGTAGGCGCTGCGGATCACCCGAAGGTCAGCCGCGGGCAGGGAGGGCAGCGGAGGCGGCCAGCAGCAGCCAACCCGCGATCAGCAGGAGTCCGCCCGTCGGCGCAACCGCGGCCAGGGACACGCCGCCCAGCCCGAATGCATACACCGCGCCGCAGAACAGCGCCGTGCCCAGGGCGAATGCCGCGCCCGCCCAGTGCGCCAGCCCGCCGCGGCGCTGCGCCCAGAGCCCTGCCGCCACCAGCGCCAGCGCGTGCCAGCCCTGCATCCGGATGCCGCTGTCCACGATGTGCAGC
Source organism: uncultured Acetobacteraceae bacterium (assembly GCA_964246185.1). GTDB lineage: Bacteria > Pseudomonadota > Alphaproteobacteria > Acetobacterales > Acetobacteraceae > LMUY01. Next base: position 7,607 of record CAXTPP010000032.1, read on the forward strand.
ATGGCAGGGGACAAGCCGCCCAGCGCATGCGCCGCCAGCGCCGCCATGCCCACCGCCGCCGCCCCGTAGAGGCCGCCCAACCCGATCCAAAGTCGAAACAACGCATCAATCCTTTCTCGCCCGTGTTCCGCCCGGCCCGCGCCCGCGATATCACTGCGCCATGCCGCGTGGTGGAGACCTGTTCCCGGAGATCGGGCCGTTCGAGACGGGCTACATGCCTGTCTCCGGCGGGCACGTCATGTATTGGGAGCAGGTCGGCCATCCGCGAGGCCAGCCGGTGCTGTTCCTGCACGGCGGGCCGGGCGCCGGGGCAGGGGCGGTGCATCGCCGCTTCTTCGACCCGGCGTTCTGGCGGGTGGTGATCTTCGACCAGCGCGGCGCAGGCCGCTCCCGCCCGCTCGGCAGCCTGGTGGCGAACACCACGCAGGACCTGGTGGGCGACATCGAGCAGCTGCGCCGCCACCTGGGCGTGGAGCGCTGGCTGCTGTTCGGCGGCTCCTGGGGCTCTACCCTCGCGCTGGCCTACGCGCAGGCGCATCCGGAGCGCGTGGCCGGGCTGGTGCTGCGCGGCGTGTTCCTCGGCCGGCCAGTGGAGGTGGATTGGTTCCTGCACGGCCTGGCGGCGATCTTCCCGGACGCGCACGCCCAGTTCATCCAATACCTGCCGGAGGAGGAGCGGGGCGACGTGCTCGCCTCCTACCTGAAGCGCCTGAATCATCCCGATCCGGCGATCCACATGTCGGCCGCGCGGGCCTGGTCGGTGTACGAGGGTTCGTGCTCGACGCTGCTGCCCAGCCCTGACACGGTGGCGTCCTTCGCGCAGGACCGCACGGCGCTGGGCCTGGCCCGGATCGAGGCGCACTACTTCGCCCACAACCTGTTCCTGCCGCCCGAGGGCCTGCTCGGCCGCATGGGGCTGATCGGCCATCTGCCGGCGGAGATCGTGCAGGGGCGCTATGACATGGTCTGCCCAGCGCGCACCGCCTTCGAGCTGGCGGCGGCTTGGCCGTCCGCCCGGCTGACCGTCATCCCGGATGCCGGTCATTCGGCCCTGGAGCCGGGAATCCGACGATCCTTGGTTGCAGCGGTGGAACGCTTCCGGCATACCCGGTAGGTATGAAACGATTGTGAACAAAACGGCTTCAACGGCGTTGGGCCTGCTCATGATCCTTACCCCAGGAGTGCTACACTGATGAATCGTTCCGCTAACTGGTTGTTCGGGCTTGCCCTGCTGCCGCTCGCCGCCTGCGCCAGCAGCACGCCGGCGCCCGCCCCGGCCCCCGCGCCGCCGCCCTTGGCCGCCGCGGACCAGACTTTCCTGAACACCGTGGTCGGCGGCACGACGGCTGACCAGCAGATCAATCAGCTGGCCGTCACCAAGGCCCGCTCGCCGCGTGTCAAGGCCTTCGCGACCTCGGAGGTCGATGCCGACACGTCGAGCTTGCAGCAGTTGCAGACCATCGCGCAGAGCAAGAACGTGACGCCGGACACCACGGCCCCGCAGATGATGCAAGACCTGATGACCAAGCTGAACGCCACCAAGCCCGCTGCCTTCGACCGTGAATATATCCGCGGCGAGACCAGCATCTTCCAGGTCGCCTCCTCGGCGTTCCAGGACGAGGTTGCGAACGGCCAGGACGCCGATCTCAAGACGTTCGCCACGAACAACCTGCCAGCCGTGCAGGCGAGCTTGCAGGAACTGCAGCACATGTCTGGCGGTGGCAGCGCCATGCACGCCGCCAAGCACAAGGCTCGCCGCTGAGCCGCTGAGCAAACCTGATGAGCGGGGGCGGGAGCGATCCTGTCCCCGTCGCCGTTCAGTCAAGATGCCAAGGGTTGCGCCCGGATGGTGGCGAGCTTAGTTAGTCGCGGCTTCCGGTTTCGGCGCTGCTGTAGCTCAGTGGTAGAGCACTCCCTTGGTAAGGGAGAGGTCGAGAGTTCAATCCCCTCCAGCAGCACCAACCAGGCTTAGCAGCGCTAAGTTATGCTGCTCACGGATGCCGCCCCTAGTCCTCGCACGCTCCTCAGCATTGCTGCCAAACCCTCAGCCAGGGCCGTGCCAGCATGCAATCTGAGCAGCTCCCGCGCCAACGCCGGGTCACCCAATGAGTACTCGATGTCCCCGGCGCGCCCGGGCGCGCGCGCTGCCTCGCCCGCCAGCCTGGCCTGCCGGCGGATCTCCTCCGCCAGTTCGGCTATCGTGGTCGGCACCCCTGTGCAGACGTTCAGCACGTGCGCGCCCGGCCGCCTCGCCAGCGCCGCCATCCCCGCCAGCAGATGCGCCACCACGTCGGCCACGAACACGAAATCCCGCACCTGCCCGCCAGTCCCATGCACGGTCAGGCGGCGGCCGGCCAAGGCAAGGGCAGCGAAGATGGATATGACGCCGCTATAGGGCGATGCCGGGTCTTGCCGCGGGCCGTACACGTTGAAGAACCGGCAGCCCAGGCTGGGCACGCCATGGATCGCCCAGCCAACCCGGGCGTGCAGCTCGGAGCCGAGCTTGTCCGCGCCATAGGCAGTCTGCGGCGCGAGGCGTGCATCCTCCCGCGCCACAGCGCCGCCCGTGTCGCCGTAAACGGCCGCCGAGGAGGCGTACACCACGGGAATGCGGCCAGCCGCCCGGGCCGCGTCCAGCACGGCGACCGTGGCGGATTGGTTGGCACGGTGCGTGCCGGGCCAGTCCTCGTTGGAGCGGGCTACGGAGGCGATCGCGGCCAGGTGGAACACGCCGTCCGCACCCTCAAGCGGCTCGCCCAGCCGCGCCCGGTCCGCTACGTCGCACACGCTGAGTTCGCAGCGTGGGTCCAGGTTGGCCCGCCGCCCGGTGGACAGGTCATCCAGCACCCGCACTCGGTGGCCCGCGGCGAGCAGCGCGTCCGCCAGGTGGGAGCCGATGAACCCGGCCCCGCCGGTGACGATGTAGAGACCCATCGGCCAACGCTCCATAAAGGCGGCAAAGCAGGGGATGCGGAAAAGCGGGCCGCTCAGCCTCAATACAATGGCAACGATGAGCGGCCATTGTGGGCTTATCTAACGCGCCGTAGTTACGCGGCGGTGAACGGAGGGCGTGGCGATGTGCGGATTGGCGGGCCTGTTCCACCCGGACGGGGCAGAGATCGACTCGGCCCTGCTGCGCCGCATGGCAGGCGCCATGAGCCACCGCGGCCCGGACGGGGACGGCTTCCACGTGGAGCCCGGCATAGGCCTGGGGCAGCGGCGGCTGGCGGTGATCGACGTGGCAGGCGGCCAGCAGCCGATGTTCAACGAGGACGGCTCCGTCGCCGTCGTGTTCAACGGCATGATCTATAACCACGAGGCCCTGCGCGGGACGCTGCAAGCCCAGGGCCATGTGTTCCGCAATCGGTGCGACACCGAGGTCATCGTCCATGCCTGGGAAAGCTGGGGCGCCGAGTGCGTGCAGCATCTGGCCGGCATGTTCGCCTTCGCACTGTGGGACCGCAACCGGCGGACGCTGTTCCTGGCGCGGGACCGGCTGGGCAAGAAGCCGCTGCACTACATGAGGACGCCCGGCGGCGGGCTGGCCTTCGCGTCCGAGCTGGGCGCGCTGGCGGGCGTGCCGGGCCACTCGCGGCGGCTGAACCCAGCGGCGGTGGACGACTATTTCGCATTCGGCTTCATCCCCGACCCGCTCACCATCTACGAAGGCATCAGCAAGCTGCCCGCCGGGCATACCTTGCTGGCGGAATGCGGCGGCAAGCAGGCGGAGGCCCGGCGATATTGGCGCGCCGCGATCACGCCGGGGCCGACGACTGAAGCCGAAGCCGTCCCGGTGCTGGTCGCGCACCTCCGCCGCAGCGTTGCGGACCGCCTGCTGGCGGACGTGCCGCTGGGTGCGTTCCTCTCCGGCGGCGTCGATTCCAGCGCCGTGGTGGCGATGGCGGCGCCGATGCGGAACGCGCCGCTCACCACCTTCACCATCGGCTTCGAAGGCGCGGGGGACGAGCGCCCGTTCGCCGCCGCCGTCGCGGCCCGCTACGGCACGGACCACCACGCGGAGCCGGCGTCGTTCGACTACATCGCCGCCGCCCGGCAGCAGGCCGCGATCTTCGGCGAGCCGTTCGGCGACAGCTCCTCCGTGCCCACCCACGAGGTCTGCCGCCTGGCCCGGCGGCACGCCACCGTCGCCATCTCCGGCGATGGCGGGGACGAGGTGCTGGGCGGCTACCGGCGCTACCAGTGGCACCTCATCGCCGAGGGCGTGCGCTCACACATTCCGGCGGGGCTGCGACGCCGGGTCATCGGGCAGTTGGCCAGGGCGTATCCCAAGCTGGACCGCGCGCCGCGCTGGCTGCGGGCCAAGCACACGCTGACCGAGATCAGCCTGGACTCGGCGCTCGGCTACTACCGCACGGTCTGCAAGGTCCACCATGCCCAGCGCCGGGCGCTGTTCTCCTGCACCCTGGCTGCGCAACTGGACGGGCGTGACCCGGCGGACCGCATCGCCGCCATCATGGACCGCTGCGACGAGGCGGACCCGCTGCAGCAGGCGCAAATGGTCGATCTCGAGACCTACCTGCCTGGCGACATCCTGACCAAGGTGGACCGCGCCAGCATGGCGGCCTCCCTGGAAGTCCGCGCACCGCTGCTGGACCACGAGCTGGTCGAGTGGGGGCTGAGCCTGCCGACGGCGCTGAAAATCCGGCGCGGGGTGGGCAAGTACCTGCTGAAGCGGGCCATGGAGCCTTACCTGCCGCACGAAATCCTGTACCGGGCCAAGCAGGGCTTCGCGACCTCCCTGGCCGGGCAGTTCCGCCAGGATGCGGACCGGCTGCGCGACCGGCTGCTGGGCGAAGCCATGGCGGACAGCACGCTGTTCGACGCGGAGACGATTGCGCGGCTGATCGACGAGCACGAGGGAGGCCACTTCGACCACAGCGGCGTGCTGTGGCTGCTGCTGGTGTTCGAGGGTTTCCTGTTCAGCCAGGCGAGGGCGGCAGCCCCGGAGCGGGCGGAGGCGGCGCTAGCGGGGGAGTAGCGCCCGCGCGCTTCCGGAGGCTTCAGGCGATCTCCTCGTGCCAGGTCCGGCCGTCCCGCTCGATCAGCGCGATGGCGGAGGTCGGACCCCAGCTGCCGGCCGGGTAAAGCCGTGGCGGCTCGCGCATCTCGTCCCAGGCCTCGATGATCGGCTCGACCCAGCCCCATGCCGTCTCCACCTCGTCCCGCCGCATGAACAGCGTCGGGTTGCCGCGCACGCTGTCCATCAGCAGGCGCTCGTAGGCGTCGGGATACCGGGTGCCGAACGCCTTTTCAAAGCTGATGTCGAGTTCGGTGGGGCTGAGGTGCAAGCCGCCGGGTTCGGGGCTCTTGGTCATCAGCTCCAGCTTCATGCCCTCGTGCGGCTGCAGCCGGATGATGAGCTTGTTGGGAGACAACGCCGCTTCCTCGCGCTCGAACACGTTGTAGGGCGCGTCGCGGAACTGCACGACGATCTCGCTCACCTTCTGCGGCAGCCGCTTGCCGCTGCGCAGGTAGAACGGCACGTTGGTCCAGCGCCAGTTCTGGATTTCCGCCTTGATGGCGACGAAGGTCTCCGTTCGGCTGTGCCGTCCTTCGCCGAGGTCGGCCAGGTAACCCGGCACCGCGCGGCCTTCCACCGCACCCTGCGAGTACTGCCCGCGCACCGTCACGTGGGGGACCTCGTGGCGCGGGATCGGCTTGAGCGCGCGCAGCACCTTCATCTTCTCGTCGCGCACCGCGTCCGCCCCGAGGCTGGTGGGCGGCTCCATCGCCAGCAGGCAGAGCAGCTGCATCAGGTGGTTCTGCACCATGTCACGCAGCGCGCCGGAGTGGTCGTAGTAGTCGCCGCGGCCCTCCACCCCCACCGTCTCGCCCACCGTGATCTGCACGTGGTCGATCACGTCGGCGTTCCACAGCCGCTCGAACACCACGTTGGCGAAGCGCAGGGCGAGCAGGTTCTGCACCGTCTCCTTGCCGAGATAGTGGTCGATGCGGAAGGTCTGCGCCTCCGTGAACACCTCGCCCACCAGGTCGTTGATCTGCTGGGCGGAGGCGAGGTCGTGGCCGATCGGCTTTTCCAGCACCACCCGGCTGAGCATGGTGACCAGGCCGGCCGCTTGCAGGTTGCGGCAGATCGGGCCGTACAGCTCGGGCGAGGTCGCCAGGTAGAACACGCGGACGCGGCCCGGCTGCTCGGCCAGCACGGCTGTCAGCGCGTCCAGCCCGCCGTCCTTCGCCGCGTCGCCCCGCGTGTAGTGCACCAGCTGGGCGAACCGGTCGGCTGTCGCCTTGTCCTGGTCGGGCTTGGCCACGAACCGGCCCAGCGCGTCCAGCGCATGGGCGCGGAACCCGGCGTCATCGTAGTCGGACCGGGCAGCGCCGATGATCCGCGCGGTGTCCGGGATTTGGCCGTCACGGTAGCGGTTGTAGAGCGCCGGCAGCAGCTTGCGCAGCGTGAGGTCCCCGGTGGCGCCGAAGACGATGCAATCGAACGGATCGACGGGCTTGAGTGCCATGGCTGGTCCCTTGCGCGATGGTGCGACGCAGTGTGAAGCGGACGGCGCGCCGCGTCCATCCGGGTTGGCTGCAACACTGGGCCGGACCATACTGGCTGGCGAACGTCACCGTGGATGCAAGCATGATCGAAGCAACCCTGATCGCTGGCGACGGCATCGGCCCGGAGGTGGTGGACGCGGCCGTGGCCGTGCTGGACGCGCTGGGCGCCCCGTTCGCGTGGGACCGCCAGCTGGGCGGCATGGCCGCGGTGGCGCATTCCGGGGACCCGCTGCCCGCCGCCACGCTGGACAGCATCCGCCGCACCCGGCTGGCGCTGAAGGGGCCGCTGACCACCCCCGTCGGCAGCGGGTTCCGCTCCGTCAACGTGCGGCTGCGGGAGGAATTCCACCTCTACGCCAACGTCCGCCCGGCCCGCACGCTGGTCCCCGGCGGGCGCTACGAGGACATCGACCTGGTCATCATCCGGGAGAACCTGGAAGGCTTCTACGTCGCCTTCGAGCACTACATCCCGGTGGGCGACGACAACCACGGGGTCGCGATCTCGTCCGGCATCAACACCCGCGCCGGCGCCCAGCGCATCCTGCGCTACGCCTTCGAGTACGCGGTGCGCAATGGGCGCAAGAAGATCACCGCCGTGCACAAGGCCAACGTGCTCAAGGCGCTGACCGGCCTGTTTCTGGACGAGGCGCGGACCATGGCGCGCGAGTACGAGAGCCGGGTCGCGCTGGATGACCGCATCGTGGACGCTTGCGCGATGCAGTTGGTGCTGAACCCGTGGCAGTTTGACGTGATCGTCACGACCAACATGTTCGGGGACATCCTCTCGGACGAGGCGGCCGGCTTGGTCGGAGGGCTGGGCATGGCGCCCGGCGCCAACATCGGCTCGGCGGCCGCCATCTTCGAGGCGGTGCACGGCTCGGCGCCGGACATAGCGGGCAGGGGTGTCGCCAACCCCACCTCCCTGCTGCTGGCCGCAGGCTTGATGCTGGAGCACGTCGGCCTGCGCGACGAGCAGCGCCGGCTGGAGGCGGCCGTGGCGGCAGTGCTGAACACGGACGGGGTGCGGACCGGGGACCTTGGCGGCACGGCCACGACGCGGCAGTTCACCGATGCGGTGGTGGCTCGGCTCGCTGCCTAGGTGTTTGATCCCAGGTTTTGATGGTGCAGTTTTCTCCCCGGCATGGAAGGAAGCGCTATGGGCCAAGTTCTCCACGGATGCGCCGCAACGACACAGGCAGTCCGTCGGGCGATACAGCATAGTCAAGCGAGCCTGAGGCCCTTGGCCGTCCGCTACGGCGTCGACCAGAAGACCATTGCCAAAGCTGACACGCTCCTCGTTGCATCGCTGCCTGCAACGGCACGGCCTCTCCCGCCTGCCCAATGCCGAGGGCGACAAACCCGGCAAGCGCAAGTTCAAGACCTGTCCGCTCGGCTGCTTCCACATCGCCATCGCCGAGGTCCGCACCGAACAGGGCAAGCTCTGCCTCTTCGTTGCTATCGACAGGACAACCAAGTTCGTCTTCACCGAGCTGCACGAGAAGGCCACCCGGCGCGTCGCTGGCGACTTCCTGCGTCACCTGATCAAGGCCGTGCCCTACAAGGTCCATACCGTGCTGACCGACAACGGCACCCACTTCACTGCGCCAGGCAACGTCTGCTCAGCCGCAGCAGACATTCGCCTCGCGCTAGATCACGGCGAACCACTCTGGGCGCACAGCTTCGAACTCGCCTGCGCCCAGAACCACATCGACCATCGCCTCACCAAGCCAAGGCACCCGTGGACCAACGGGCAGGTCGAACGCATGAACCGCACCATCAAGGACGCAACCGTCAAGCGCTTCCACCACGACAGCCATAATCACCTTCAAAACCATCTTGCAACCTTCGTGGCCGCCTACAACTCCGGGCACCGACCAAAGACACTCAATGCCCTCACACCGGATGAGGCCATCTGCACAGCATGAACAAAAAAGCCCGAGCGCTTCACGCCCAATCCTACCCATCAAATACCGGAACTAAACAGCTAGCTGTCGCTCGCGGCGAAAGAGAGAGCCCCCAGCCGAACAGGAGGAAGCTCCAGCCGGCGTTGGGGACGGTGAAGAAGGCGCTGGTCGAGGCCAACCAACCTCCGGTACGGAATTCGCGCAGGATGCGAGGATGATCCAGGCCCACCAGGCGGCGCAGACGGAAGCTTGACAACCAAAAATCGCATAATGCATATTATGGAAACTCGGCGGTGCATCCACGTCAGCCGTCGAGGTCGATCACCATCCCGTCCCACCCAGGTTCGACGCCCGCGGGCAGTCGATCGTGCAGCCATGCCCAGTCCATGTCCGGCCCCATGTGCGTCAGCACCGTCCGCCGTGCGCCGACCCGCTCGGACCATTGCAGCACCCGCTGCAAGCTGGCGTGGGTGCTGTGGGGTTGGCGCTGGAAACAGCCGACGACCCAGGTGTCCACGCCGCGCAGCACATCGAACCCGGCATCGTCCAGCGTCACCAGGTCCGTCGAGTAGCCGAACGGGCCGATCCGGAATCCAGCCGTCTTCATCACGCGATGGTCCTGCTCGAATACCTGCAAGGCCATCCCGGCAGCCTCCACCGTGTCACCGTACTGGAATGGCTGCGGCGCCATGACGGGGCGGTAGAACCCTGGCGGCTTCCAAGGGCGGAACGCGTAGTCGAAGCGCCGCGCCAACTCCGCCAACGTGAACTCGGTCCCATGCGCGGGCAGCGGCGCCCCGGCGATGCGGTTCAGGATGCGGACTTCGTCGATGCCCATGATGTGGTCGGCATGGGCATGGGTGAACAGCACGGCATCCACCTGAGGAATGGCGCAGGCCAGCAGCTGGGTTCGCAAATCCGGCCCGGTATCAACCAGCAATCGCTGGCCAGAATCGCTCTCCACCACGATGGATGACCGGGTGCGCTGGTTGCGCGGCTCCGCCGGGTCGCAGGCTCCCCAATCCCCCCGGCCGTCCGTGCCGCCCAAAAGCCGCCCCCCCGCCCCCCCGCCGCCCCCCACGCAGGTGTCCCGCAACAGGCCGCCCGGGGGCACCGGCG
>CAXTPP010000032.1:17176-29233 GCA_964246185.1 uncultured Acetobacteraceae bacterium
CCGCTTCGCGCGGTGCTGATGGGCGGGGGGGGGGCCCCGCCCCCCCCCCCCCCCGGGCGGGGGGCCCCCCCAACCGGCCCCCCCCCGGCCGAGCCGCCGCAGCCCAGGATGGTGACCCGCATCAGGCCGCGCGGGTGAACAGGCGGCGAAAATTAGTAGTGGTCAGCATCGCCAGGGCGTCCGGTTGCAGCCCGCGCACCTCCGCCAGCGCCGCCGCCGTCTTGGCGACGTAGGACGGTTCGTTGCGTTTGCCGCGGAACGGCGTGGGCGCGAGGTAGGGTGCGTCCGTCTCCACCAGCACGCGGTCGGCCGGGGCGTCGCGGGCGATGTTGCGGTTCTCGGTGGATTTCGGGAACGTCAGGATGCCGGAGAAGCTGAGATAGCCTCCCATGGCCAGCGCGGCGTCCGCCAGGCTGCGCCCGGAGGAGAAGCAGTGCAGCAGGAAGTCGTAGGGGCCGCCCTCCTCCCGCTCCTGCCGCAGGATGGCGGCGATGTCGTCATCTGCGCTTCGGGCATGGATGCAGAGCGGCAGCCCGGCCAAGCGGGCGGCGCGGATGTGGGCGCGGAAAGAGGCCTGCTGCACGTCGCGCGGGGCTGTTTCGTAATGGTAGTCGAGGCCGGACTCGCCGATGCCGATCACCTTCGGGTGGTTCGCCAGCGCGGCGATGGCTTTGGGCGTCGGCACCGGCGCGAGGGCGGCGTTCTGCGGATGGACGCCGACCGTGCACCACACCGCCGGGTGCGCTTCGGCCAGGCTGCGGATGGCGAGCGACTGGTCCATGGACGTGCCGATGGTCACCAGCTCGCCCACCCCGGCTGCTGCGGCACGGGACAGCACGCCGTCCAGCTCGCCGGTAAAGTAGTCCAGGTGGCAGTGCGAATCGATCAGCACTCAAGCCTCGCCGACGTAGCGCGGGAAGATGCCCTGGGGCGGCGGCAGGGCGACGCCGCCGGGCAGCGGCGTTGCGAGGGCGCGGAAATTGCGGGCGTCGGCCGGCACGCCCAGCTGGTCCAGCATGGCCGCCATGCTGCCCGGCATCACCGGCTGCAGCACGGTGGCCACCGCGCGCACCACGTCCGCCAGCACGCGCAGCACGGCGGCCATGCGCACCGTGTCGGTCCGGCGCAGCGCCCAGGGCGCCTGGCGGTCGATGTAGCCGTTGGCAGCCCGGATGACGCGCCACGCCTCGTCCAGCGCCTCGCCGAACGCCTGGCGGTCCAGCTTGGGGCGCATCGCGTCCGGCAGGGCGGCAGCCTGGGCCAGCAGCTCCGCGTCGTCCTCCGTGGCGGGGCCGCGGTCTGGGAGCCGGCCGTCGCAGTTCTTGGCGATCAGCGACAGCGAGCGTTGCGCCAGGTTGCCGAAATCATTCGCCAGCTCGCTGTTCAACCGCCCGATCAGGGCGCGGCGGTTGAAGTCGCCATCGTTGCCGAACGGGATTTCCCGCAGCAGGAAGTAGCGCAGCACGTCCAGCCCGAACTCGTCCGCCAGCGCCCGAGGGTCGATGACGTTGCCGACCGACTTGCTCATCTTCTCGCCATCCATCGTCCACCAGCCGTTCGAGAAGCAACGCTTCGGCGTGGGCAATCCGGCGGCCATCAGGAAAGCCGGCCAATAGACCGTGTGGAAACGGGCGATGTCCTTGCCGACCAGCTGCAGGTCCGGGGGCCAGAAGCCCCAGCGCTCCGCCGCCGCGTCGGGATACCCGAGCACGGTGATGTAGTTGGCCAGGGCATCCAGCCACACGTACATCACCTGCCCCGGATCGCCCGGCACCGGGATGCCCCATTGCAGGGTGGCGCGGCTGACGGACAGGTCCGACAGGCCGGCGCGGACGAAGCTGGTGATCTCGTTGCGAGTGGAAAGCGGCGCCAGGTAGTCCGGGTTGGCCTCGTAGAACGCGAGAAGCCGGTCACCCCAGGCAGACAGGCGGAACAGGTAGTTGGGCTCCCTTACCCACTCCACGGGCGCGCCGGTGGACGCGACCTTGACGCCATCCGGGCGGGTGGTGATCTCGTCCTCGCCGACAAAGGCTTCGTCGCGCAAGGAATACCAGCCCTCGTAGTGGCCAAGGTAGATCTCTCCCCGGTCCGTCAGCGACTGCCACAGCGCCGTGACACCGCGCTTGTGCCGCTCCTGCGTGGTGCGGATGAAGTCGTCGTTGGAGCAGCCCATGCGAGCCGTCATGTCCTGGAAATCGGCTGCCAAGCCATCGACGAAGGCTTGCGGGTCCTGCCCGGCGTCGGCGGCGGCCTTGGCGACCTTCTGGCCGTGCTCGTCGGTGCCGGTGAGGAAGAACACCTCCCTGCCCTCCAGCCGCATCCACCGAGCCAGCACGTCGGCGGCAATGGAGGTGTAGGCGTGGCCGATATGCGGCGCGCCGTTCACGTAATAGATCGGCGTGGTGATGTAATACTTGTCGGTCATGGCCCGTTCAGCAGCGCGATGGACGAGAGCAGCGCCTGGCGCCGGTCCAGGTTCAGCCGCTCCGTCTCGTCCTGGATGTGGGTGAGCGACTGCCACAGTTCAGCCCATTCGGCCAGGGGGCGCACCCCGGCCAGACGTTCGGGCGCTCCCCGGGCGGCGCGGCGCACCGTGGCGGACAGGCCATCCCGCAGCAGGGTCATGAACGGGGTGAAGCGGTCCTCCGCCCGCCCGCCCAGCTGCTCGGCGATGGCCAAGGCGCGCAGCTTGGGCAGATGCGGCACGCCGCCCAGCACCTCGGCGGCGAGCGCGGCCAGCTGCACCCCCTTCTCCTCCGCCAGCAGCAGGGCGCGGCCGGGCGCGCCGGCGGACAGCTCGGCCAGCTGGCTGCGCTCCGGCGCGGCCAGGTCGGGCAGGAAGCGCTTCAAGGCCGCGCCCATCGCCGGCGGCGGCACGGGCAGCAGGGCCAGGCGGCGGCAGCGGCTGCGGATGGTCGGCAACAGGCGGCCCGGCGCTGCGCAGACGAGCAGCAGCAGGGCGCGAGGCGGCGGCTCCTCCAGCATCTTCAGCACGGCATTGGCGGCGTTGCGGTTCATGTGCTCGGCGCCGTCGATCACCACCACGCGCCAGCCGCCCTCCGCCGGGGTGAGCCGCAGGAACGCGGATACGGCGCGTACGTCGTCAACCACGATCTCGCCGCGCAGCCGGGCCTTCTTGTCATCCCACTCGCGTTCCACGGTGAGCAGGTCCGCGTGGCTGCCGGTCGCGACCCGGCGGAACACCGGGCTCGCCGGGTCGAGCACCAGATCGTCATTCTCGGAAGGGCCGGCGAGCAGGCGGCGGGCGAAGCGGTATGCGAGCGTAGCCTTGCCGATGCCGGGCGGCCCGGTGATGAGCCAGGCATGGTGCATCCGGCCGCTGCGCATGGCATCGAGGATTTGCCGCTCGGCGGCGGCGTGGCCGAACAGCAGCGGGTTCTCCCGCGGTTCCGGCGGGGTCATTGCGGCAATGCCGGGCCAAGCGCCGCCATGACGGCCTCGAACACCCTGTCTGCATCGCCGTTCGCGTCCAGCACCGTGCAACGCGCCGGCTCCGCGGCCGCGATGGCGCGGAACCCGGCGGCGACGCGGGCATGGAAGCCGGGGCCGAGGCGGTCGTAGCGGTCCGGCGCAGCCCCACGGGCGGCCATGCGCGCCACAGCCACCGGCTCCGCCACGTCCAGCATCAACGTGCGGTCCGGCACGATGCCCAGCAGCGCGGTCAGCGCCGCGATCCGGCCGCGATCCGCCCCTTGGCCATAGCCCTGGTAGGCCATGGTGGAGTCGTAGAACCGGTCGCATACCACGAGCGTGCCGGCCGCCAGCGCCGGGCGGATGGTGCGGGCGACGTGCTCGGCCCGGGCGGCGAAGTGCAGCAGGGTCTCGGCGTCCGGCGACCAATCGTGGCGGCCGGACAGCAGCAGCTCGCGCAGGATTTCAGCCCCAGGCGCGCCGCCGGGCTCCCGGGTCAGCAGCACCGGCCGGCCGGCCGCCGCCAGGACCGCCGCCAGACGCCGCGCCTGGGTGGATTTGCCTGCCCCCTCGCCGCCTTCCAGCGTGATGAACAGCGCGTTCAGCTACCGAGCACGTAATGGCTGAGCACGGCTGCGGCACGGCCCGGCAGGCTGGCGCGCGGCACGTCGGCGCCTGCCAGCAGCGGCACCGCCATGTCCGGCACGCCTTTGCCGCTCACCACCAGCTTGCCGATCGGCTCGCCGCGGGCAATCGGGGCGGTGATCGGAGCGCTGTACTGCACCTCGATCTTGGCGGTTTGCTGCCACTGGTGCGGCAAGGTGAGCACCAGGTTGCCGCCGCCCACCAGCGGCACCGTCTTCTCCTTCCCAAGCCAGACCCTCACCGTCTCCACCGTGTCCCCGGCGCCGAACAGCGTCACGTTCTCGAACTCGCGGAAGCTCCATTCCAGCAGCCGCTCGCTCTCCTCGGCGCGGGCGTGCATGCTAGGCAGGCCGTTCACCACCAGGATGACCCGGCGGCCGTTGCGGTCGGCGCTGCCCACCAGGCCGTAGCCGCCCGCCTCCGTGTGCCCGGTCTTCAGCCCGTCAGCCAGGCCTTTCTGCACGAGGGAGTTGCGGTTCTGCTGGTCGATGCCGTCGTAGCGGAACGAGGTTTCCTTGTCGTAGTGGTAGTACTCCGGAAAGTCCCGGATGATGTGGGCCGCCAAGGTGGCGATGTCCCGGCAGCTCATGTGCTGGGTCGCGTCCGGCCAGCCGGTGCAGTTGGCGTAGTGCGTGTTGGCCAGCCCCAACTCGACGGCCTTCGCGTTCATCTGCACGACGAACTGATCCTCCGACCCGGCGATCGCCTCGGCCAGCACGATGCAGGCGTCGTTGCCGGACTGGATGATCATGCCGCGGATCAGGTCCTCGACCTTCACGCTGCCGCCTTGCGGGACGAACATCTTGGAACCCTGGGTCCGCCACGCCTTGTCGCTGACCGGCAGGTCCTGATCCAGCTTGAGCTGGCCGACCTTGAGCATCCCGTACACGATGTAGGCCGTCATCAGCTTGGTCATGGACGATGGCGGCTGCTGCACGTCCGCGTCCTTGTCGAGCAAGGTGGCGCCCGTGTTGTAGTCCACGACGATGGCGTAGCGTGCGCTGCTGTCGATCGGGCCGAGCGGCGTGGCGGCCGGAGCGCCGGCCGGGGCCGGGTCAGGCGTCTTGCCGCGGGCATGGCCAGCAGGCCGCCGCTGGGCGAGCGCGGGGCTGGCGGCCAGGACGGGAGCCGCGGCCAGCAGGATACGCCGGGTCAGCTTGGAGGTCATGCGGCTGCTCCTATTCCACCACCAGATGGGAGTCGATTACCCCCGCGCGCCGGGCCTGGTCCAGTGCTGCGTCGGCTTCCGCCACGGTGGCGAACGGCCCGGCGCGGACGCGGTACCGCGTGCTGCGGCCGTCCTGCAGCCGCTCCACCGAGGGATGCAGCCCAGTCAGCTGCGCCACGAGCCGGTTGGCGTAGTCGATGCGGCCGAACTCGCTGGCGCGCAGGGTGATCTGGCCCGGCATGGGCGTGCCTTGGGTCACCTCGTCCGGCAGGCGATCAGGGACGACCGGGGCCGCAGCGGCGACGGCGACGGCAACCGGGCTGCTCGCGCTGCCGCTGCCTCGGCGGGATTGGCCGATGCCGGGCGGCGGCGGCAGCGGCTCCGCCTGGACCTCGCCGCGTGGCGCAGTGGACACGGCCAGCTTCGGGCCGCCGCCCACCTGGTCCGTCAGCGCGGCGCTCAGCGCCTCGTCCAGCCGCACGCGCACCTGCGTGCCGTCCGAGACGCCCAGCAAGGCCGCGGCATGCCGGGTCAGCCCGATCAGCCGGCCGGCGTTGGCGGGGCCACGGTCGTTCAGCCGCACCAGCATTTGGCGGCCGTTATCCAGGTTGGTGACCCTGGCGATGGCCGGCAGTTGCAACGTGCGGTGCGAGGCGGCCAGCAGCACCGGGTCGAACCGCTCGCCATCGGCCGTCGGCCCGGCGTGGTCAGGCGTCACCGTGGCGAGGCCGGTCGCCTCGTACTCGGTCTGGTCCTTGGGGTAGTACCATGCGCCGCCAAGCTGGTAGGGGCCGCCGAGGGTGTAGTGCGCCGGGACGGGCGGTGCAGGCGGCTTGCGGGCGAACCATCCGCACCCGGCCAGCCCGATGGTCAGCCCGGTTGCCGCCAGCAAGGCGGCGGCAGCGCGGCGGCTCACGCCACGGCGGCGCCCAGCAGGCTCACCGCCAGGGCGTAGTAGTCGGATGGGTTATACTTCCGGATGGCGGCGAAATTGGCATAGACCATGAATGCGGCCCCGCCCGCGCCATCCGGCATCACCACTGCGCCCAGCGGGTCCGTCCGGTCGAAGGCGCTGCCGTCCTCGCGGCGCACGCCCAGATGACGCCATTCGCCCAAAGGCCGCTTCACCTCCCGCCCGACGGATGCCGCGTCCAGCCCCGGCGGCACCTGGACGGCCTGGCAGGACGGCTCGCCTGAACGCCAGCCGGAACCGGCCAGGTAGTTGGCGATGGAGCCGAGCACGTCGCCGCGGTCGTCCCAGATGTCCCGCCGGCCGTCCCCGTCGAAGTCAACGGCGTAGCGCAGGTAGGAGTCGGGCTCGAATTGCGGCTGGCCCATCGCGCCCGCATAGGACCCCAGCATCCGGCCTGGCACCACGTCGCCATGGTCGAGGATCTTCAGCGCGCTCAGCAGCTGGCTGCGGAAGAAGCTAGCCCGCCTGCCCTCCCAGGCCAGCGTCGCGAGCGCCTCCACCACGTTGTAGCTGCCGGTGTCTGTGCCGAAATTGCTCTCCAGGCCCCAGATGCCGGCGATCGGCGCAGCGTCCACCCGGTAGCGGCTGGACACGCGGGCGAACAGGTCCCGGTTGGCGGCGTAGGCCTCGCGCCCGCGGGCGATGCGCTTGTCGGACATGGTGAACGACCGGTAGCGCGCCCAGGTCATGGTGAACTCGGGCTGCTTGCGGTCGGCGTCGATCACCTTCTGGTTCGGGGCGATCCCGGTGAAGGCGGCGTCCAGCGTCGCCTCGCGGATGCCGGCGCGCCGAGCCTCCACCCGCATTGCGGACAGGAAGCTGCCGAAGCTGTCCTGCGCGCGCGCGCTCCTGGCGACGGCGAGCCGCGCGCCGGCCAAGCCTGCCAGCAGCGCCCGACGGCGCATCAGAACCGCACGGAGGCGGCCAGCGAGCCGAAGTTGAACAGCCCGGCCTTCTGCGTGTGGAACTCCTGCGTCTGCCAGGTTTGCGAGTAGGTGACCCGCACGCCGTGGTAGATCAGCGCCGCGCCCGCTTCCAGCTCGCCCACGTCCCACTTGACGGCGACGTGCCGGCTGGTGGCGAAGTTGTTGCCGTTCAGCGTCACGTCCGTGCCCACCGCCTGCCCGTCCGCGCCGCCGAACACGTACCACACGAAGGGCCGGGTGGCTGTGAAGGCGTCCGTTCCGGTCAGGCCTGGGCGGATGCGGGCGACGCCGTAATCGCTGTCCAGCCCCTGCCCCGCCCGGAAGATCGCGCCGGCTTGCAGGTAGTTGCGCAGCAGCCCGACCCCGGCGGTGGCGGAGGGCAGCACGTCGAACGACACCGACTGATAACTGCTGAGCGGCACGCGCCAGGTGCGTTCGAAGTAGATGTCGAACACCGGCTCGTTCTTGATCTGGGTGCCCCAGCCCTGGTTGGGCGTGTCGCCGATGATCTTGTGGAAACCGTTCTGGATGGTCTTGCCGCCGGCGTCCGGCCCGACCGTGCCGCCGAAGATGGCCAGGACGGTTTGCGCATCCCCGGTGTTGTGGATCAGCGAGGCCGTCAGGCCGAGGACGCCGGCGTAGGGACGGTCGCTCAGCGACGGGTTGGGCGTCTGGGTGTTGCGCGGGGTGAACAGCGACTGGCTGATGTCCAGGCTCAGGCGCTGCACGCCGTCTCCCCACATCCCATTGGCGAAGTTCTCCAGGAAGCGGGGCACCTCGTTGGTGCCGCCGGTCCAGCCCGCGCGCTGGCCCGCCGTGTAGTACTGGTCGGACGTGCCCCGCAGCGTCGAGACGGCGTCGTTCTCGACCTGCGCGGTGAAGATGTTGCCGTTGTCCTGCAGCGGCGTGGCGGCGAGCGCCGGCAGGCTGACCAGGCTGGCGGCGGTGAGGGCGAGGATCCTGCGCGGCATTGAGACCTGTTTCGTCGTGGCGTGCTCCCTTCGTAGAGGGTTGCGCCGCGCCGCGAAACCCTTTCGGAGCGCCGCCGAGCGGGCCGTCCTGCAAGACGCGCCATGAATGGGTGGATGTCGCAATATCTTACACTTCTGCCGCCCTACGATCGGCGTGGTACGCGATTGCGTTCAATTTGGGGCATCACGGTCGTGGCGCATTCTTTGCAAGAGTGGAGATCAGTTGAGACGATAATTACTAAGGTGAGAAAAATGTATTATTCTGCTGTATTTTATAAAAGGCATGTCGCCATGGCTTTGTGCCTGGCCGGAATCATGGGCCTTGCTGCTCAACATGCTCACGCGCAAACACCGCCAGCCGGCTCCATCTTCGATTTGGCAGTGACGCATCCTGCCGCCTTGACGAGCTACGAAAACTTTTCGGCGTCGTTCGTCGCCGCCCAGGCGGACACCACTGTGTCCTTCGCCTTCCGCGACGTGCCAGCCTTCTTCGCCTTCGACAACGCCTCGGTGACCGGGCCAGGCAGCACGGTCAACCTGCTCCAGGATGCCGGGTTCGAGGCCGCAGCCGTCGGATCTAATTTTCCTGCCGGGTGGCAGCGCTTCATCCAACCGGTTGATACGACGTTCGTCGGGGTGGTGGCCTCGAACGGCCCCAGTCTCGATTGCAACGCCGGCGCCAGCCAGGGTAGTCAATTCTGGTGCGACGGATCGTTCCAGGGGTATGACGGCCTTGCTCAAGCCATCGCCACCACGGTCGGGCAAACCTACACCGTCAGCTTCGACCTGCAGAATGCCAACAACTCACCCATCACGAACCCAACGATAGACATGCTGGTTTACGCCCAGGATGGCCTTCCGTTCGGCACGCCGCCGGCCGGTCCTGGCCCTACCTCAGTTCCGGAACCGGCAGCGGCCTTGCTGCTCATCCCAGGCCTGATAGGAATGACTGTTTCCGTACGCTATCTAACCTGATTGAGAACGCCGCTTAAGCTGCTTTTACCCTGCATGTTGTCCAGAGTGCCTCTGAAAGCCTGCACCAAGAGTTGAGCGGGACAGGTGGCCGAGCGGTTTGAGGCAGCGGTGTTGAAATCCGCTGTCGTGCAACGGCGTGGCGGCGAGCGCCGGCAGGCTTGCGGTGACGGCAAGAATCCTGTGCGGCATTGAGACGTGTTTCGTCGTGGCGTGCCCCTTACGTAGAGAGTTGCGCCGCGCCGCAAAACCCCTGCGGAGCACCGCCGTGCGGGCCGTCCCATACGGTGCGCCGTGAACGTGTCGATGTCGCATTGTTTTACACTCTTGCAACCTTATGCCCGAAGCGGCGCGCGATCGCGCTAAATTCAAGACGTTGCGATGGTGGCACAAACTTTGCAACCATTAAAAAAGCGTTATAATTTGGTAACGCAATAGTCACGTAAGGGGAAGAAAAATGCCTGGCTCTATCGTGGGTCGTATGAAGCGCCCCGCCATGCCGATATGTCTGGCCGGAATCATGGGCTTTGCCGCACAGCATGCCCAGGCGCAAATACCGCCGCCCGGCTCCATCTTCGATCTGGCCGTGACGCATCCTGCCGCCTTGCCCAGCTACGAGAACTTTTCGGCGTCGTTCGTCGCGGCTCAGGCGGACACCACAGTGTCCTTTGCCTTCCGCGAGGTGCCGGCCTACTTCGCATTCGACAACGCTTCAGTAACTGGACCGGGCAGCACGGCCAACCTGCTTCAGGATGCCGGGTTCGAGGCCGCCACGGTCGGGTCTAATTTCCCGGCTGGCTGGCAGCGCTTCATCCAACCGGTTGACGTGACCGCCATCGGCTTGGTGGCCTCGAATGGCTCAGGGTCCGGCTGCAATGCCGGGGCCAGCCAGGGTAGTCGGTTCTGGTGCGATGGGTCCGTCCAGGGATATGATGGCCTCGCTCAGACCATCGCCACCACGGTCGGGCAGACCTACACCGTCAGCTTCGACCTGCAGGATGATTCCAGTTCGCCCATCGCCTATCCGACGATAGACACACTGGTTTACGCCCAGAATGGCTTGCCAATCGGCACGACGCCGGTCGGTCCTGGCCCTACTCCAGTTCCGGAACCGGCATCGGTCTTGCTGCTTATCACAGGCTTGCTGGGTATGACGCTTTCTATACGCTATCTGGTTTGACTGAGGTGGATATCGAGTCTGCATGTTGTTCAGGGTGCCCCTGAAAGGCTACACCGAGCCTTAAGCGGGACAGGTGGCCGAGCGGTTTAAGGCAGCGGTCTTGAAAACCGCCGAGGTGCAAGCCTCCGTGGGTTCGAATCCCACCCTGTCCGCCACTTCGGAACAGATCTGGGCACGCCGCCCACCGCCGTGGCTACGCCGTTCGCGATGGCGAGCTGCCGAAGCAGCTCCGATCGTGAACCCATGATGCGGACCTCGCGGTCGGCGACCTCGACCCGTTGCGCCAGCGCTCGAAGATGGTCTCGCCGAAACCGCCCATCGGGGCCGCGCAGCTTTCGCCTCGCTGCGGCAGCGAACGCCGTCAGGGTTGCCGGCGTGATCTCCGGCCCGATGGTGTCGGCCTCTGTCGCCGCCCGCTCGGCGTCGGCTTCGGCCTGGCTCTTGATCGCGCGCAGCTCGGTGATCCGCTCCTTCAACGACCCATCGCCTAGATCAGCGACCCCGCTCTCGATCGCGTCGTAAAGGCGCTTCAGCCTTCCGTCCGCCTCCGCCGCTCGCTTGCGCATCTCGGTCGCGTGCCCCCGCTTGCGCGCTGCCCGGTCCTCGCGTCGGTCGAGCAGCACCCCGAGCACCTCTTCCAGCCGTTCGGGATCAAGCAGTCGCTCTTCGAGGTGCGACGTCACCACCCCGTCCAGCTTCTCCATCGGGATCGAGCGGCCCTTGCAGCCGGTCGCGCCCTGCCGCGCGGCAATCGAGCAGGTGTAGTAGCGGTAGCGACCCGACTTGCCGGTGCGGATCGTCATCGCCCCGCCGCAGTTGGCGCAGAAGCAGATGCCCGTCAGCAGCGTCGGTCCGGCGACGACCTGCGGCGGCGCGACCTTCGGATTGCGCGAGCGCAGCAGCTCCTGCACGCGGTCCCAGGTGTCCTGCGCGAGCAGCCGCGGCACCTCGACGCCGATGACCTGATCGTCGGGCTTGTTCGCGCCGTTCTTGGTAGGGCGGTTGAACTCATGGACGCCGATGTAGCTGGTGCGCGTCAACATTCGATGGACGGCGCCGATCCCCCAGCGCCCGCCGGTGCGGGTGTAGAGCTTGCGCTCGTTCAGGTGCTTGGTGATCGACTTGACGCCCATCGGGCCGGAGCCGTCATGGCCCTCGATCGCGAGGCTGAACGCGAGCCGCACGGTGTCGGCGTGGAGCGGGTCGATCTCCAACTTTTTCTTGACCTTGGCCCCGCGCTTCTCGGCATTGACGACGCGGTAGCCGATCGGCGCCAGCGAGCCGTTCCAAAAGCCTTGCCGCGCGTTCTCCTTTAGTGCGCGCAGCGTGTGCTTGGCGTTCTCCTTCGACTGATACTCGTCAAACAGCGCCATGATTTGGCGCATCATGACGTGCATGGGGTCCTCGCCGAGCTCCTGGGTCATTGAGATGAGCTTGACGCCGGCCTTGGCGAGCTTGCGGACGTAGAACTCCAGCTCGAAGTGGTCCCGGAAGAAACGGCTGAACGAGTGGACCACGACCATGTCGAAGGCCGGCGGCTTGACCGTGCCCGCCTCCATCATCCGCTGGAACTCGGGCCGTCGGTCATTGGTCGCCGACGCGCCCGGTTCGACGAACGTCTCGACGAGCTGATAGCCGCGCGCCGTGCAATAAGCCTCGCCCTGACGACGCTGATCGGGAATCGACACGTCGTGCTCGGCCTGACGCGCGGTCGAGACGCGCAGTGAAGTTGAAGCTGAAGTTGCCCCGGTTTGGTGGAGCCCCTCAAGCTTTTGCCGGAGGCCTCACAG
>CAXTPP010000033.1:0-29181 GCA_964246185.1 uncultured Acetobacteraceae bacterium
ATCCGTCACAGCCGCACCATGGACCAAAACAGTCAAAGCATAGGACGGTTGGTATAAGACCATCATCTTTTCTTGGTATGTCTTTCTCGTTTCTTTTCGGATAGATCCCTAAGCGTAGCCCCTTCGCCCCAATTAGCTGATCCGGATTAATCTTGATGGTCGTGCCAAGCCAGCGATCTTTCTGTTTGGCACCGAGAAAAAGATCAGCCTTCCAAAGACCTGAAATGCTTCTTGGCAGGTTATTACGCGTCTCGCCGCGTCTAAAAGCATTTATAATTTGAGGGATGTAACGTTTAAGCTTTGGTGGCTGACCCCGGTTCCCGACCCAAATGCGCGACTCGTCAGTCAGCGCGTTCTCGGTCGACTCAAGAATCGGTATGATGTGGTTTTTCTCTGGACCAAATAATATTGAGTCCGCGCCGCCAGGAATACCGCAAAGCTCTTCAAGCACCTCGCTTACCAACGGGTGAAGCAGCCGGTCTTGTGCCTCTACTGCTTGATGAACGGCAAGTTCAAAGCAGATACCTGCGTCCCCATTGCCTTCGCGTGCTTCTCGGGCAAGATCAGAAAGCGTTATTTTGTTATAACCACCGAAGCGTGCTGCCCGATCTTTGGCCAGCGAACTGTTTGTTGCTTCTAGCACGGGAACTGTCATCGCAAATTTAGCCCGAACAGCATCCGAGATCGGAGCTTGCTGTATTGCTTTCAGAACTTTCAATCAATGATCCTTCAAAATCTGGCTCAAGAACACTCTTAGCCGCTCCGTCCGCGGCCGCTCGAACACCTCCCCCGGCGGACCCGCCTCCACGATCTCGCCGCGGTCCATGAACACCACCCGGTCCGCCACCTTGCGCGCAAACCCCATCTCATGCGTCACGCACACCATCGTCATGCCGGTCTCCGCCAGCCCCACCATCGTGTCCAGCACCTCCTTGATCATCTCCGGGTCCAGCGCGGAGGTGGGCTCGTCGAACAGCATGATCTTCGGCTTCATGCACAGCGCCCGCGCGATCGCCACCCGCTGCTGCTGCCCGCCCGACAGCTGCCCCGGATACTTCCCCGCCTGCTCCGGAATCTTGACCCGGCGCAGATACCCCATCGCCAGCTCCTCCGCCTCCGCCCGGGGCATCTTGCGCACCCAGATCGGCGCCAGCGTGCAGTTCTCCAAGATGGTCAGGTGCGGGAACAGGTTGAACGACTGGAACACCATGCCGACCTCGCGGCGGACCGTGTCCAGCGCGCGCAGGTCGTCGGTCAGCTCCGTGCCATCCACCAGGATCTGCCCCTCCTGGTGCGACTCCAGCCGGTTGATGCAGCGGATCATGGTGGATTTGCCGGAACCGGACGGCCCGCACACCACCACCCGCTCGCCCTGCCCCACCGTCAACGACACGTCCCGCAGCACGTGCATCGCGCCATACCACTTGTTCACCCGGTCCAGCACGATGGCCGGGCCAGCGCTCATCGGCTGCGCCCGCGGGAGAACTCGCGCTCCAGACCGCGCGAGTAGCGGGCCATGGTGTAGCAGAACCCGAAGTAGATCGCGGCCAGCACCAGATAGACCTCGGTGGAGTAGGCCGCCCAGGCCGGCTCGCTGAGCGCGATCTTGCCGGCGGAGAGCAGGTCGAACAGGCCGATGATCAGCACCAGGCTGGTGTCCTTGAAGAAGCCGATGAATGTGTTGACCAGCGGCGGGATCACCAGGCGCAGCGCCTGCGGCAGCACGATCAGCCGGGTCTTCTTCCAGTATGACAGCCCCAGCGCGTCCGCCGCCTCGTACTGTCCCTTCGGCAGGGCCTGCAAGCCGCCGCGCACCACCTCGGCCAGGTAGGCGGCGGCGAACAGGATGATGGCCACCTGGGCGCGCAGCAGCTTGTCCACGTCCATGCCCTCTGGCAGGAACAGCGGGAACATCACGCTGGCCATGAACAGCAGGGTGATCAGCGGCACCCCGCGGATCAGCTCCACGTACAGCACGCAGATGACCTTCACCGCGGGCAAGTGCGCCGAGCGGCGGCCCAGCGCCACCAGCACGGCGAGCGGGAAGCCGAACGCCAGCCCGAACGTGGCCAGGATCAGTGTCAGCGGCAAGCCGCCCCACTGGTCCTGCGGCACGAAGCCCAGGCCCAGGACGCCGCCCCACATCAGCACGCCGATGGCGAGCAGCGCGCCGGCCCAGATCAGAACCAGCTCCTGCCGCCACGCCCGGCGCCAGGCGGACACGACATACAAGCCGATGAACAGCGCGACCACCATGGCTGGCCGCCACTGCTCGGCGAACGGGTAGCGACCGAACAGGATGAAGCGATACCTGTCGGCGATGACCGCCCAGCAGGCGCCCACGCCCTGCACGGCGCGGCAAGCGCTGGTGTCCGGGCCGGACGCGCCCTCCGGCACGGACCAGACGGCGTTCACCACCGCCCATTCGAAGAAGCCGATGCCGTAGCGCAGGATGAGGGCGCCGAACACGACCGTCGCCAGCGCGGACGCCCAGGAGCCGAACAGGTTGGCGCGCACCCACGCCGCCGGGCCATGCACCCGTATGGGCGGCTGGGTCCGAGCTGGCACGGCCGCGGCGGGAGACCCGGCGATGGCGGGAACGGGGTCGGCGAGGTCGCCCATCTCAGCGTCCCACCAGCGTGATGCGGGCGTTGTACCAATTCATCAACAGGCTGATGGACAAACTGATGGCCAGGAACACCGCCATCAGCAGCCCGATTCCTTCCACCGCCTGCCCGGTCTGGTTCAGCGTCGTCTGATCGATCGAGACCACGTCCTGGTAGCCGATCGCCACCGCCAGCGAGCTGTTCTTGGTCAGGTTGAGAAACTGGCTGGTCATCGGCGGGATCACCACCCGCAGCGCCTGCGGCAGCACGATCCGCCTCAGCACCGCGCCGGGCCGCAGCCCGATGGCGGCCGCCGCCTCCCACTGGCCTTGCGGGACCGCCTGGATGCCGGAGCGCACGATCTCGGCGATGTAGGAGGCGGTGTAGAACACCAGCCCCGCCGTCAGCGCCACGTATTCCGGGCTGACGGTGCCGCCGCCGCGGAAGTTGAAGCCGCCCTTGACCGGCATGTCCAGGTGAAACGGCGCGCCCAGTGCCGCCCAGGCCAGCAGCGGCAGGGCCACCATCAACCCGATGCCAACCGGCCAGACACGCGGCCGCACTCCCGTCTCCGCTTGCCGCCTGGCTGCCGCGCGGGAACAGGCCATCGCGCCGACCACTCCCAGCACGAACGCCGCCAACGCCCAGCTGTGCGCAGGCTGCCAGTCCAGCAACGGCAGCTTGATGCCGCGGTTGGAGAGGAACACGCCGGGCAGCGGGTTGGCCGCGTTGCGCACGGAGGGCAGCGTTTGCAGCAGCGTGTACCAGAAGAACAGCTGCAGCAGCAGCGGAACGTCGCGCAGGACCTCCACGTAGATCGCTGCCGCACGGGCCAGCAGCCAGTTCCTGGACAGCCGCGCGATGCCGATCAGCGTGCCCAGCACCGTGGTCAGCACGATGCCGACGACCGCGACCTTGAGCGTGTTCAGGATGCCGATGACCAGCGCGTCGCCGTAGGTGCTGACCGCCGGGTTGTAGGGGATCATGCTCTCGCCGATCGGGATGCCGGCGTTGCGCCCGAGGAAGGCGAACCCAGTGGCGATGTGGCGGGCGGCCAGGTTGGCGCGCGTGTTGTGCACCAGGTATGTCACGAGGGCGGCGATGATCGCCACCACCACCGCCTGCCAGACGATGTTGCGGAACGCCGGGTCCGACCAGGACAGCCGCATCCGGCGGCGCGGGGCGGCGCGGGCGGGCTGCGGGCGCGAGGCGGCGGACATGGCCAGACCCTGCGGGTGCGGCGGCAGCGCCGTCAGCGGATCGGCGGCGGATATTGCAGGCCGCCCTTGTTCCACAGGTTGTTGATCCCCCGCGGCACGCCCAGCACGGTGATGTTGCGGTCCCAAATCTCGCCGAAGTTGCCGACCTGCTTGACCGCGTTATAAGCCCACCTGTTGTCCAGGCCGAGCGCCTTGCCCATGTCGCCCTCCGTGCCCAGCAGCCGCTTGATGTCCGGGTTGGCGGAACTGGCGAAGCTGTCGATGGTCTTGCTGGTGATGCCGTCCTCCTCCGCGGTCAGCTCGGCGTAGTGCGTCCACTTCACCACATCCAACCACTTGTCGTCGCCCTTGCGAACCATCGGGCCGAGCGGCTCCTTGCTGATGATCTCGGGCAGCAGCACCAGGTCGTCCGCCTTGGGGCCTTGCTGGAAGCGGAACCCGGCGAGGACGGAGCTGTCGGCCGAGTAGGCGTCGCACCGCCCGGACAGGAACGCAGCCTGTATCTCGGTTTGGTCCGCAATTTCGACGGGGGTGAACTTGATCTTGTTGTTGCGGAAGTAGTCGTCGATCGCGAGCTCGGTGCTGGTGCCGGGCTGCACGCAGATGGTGGCGCCGTCCAGCTGCTTGGCGCCCGCCACGTCGGCGGCCTTCTTCACGAGGAAGCCGGTGCCGTCGTAGTAGTTCACATCCGTGAACTCGAGCCCCAGGCTGGCCTCACGCCCGAGGGTCCAAGTGGTGTCACGGATCAGCACGTCCACCTCGCCCGACTGCAAGGCGGTGAAGCGGTTGATGGTGGTGAGCGGCACGAACTTGACCTTGGTCGCGTCCCCCAGCACCGCGGCGGCAATGGAGCGGCAGCCATCCGCATCGATGCCGCGCTCCACCCCCTGGCTGTCCGGCAGCGAGAACCCGGCGACCCCGGTGGTGACGCCGCAGCTCAGCTGGCCATGGGCGCGGATGGCGTCGATGGTGGCCGAGCCGGAGCCTTGCGCGTGCAACAGGCTCGGGCCTATCCCAATGCCGGCCCCAGTCAGACCAGCCAGGAGGCCAACGATGCCCGACCTGCTCAGACCCATGAAACTCATTTGCAACTCCTCGCAAGGGAGCCCTGCGTCTTGCGCGAGATTGCTGCGTTGGCAAAGAGAGTCAATGTTGATGCTGGCCCTACCTGTAGTGGCTTGAGGTAGCCACTTGCTCCACCTCATCAAGATCGGCGTCGGCGTGCGCAGCCCGGCCCACCTGCGCGCCTTGCAAACCCATCGCACCGCGCACGATCCGCCGCTGGCCCACCTGACGCGAAACCGGCCCCGCCGCGCCCCGGAAATCCTGGACGGCGGCTCGCTCTACTGGGTGATCGGCGGCACGCTGCTGCTCCGACAGCTTGTCACAGGCTTGGAACCCGCCCTGCGCCCGGACGGCAGCCCCTGCACCGCCATCCTGATCGACCCGGCGCTGGTTCCCGTGCAGGGCCGCCCGGTCAAAGCGTTCCAGGGCTGGCGTTACCTGGAAGCCGCCGACGCCCCGGAAGACCTGTCCCCGGACGCGCCCGAGGCCGCCATGCCGCACGGCATGGCGCAGCGGCTAAGGGAACTTGGGTTGTTGTAGCCCATGACCGGAGAGATTGAAGCAGGCGCTACAGCATCCCGAGCGGCTGGCGGCGGCACGGCGGCGGGAAAGCACGGTCGATCTCGGCCAAGTCGGCGGCTGACAGCTCCAGCGCAGCTGCCGCGGCATTCGCGCGCAAATGGGCCTCGTCGGAGGATTTTGGGATGCTGATGACGCCCGGCAGCCGCGCCGACCATGCGATGGCCACCTGGGCGGGGGTGACGCCGTGCCGCTGCGCCACGGCATGCATGGCCGGGTGCCGCAGCAGCGCGCCGCCCTGGCCGACTGGCGAGTAGGCCATGACCGGCACGCGCCGCTCGGCGCACCAGGGCAGCAAATCGAACTCGATGCCCCGGGCCTCGGGATTGTAGAGCACCTGGTCGATAGCGGCGACGCCCAGCTCCTCCAGATCGTTCACGTCGAAGTTGGACACGCCCCAGCGCAGGATTTTGCCCTGATCGCGCAGCCGCTCGAACGCCTCGACCGTTTCCGCGAGCGGAACGCTGCCACGCCAGTGCAGCAGGTACAGGTCCAGCCGATCGGTCCCGAGGCGTTGCAGGCTGGCCTCGCAGCTGCGCGGCATGGCCCGGCGCGTCGCGTTCTGCGGGTAGACCTTGCTGACCAGGAACACCTCGTCCCGACGCCCGTCCATCGCCTGGCCGACGACGCGCTCCGCCTGCCCGGCGCCATACATCTCGGCGGTGTCGATCAGCGTCATGCCCAGGTCCAGACCCAGGCGCAGCGCGGCGGCCTCGGCGGCAGCGGGGCGATGGCCCTCGCCCATGCGCCAGGTGCCCTGGCCGAGGAACGGCGCCTCGGCGCCGTCCGGCAGCCGCACCGTCCTCATAGGGCGACGGCCATGGCGGTTTGCAGGATGGCCGGCAGTTCGGCCAGCGAGCGGATCAGCACGGCGCCGGCCGCGCGCAACGCCGGGTCATCGCCGTGCGGGGCCAAGCCGATGCAGGCCATGCCAGCGGCACGGGCAGCCTGTGCGCCGGGCACGCTGTCCTCCACCACCAGGCAGGCGCTGGGCGGCACCCCGGCAGCCGCAGCGGCGTGCAGGAACACGTCGGGCGCCGGCTTGCCGTTCGGCACGTCCTGGGCGCTATGCACGCGGCCTTCCACCAGCGACGTCATGGCCACCCGCTCGAACTTCGCCGCCATTTCCTCATGCGACGAGTTCGACGCGATACGGTAGGGCAAGCCGAGGGCAGCCGTCGATCCCAAGGCCTCGTGCGCGCCAGGGATGGCGCTCAGCTCCGTGCCGAGGATCGCGATCAGCCGGTCCCGCAGATGGTCCACCCAACCCGGCGAGACATGACGGCCGGTGTAGCGCAGGATCACCGCCGGGATGTCCGACAAAAGGTGGCCTACGAACAAGGCGGCGCTTTCCGCTGCCGTCATCGGCCAGCCAAGTGTCGTGATCTCCTCCGCCACCACCCGGTTGGAAGCGCCCTCGCTATCGACCAGCACGCCGTCGCAGTCGAAGATCACCAACCGCAGCGGCTGCGGAGTCATGCGACCGGCTCGGCCACCCGGGCTTCGGCCAGCGCCGGCGCTGGCCGGCCGGCACGGGCGTGCGGACAGTCGGCGTGGGCGGCCGGGCAGGTACGGCCGCCCACCCAGCTGCATAGCCCAGGCCCTCGCGCGCGGCTGGTGCGGACCAGGTCGGCCAAGCTGCCGATGAAGGCCGGGTCCGAGTTCTGCGTCGGCGCGCGGAAATAGCCTGGCACGCCCTTCTCGTGCGCCAACTCGCGGTACTCCACGTCCAGCTCCACCAGCGTTTCCGAATGCTCGGACACGAAGGCGATCGGCACCACCAGCACCGCAACCTTGTCCACGCCGGCCTTGGCGATGGTGTCGTCCGTGCTCGGGTCCAGCCATTTCTGCGGCGTGGCGCGGGACTGGTAGCACACCGTCCAGTCCAGCCCGGGGATGTCCAGCTTGCGGACGGTCGCGGCCACGGTGCGCTCGATCTGGAACTGGTAGGGGTCGCCCTGCTTCACGATCGTCTGCGGCAGGCCATGGGCGGAGAACAGCACCCGCAACGGCACCCGGCCTTCCAGCTCGGCCATGGCGCTGTCATAGGCTCGGCGTACGCCTTCGGCGGTGGCGGCGACGAAGCCGGGGTCGGCGTGGTAGCAGCACAGCGTGGTGGTGGGCGCGACCAGCCCGGCCCGTGCGGCCGCGTCCTGCCAGGCGGAGAGCGAGGAGCCGGTCGTCGTGGTGGAGAACTGCGGGTAGAGCGGCAGCAACACCACCTCGTCCGGCGCCCAGTCCCGCACCTCGCGCGCCACCGGTTCGCTGAACGGATGCCAATAGCGCATGGCGACGAAGCAGCGCACGTCGAACTCCGGCAGCGCCCCTTCGAGCGCCCGAGCTTGCTCCTGCGTCAGCCCGAGCAAGGGGGAACCGCCGCCGAGGATCGCGTAGTTGGCGGTGGCCGCCTTGGTGCGGGCGTAGGCGATGATGCGGGCCAGCACGGGGCGTACGAAACCCGGCACGCGCAGGATGGCCGGGTCCTTGAACAGGTTGACCAGGAACGGGCGGACAGAGGCGGGCTTGTCCGGGCCGCCGAGGTTGAACAGCACGACGGCGAGGCGGGTCTTCTTCATGCCATCAGACTTGGCGGGCAGCACACCCTAGTCAAGCATGGCGCACTATCTCGACCAATTGGCCCACGTATTCCGGCGGGGTTTCCGGCACGATGCCGTGGCCGAGGTTGAAGATCGCAGGTCGGCCTCGCCACGCGGACAGCACCGCTTGCACGCCCTGCGCCATCGCCTCGCCCCCGGCGACCAGGGCCAGCGGGTCGAGGTTGCCCTGCACCGCGACTCCCGGCGGCACCGCAGCGGCGGACAGCGCCGGGTCCGCCGCCGTGTCTATGCCGACCGCCTGCACGCCGGTGGAGCCCACGTATTCCGCCAGCATGGACCCGGCGAGCCGCGGGAAGCCGATCACCGGCAACGCCGGGTGCATCCCGCGCAGGGCGGCCACGATGCGGCGGGTGGGCTCGATCACGAAGCGGCGGAACTGCGCGGCAGGCAGCACGCCGGCCCAGGAGTCGAACAGCATCACCGTGTCCACCCCGGCCTCGATCTGGCGCAGCAGGTATGCCGTGGTCTGTTCCACCAGCAGGTCGATCAAGGCGGCGAACAGCGCCGGGTCCCGGTAAGCCATGCCGCGCACCGCGGCGAAGTCCTTGGAGCCGTGGCCTTCGACCATGTAGCACGCGACAGTCCATGGGCTGCCGGCGAACCCGATCAGCGCCACTTTCGGCGGCAGTTCGCGGCGGATGCGGCCGACCGCTTCCATGATGGGCGCCGTCCGTTCCGGCACGCCCGCCAGGTGGAGTGCGGCGAGGCCTGCGGAGTCACGGATCGGGTCCAGCAGCGGCCCTTCGCCTTCCGCGAAGCGCAAAGGCTGCCCAAGCGCCATGGGCAGCATGAGGATGTCGCTGAACAGGATGGCGGCGTCGAAGCCGAAGCGGCGGATGGGTTGCAGGGTGACTTCGGTGGCCAGCGCCGGGTTGAGGCACAGGTCGATGAAGCCGCCTGCCCGAGTCCGCACGGCGCGATATTCCGGCAGGTAGCGACCGGCCTGGCGCATGAGCCACACCGGTGGCGGCCACACGGACTCGCCGGACAACACGCGTAGAAGGGGAGAAGAAATCACAGCCAACCTATAAAGCAGATAAGAATCTTAGATAGGTTGGAGTGGTAGGAGAACCCTGTGAGTCACGGGGTACACACGACCCACTGACTCCGCAAGCGGGCTGTCCACAGCGGCACGACTAGCCAAACTGCTGTTGTAGCTGCCAATTTCTCTATCGTCCCCACCCGGCACAGAGTCCGCGCCCAAACGCTCCCGCCGGCACGGGTACGCGACTCTTCTCCCCGCTCCCGGGCTCCGCGCTGCCGAATGCCCCTGGCCAGCCGAGTTATCCTCGCTATCCTCCCACCCATGACGCCCGAACGGCTCAACCTGCACTTGGTCTCGGACGCGACGGGGGAGACGTTGAACTCGATCGCGCGCGCCACCGTGTCGCAGTTCGAGCAAGCCTCCATCGTGTACCACCGCTGGAGCCTGGTGCGGACGCGATTCCAGCTGCACCGGGTGCTGGAAGGCATCGAGGCCGAGCCAGGCCCGGTGCTCTCCACCTTGCTGGACCGCGGCCTGCGCGACGACCTGGCCCGGGTGTGCGAGCGCCTCGAACTCAGCGTGGTGAACGTGCTCGACCCCGTGCTGGGCATGCTGCAGGAGCAACTCGGCGAGCAAGCCGCCTCCCGCCCCGGCCGGCAGTATGTGCTGGACGCTGACTATTTCCGCCGCATCGACGCCATGCACTTCGTTCTGGCGCACGATGACGGGCAGGCGCAGGCGGGCATCCTGGAGGCGGACGTGATCCTGGTGGGCGTGTCGCGCTCCTCCAAGACGCCCACCTCGTTCTACCTGGCCAACCGCGGCGTGAAATCCGCCAACGTGCCCTTGGTGCCGGGCCTGCCGGACCCGCCGGGTCTGGCGGAGCCGCGCTGCCCGGTGATCGGCCTCACGCTGGACCCGCGCGCGCTGATCGAGATACGCCGCCATCGTTTGCGCATGATCGGCCAGGTCAACCCCGGGGGCGGTCCGGTGCGGCAGGACAACAGCGACTATATTGATGCCGAGTCGGTGAAGGAGGAGCTGCTCTGGGCGCGGCGCATCTGCAACCGCCGCGGCTGGCCGGTGATCGACGTGACCCGCCGCTCCATCGAGGAAACCGCCGCCACGGTGCTGCAGCTGATGGAGGCATGGCATAACCGCCAGAAACACGGCGCATCCCCCGCATGATGGCGCCCGGCGCGCCGCCGGTGGTGCTGGCCAGCGGCTCCCCCACCCGCCGGGCGTTGCTGCGGGCGTCGGGCGTGGTGTTCACCGTGCGCCCTGTCGCGGTGGACGAGGCGGCCATCAAGGCCGCGATGCGCGCCGATGGAGCTGACGCGGCAGAGACGGCGATGGCCCTGGCCGATGCGAAGGCTGCCCGGGCACACGACCCGGCCGCGTTGGTGATCGGCGCCGACCAGCTGCTGGTGTGCGAGGGCGAATGGTTCGACAAGCCGGCCGATTTGGCAGTGGCCCGGGCGCAGTTGCTCAAGCTCCGGGGACGTCGGCACGAGCTGGTGACCGCGGTGACGTGCTGGCGTGAAGGCCGGCCGGTTTGGCACCATGTGGCCTGGCCGGCGCTGGTAATGCGGACGTTCTCCGATGCGTTCCTGGACGAATACCTTGCCGCGGAGGGAGAGGCGTTGCTGCTAAGCGTTGGGTGCTATCGGCTAGAGGGGCTGGGCGTTCAGCTGTTCGACGGCGTGAAGGGAGAGCACGCCGCGATACTGGGGTTGCCGTTGCTGCCGCTGCTTGGGTTTCTGCGGCAGCACGGGGTGGCTAGGCAGTAGGAATGGGCCGCTGCCTCATGCCCCGGCAAAGAGCAGTCCCCCCTCTGCACTCCTTAGATGGCCAGCAGCTCCTTCAGCTTGCCGTCGATGAATGCGACATCTGCCGGGTTGGCGGCCGACCCGCCGGCGAAATGGCCCCAGATCGACGGGATCGGCAAAAACTTGGCGTTCGGCATGTGCGCCACCTCAAACTCGCTGTCGGCAGGTGGGAAATACAGGTCCGTTTCTGCCGGCATCACGTAAGCCTTGGCCGTGATTGCGCCCAGCGCCTTCTTGAAGTCTCCGCCGTACAGCTCATTGGCGCTGATGTCGCCGTGCTGCCAGGTCCACAGCATGGTCAGCAGATTGTTCGCGTCCCGTGGCAGGAACAGCCCTTCCCAGAACGAGACCAGGAAATCCTCCAACGACGAGTAGCCCATCGCTTTCAGGTCCAGCTCCTCGCGGTAGAAAGCCTGGCTCAGGCCCCAGCCGGCATAGACCCGGCCCATGGCGCGCAACCCGATTTCCGGCTTGGCTTTGTACCAGCCGCCGTCGAACGCCGCATCCGCGGTCAACGCCGCCTTCACTCCTTCGAGGAACACGAAATTATGCCGCGAGCACTTCGCAGAGCCGCAGAACGGCGCGATGCGCTCAACCATCGACGGGTAGAGCGCGCCCCAGTGGAAGCTTTGCAGCGCACCCATCGACCAGCCCGTCACCAGCCGGATACGCTCGATGCCGAACTTCTCCGTCAGCAACCGGTGTTGCAGCCGTACGTTGTCCACCGCCGTGATGTGCGGGAAGCGTGGGCCGTTGCACGGCTCAGGAGTGTTGCTGGCCGAAGACGACAGCCCATTGCCCAACAGGTTGGGGATGACGATGAACTGGGTGGCCGGGTCCAGCGCCATGCCCGCGCCGATGAGCCACTCGTTTTCGTAGTGCTGCGCCGAGTACCAGGTGGGATAGACGATCACGTTGTCCTTCGCGGCATTCAACGTGCCAAACGTCTTGTAGGCAAGCTTGCAGCCACGGATGGTGGCGCCGCCTTGCAGCGCCACGTTGCCTGCCTCGAATAGTTCATAGTCCATGTTGTGGCATCTCCATGTAACTGGTGGAACCAAAAGCCCATATGGTCAGGTCAACAATACCGGCTGAAGGCCAGATCCTCGTAGGCTATTTCCGGCTTTCGGCCCGAAACCAAATCCGCCAGAACCCGGGCCGACCCGCACGACATCGTCCATCCCAGCGTGCCATGCCCGGTGTTCAGCGACAGGTTGGCATACCGGGTCGGCCCGATGATGGGCGTGCCGTCCGGGGTCATCGGGCGCAGCCCGGTCCAGAAGCTCGCCTTCCGGATGTCGCCGCCTTCCGGGAACAGGCTGCTCACCGAATACGCCAGCGTCCGCCGCCGCGGCTCGGACAGCACGCCGCTGAACCCGGCCAGCTCCGCCGTGCCGCCCACGCGGATGCGTCCGCCCAGCCGGGTGATCGCCACCTTGTATGTCTCGTCCATCACCGTGGAGACGGGAGCTGCCGCCTCCCGCTCGATCGGGATCGTGATGGAGTAGCCCTTCACCGGGTAGACCGGCACCTCCATGCCGAGCGGGCCTAGCAGGCGGCGGGAGAAGCTGCCCATCGCCACCACGTAATGGTCCGCCACGTGGCGCGTCCCGTCCGCCACCACGCCCGTCACCTGTCCGCCCTCGTGCTCCAGCCGCTCCACCTGGGCGCCGTAATGGAAGTCCACGCCCCGTTCCGCCGCCAACATGGCCAGCCGCTGGGTGAACTGGTGGGCGTCCCCCGTCTCGTCGCCGGGCAGCCGCAGCCCGCCCAGGAAACGGCCGCGCGCATGAGCCAGCGCCGGCTCGGCCGCGACGCAGCCGGCGTGGTCCAGCACCTGGTAGGGCACGCCGCCCTCGTCCAGCACGGCGGTATCCTCCGCCACATGGTCCAGTTGCTTGTGGGTGCGGAACAGCTGCAGCGTGCCGTTCTGCCGGTCGTCGTAGCGCAGGCCGGTGTCCGCCCGCAGCGCATCCAGGCAGTCGCGCGAATACTCCGCCAGCCGCACCATGCGCGCCTTGTTCACGTGGTAGGCGGCCTCTGTGCAGTTGCGCAGCATCATTGCCATCCACCGCCACATGAACGGGTCCAGCAACGGGCGGATCACCAGCGGGCGATGGGTCATCAGCATCCACTTGATGGCCTTCAGCGGCACGCCCGGCCCCGCCCATGGCGCGGAGTAGCCCGGCGAAACCTGGCCCGCGTTGGCGAAGCTGGTTTCCATGCCTGCCGCCGCCTGCCGGTCCAGCACCATGACCTCATGGCCGGCCTGCTGCAGGAAATAGGCCGACGTCGTGCCCACCACGCCGGCGCCGAGGACGATGACCTTCATAAACCAGCTCCTTCCATCCGGGACCAGCATATGGGTGCGCGTGGCGGATTGCCGCCGCGCCCCGGCAGTGGCAGCGTGCCGCCAACCGGGGAGGCGGCGCGATGGCGGTCAACAAGCTGTATGGGGATGCGAAGGCTGCGCTGGCCGGCGTGCTGCGGGACGGCATGACGATCATGTCCGGCGGGTTCGGCCTGTGCGGCATCCCGTCGGTGCTGATCGAGTCCATCCGCGAATCCGGCGTGAAGGACTTGACTGTGATCTCCAACAACGCCGGGGTGGACGACGCCGGGTTGGGGCTGCTGCTCGCCACCCGGCAAATCCGCAAGATGGTCAGCTCTTACGTGGGGGAGAACGCGACCTTCGCCCGGCAGTACCTGGCCGGCGAGCTGGAGATCGAGTTCAATCCGCAGGGCACCTTGGCCGAGCGCATCCGCGCCGGCGGCGCCGGCATCCCCGCTTTCTACACCGCCACCGGCTACGGCACGGAGGTCGGCAACGGCAAGCCGGTCGAGTCCTTCAACGGCCGCTCGTATATTAGGGAGACGAGCCTGTTCGCCGACCTGGCCATCATCCACGCCTGGCAGGGCGACCCGGAGGGCAACCTCGTCTACCGGATGAGCGCCCGCAACTTCAACCCGGTAATGGCGACGGCCGCCCGCGTGACCGTGGCGCAGGTCGAGGAGATCGTGGCGGCCGGCGCGCTCGACCCGGACCACATCGTGACGCCGGGCATCTTCGTGCAGCGCATGGTGGCGGCGCCGGGCGTCCAGAAGCGCATCGAGCAGCGCACCACCCGCAAGCGCGCGGCTTAACAGGAGCATCCGCACCATGGCCTGGACCCGCGACCAGATGGCCGCCCGCGCCGCCCGCGAGCTGCAGGACGGCTACTACGTCAATCTCGGCATCGGCATTCCGACCCTGGTGGCGAACCACATCCCCGAAGGCATGTCCATCCAGCTGCACAGCGAGAACGGCATGATGGGCATGGGGCCGTTCCCCTACGAGGGCGAGGAGGACGCCGACCTCATCAATGCCGGCAAGCAAACCGTGACCAAGCTGCCCTCCACCTCGTTCTTCGACAGCGCGCAGTCCTTCGCCATGGTGCGGGGCGGCCATATCCAGCTCTCCATCCTGGGCGCGCTGCAGGTGGCGGAGAACGGTGACCTGGCGAACTGGATGATTCCCGGCAAGATGGTCAAAGGCATGGGTGGCGCGATGGACCTGGTGGCTGGCGTGCCCAAGGTGGTGGTGCTGATGGAGCACGCGGCCAAGGATGGCACGCCAAAGATACTCACGAGCTGCACCCTGCCGCTGACCGGCGCGGGGGTGGTCAACCTGATCGTGTCCGACCTGGCGGTGTTCGACGTGGGCCGGCCCGATTCCGAACATCCAGGCCTGACGCTGGTGGACAAGCCGGCGGACGTGAGCGTGGACGAGATACGCGCCAAGACGCAGGCGGCATTCGCCGTGCATGCTGGGCTGGGTTGATGTCTACGGCGGAGAGCGGTATGACGCCACCTCCGCATGGTTCAGCGGGCGGTTGGGGCCATAGCTCAGTTGGTAGAGCGCCTGAATGGCATTCAGGAGGTCAGCGGTTCGACCCCGCTTGGCTCCACCACTTAAACGACTTCAGACACCGACTTGCTGAAAGCAAAGTTGGGCAGTTCCTCCCGTAGCCATTCCAATTGCTTGAGGCCCTTGGAACCTCTTTCATCAAACAAACGGATTTCAGAGGCTTTGCCTTTGGCTTTGCTTACTCGACTACCATCCTCAAGGGCCGTTGGTATCACTTCACTGGAGCGGCGAACTGGAGACGGTAGCGCAGCGAGCCTGCTGCCAGCGTCACGTCCTCATCCCCGATGGCGCCTATGGTCATGTTGCCCATTCGATCCCCCTCGCCGTAGTCGCGCCCGTCAATGGTAGCCACGCGCGCAGCGCCCGAGCGGGTGATGCCGGTGAGGCGGTGCAACGCTGGGCCGCCATCCGCCGGGGCGCCCTGAGCGAACGGGTCGGCGATGGCAACCGGGCCAGCTGCCGCCATGCTCGCCGCCGGATGCGCCGGCATGTCCAGCGTGAAGCTGGCGGCAAGACGGCCTGTCGCCGCGGAGGGAACCAGCTGCATGCTGCCTAGGCTGGCGTGTCGCTGTTCCATGATGGCCGTGAAACGGAAGATGCCGGCGAACTCTCCCGTCACCTCCACGCTCATCAGCTTGGCATCAGGCGTATGCGGGGTGACCCGAGTTATGCGCACCCCGGCCTCGGCCGCCGCCTGGTCCATCCGCTGCAGGGCTTCCGCTCCGGCGACGCCGTGCGCGGCCTCAAGAGGTTTCGCATTGGAGGCATGCATGCGTGCGCTGAGCCTGTCGTCGTCGGCTGCCAGCCGCGCGGACAACGCGAGCGCCTGGCCCGTTGCCGCGCGGTCCGCAGCGCCAAGCCCGGCATAGCCGAACAGTCCCGCCGCCGCCACCGCTGCCAGCACAGCCGGCGCCAACCGGCGCTGCGCTGGCGATAGCGGCCTCAAGCGTGACCTCACCGTCCGCTTCCGCCGTGCAGGCGCGGGGCAAGGGCGACCTTGACGGAGAAGGACACGCGCTCGGGGCCGGCAGCCGAGGTGCCGTCCAGCGTCACGGACTGGACACCGCGCATGAACCCTGCATCCAGCGTCAACCGGCTGATGAACCCGGCGACGCCAGCCAAGCTATCGGCCGTGGCGGATGCCTCGCCTTCCAAGGCAATCCAGTCGCTCCCAGCGCCTGCCGGCCCGGGCACGGTCAAGACCTTGGTCAACCGCAAGCCGTAAGGTATGGTGGCTGTCAGGCCGCGCAGCTTGTCCGTCCAATACAGGTCAGCCTGAGCGGCCTCCGGATCAGGCCGCGCCTGGGCCGCCAGCGCCTCATGAAGCACGCCATCCACCACCATCCGTCCGGACATGGCGGTGAGCGCGTCGCCACGCTCAACCGATGCCTCCTTGACCGTGGCCCAGAGCGTCAAGCTGATAAGCGCCAAGCTGGTGAGCGCCAGCCCGGGGGAGCCGAGCCGGACTGGCCATCGTTGGCCAGCGCTTGCCACTGTGGCGGCTGAGCTGCTTGCCGCCGGGATGCGGCGCACGGGTTGGGGCGCGGACAGGGGACGGAACCGTCCGTCGCTGAATCGGAATTCGGCCTTGCCGATGCGGAGCAGCCCATCCGGCGCCGCCGCCAGCAGATTGGTTGCCTGCGGCCCGCCTGCCGCCACGAACCGGGCATGCAACGCCTCGCATGGCGCCAGGGGCAGCGCGAACACCCCGGCAAGCCATTCCGGCAAGCCACGGACTTGCCCGGCCAGCCCCGTTATGGCCAGGGATTCGGGCGCGCCCGCCAGACGCTGATGGACGAAATATTCGACGGATACGAGCAGTTCCGTCCGCAAGGCCGCCAGGATGGGATCAAGCGCGCGCTCCGTTGCAGTGAGGGGTGATGCCGCGCCGGCAGCCGTCGCGTCCGGCGCAAAGCACGAACGCCGCTCCAGCCCCGCCGCCGCCTCCACGGCCGATACGGACGTGGCCTGTGCCACTGCCGCGGTGAAGCTGCCAATGCCCACTGCGATCTCCCGGCATACCACTACGCCGGTATCCGGATCGGCCAGCAGCAGCGTGGATGCGGCACGCCGAACGTCCAGGCTGGCGGAAGGTGCCGTCCCTCCGCTTGATAAGTGAAGCAGCCCGGCAGGCGTAGCCTCGACCAGCTTGGTTGCCAGGCTGTCCAGCGCGCCCAGGTAGTCCTGCATCCGGTCGGTGGACAGGAACGCGTAGGCGCCGCGCTCCACCTCGTGCTCGCTTGAGCTGCCGAATGGCTGGA
Organism: uncultured Acetobacteraceae bacterium; assembly: GCA_964246185.1. Classification (GTDB taxonomy): domain Bacteria; phylum Pseudomonadota; class Alphaproteobacteria; order Acetobacterales; family Acetobacteraceae; genus LMUY01. Next base: position 17,071 of record CAXTPP010000033.1, read on the forward strand.
AGCCGTACACCACGTCCTTGACGCCCAGCTCCTGAGCGCCCGCCTGCCGGATGGCCGCCGCGTCCGTGCTGCGGATGCGGGTGGACCGGTTATCCGCCAGGCAGGCTGCCGGGTCCTCGATCAGCAGGCGGACGCTGCCGATCCGCTCCCGCTGGGAAGGCGAGACGGCACGCACCGCCCGGCGAAGCGCCTGGACCGGCGAGGCCACGTCGCCCGCCGCCTCGCGCGTTTCCACCGGTGCGGCTCCGGGAGCAGCTCCGGCATCCAGCAGCGTCGCGCGCCAGCCAAGCTCGGACACGCTGAGGCAGAGCACGCCTTGCGCCTCGTCCTGTTCCTGCCTGACGCCACGCGCGCGGAACAGGCGGACGGCGGCGCGGATCACTGCATGGCGCCCGGCAGGTCGAAAACGGGCAGGAACGACGCCAGCATCATGCCGGCGGTGGACAGGCCGACGAAGGCGGTCAACGCCGGGTTGGCCAGCCCCGTCACCATTTCGATGCGCTGCATCAGCAAGCTGTCGAAATAGTTGGCCGCCGACAGCAGCAACTCATCGAGCCTGCCTGCCTCCTCGCCGGCCGCAATCATCTGCAGCACGACGCCGGCGAACAGGTCCCGGTCGCGGAACGCCTGCGTGATGCTGGCGCCCATCTCCACGTCGTCCGCGATGGCGTGCACAAGAGCTGCCACATAGACGTTGCCGGCAGCCGACGCCGCCAGGCGCAGCGCCCGGATCACCGGCACGTAGTTGCTGGTCTGCACGGCCAGCGTGCGGCTGAAGCGGGCCAGCGCCGCCAGCCGCCATACCGGCCCCAGCACCGGCACCCGCAGCTTGACCCGGTCCCACTCGAGGCGACCCTTGGCCGTGGAGCGCACCATCACCGCCAGCAGCACGACCAGCAACGCCACGCCGCCGAGCGCCGCGCCGTTGGAGCGCAACCCGTCTCCGATGCTGAGCAGGAACTGCGTGGGAGCCGGCAGGTCCTTGCCAAAGCTGCGGAAGATCGTCCGGTACTGCGGCAGGATGAAGAACATCATCCCGCCGGCCACGCCGAAAAACGTCAGCAGCACGAACGCGGGATACAACGCCGCCGCCATCACCCGGCGGTTCACCTGTTCCAACCGTTCCAGATACTCGACTATGTTGCTCAGGGCGTTGGCCAGGCGGCCCACCTCCAGGCCTGACCGCACCAGGCCCACGAACACGCCGCCGAACCAGCGCGGGTAACGGTCCATCGCGTCTGCCAGGTCCGCCCCCATCGTCACCTGCTGCGAGACCCCGGCGATGGCCTGGCGCAGCTGGCGTTGCGGCGTCTCGCGCGCCAGGTTGTCCAGCACCGACACCAGCCGCAGGTTGCTGGCCGTCATGGAAGCGAACTGCTTGGCGAAGATGAGAAGGTGGGAACTGCCGAACACTCCCGTCAGCCTGCGCCATCGCCAAACACGCGGACGATCTCGGCGTGCGTGGTCCTGCCATCCTCCACCAGGCGCAGCGCGTTCTCCACGATGGTCTCGGCGCCGCTCTCCGCCGCAACCCGGCGCAGCTCGTTCGCGCTGAAACCCTTGCCGGCGATCAGGTCCCGCATCGGCTCGGTGATCTCGAACATCTCGAACACGGCCTGCCGCCCGGCATACCCGGTATGCCGGCAGGTCACGCAGCCGGGTGCGTGATGGCAGAGGTCCCGCGGGTCGATTCGCAGGCCGAGCCGCGCGAGCTTGCCGTCGCCCACGCCGTCCGCCCGCAGCATCGCCAGCATCTCCGCCCCTTCGACGGTCGTGCGGCATTGCGGGCAGATGGTGCGGACCAGGCGCTGGGCCAGCGGCAGGGACAGCGCCGTGGCCACTAGGTAGGGATCGATCTGCATGTCGATCAGCCGGGTGATGACTCCCACGGCGTCGTTCGCGTGGATGGTCGAGAACACGACGTGCCCGGTGAGCGAGGCCTGGATCGCCATCTTGGCGGTTTCGGCGTCACGGCACTCCCCCACCATGATGACATCCGGGTCCTGCCGCAGGATGGTGCGCAGGCCGCTGGCGAAGGTCAGGCCTATGCGCTCGTTCACCTGCATTTGGTGCACGCCTTTGAGACGGTATTCCACCGGGTCCTCGATGGTCAGCACGTTGCGCCGCTGCCGGTCCAGCGCCGAGAGGCAGGAGTAGAGCGTCGTCGTCTTGCCCGAGCCGGTGGGGCCGCTGAGCATGACCAGGCCGTGCGGGGCGGAGATCTTGTCCAGCAGCAGGCGGAGCATGCCGTCCCGCAACCCCAGTTGCTCAGGCGCGGGCCGCAGCGCCTTCTCGTCCAGCAGGCGCATGACGATCTTCTCGCCCAGCACCGTCGGCAGGCTGGAGATGCGGATATCGAGCGGCATGCGACGGACCTGCGCGCTGATACGGCCATCCTGCGGGCGTCGGCGCTCGGCCACGTCCATGCCTGCCAGCACCTTGATGCGGGATGCGAGCGCCGGGTGCAGCGCCGTGGGCAGCCGGAACTCCTCGTGCAGCATGCCGTCGATGCGGATGCGCACGGCAGTGCCATCCTCCGCCGGCTCGAGGTGGATGTCGGACGCGCCTTGCTCATAGGCGGTGTGGACGATGAAATCGACTAGCGTGGGCACGTCCGTCGCGTCCGGCCGGCTGCGGATGCGTTGCTCCTGCTCCCAGTTGATGTCGATCGGCACCAGCGGCTTGTCCGTGTCGCTTAGCTCGGCGCGGGTCCGCAGACGGCTGACGGTTTCCAGCAGCACGTCCGGCAGCGCCGGCACGGGCACCGGTCGATGCCCGGACAGCCTGCCCACCCAGTCGGCGGTCAGCAGGTCGCACGGATCGAGCGTTGCGAACAGTGCCTCGCCGTCCCGCTCCGGCTTGAGCAGCAGTACGCCACGTTTCTCCGCAGCCGCCATCGTCAGCCAGGGCGCGTCCACCACCCGCTCGATAAGCGCGCCCTTGTCCCGGATCAACGCCTGGCCGAGCTGGCGGGCCAAGAACAAGTAGATCGCCTCGACGTCCGGCGCAGGCAGTTCCCGCGCCAGCACCCGGAGCAGGGTCTCACCAGTCTCCCGTGCCTGGAAGCCCATGGCGACGGCCCGGCGCTCCGTGAGCAGCCCGGTCGTCACCAGCTCACCCACGACGCCGCCCAAGCAGGACGCACGGCGTGGCGGCATGGGTTTGGGCGCCTCGGGCAAGACAGGGGAGAGGAGCCAGCCGGGCTGGCCGGCGTTGACGCCCAGCGCCGCCTGCTTCAGCGCAAGCACATTGGCCGCCCCGCCGATCGTTTGAGGCACAGCCGCGACGATGGCCGGATCGGCCCCTGGCATCTCGGCGATCGTGAGGTCCGAGGCGTCGAGAGTCACGCCCATGCTGCATCCGTGTCGTCATGGCAGGCAGCTGCATGCGCTCGATGAGTTCGGTCGTTCCTAACTGTCTTCATGGGGCCTCGTGTCCCCCAGCAAGTCGGAAACCGACGTCTGCGCGCATCTCGCCGGCATCTGCCTTGGTGCGGAAGGCGCACCGCCCCGTGGCGGCGAAGCTGTCGAAGCTGCCGCCGCGTAGGGGGCGCGAAGCGCCGTCGCCGCGTCCTGCCGGGTCTTGCTCACCGTCTGTCAAACGGCGGAACAACGTTTCGTCCCAGGCGTCTGCGCACCATTCCCAGACGTTGCCGCACATGTCCCACAGTCCCCAGGGATTGCGCCCGGTTGGATAGCTGCCCACAACCGTCGTGTGTGGGCAAACGCGGTCGATGTTCGCTTGCGTCGCGTCAGGGGCGGCTGCGCCCCAGGGGTAATCCGCGGCGGGATTTCCGGCCCGGGCGGCCACCTCCCACTCGATCTCGGTCGGCAGCCGCCCACCCGCCCAGGCCGCATAGGCCGATGCGTCATCCCAGCTCACGCCGACCACCGGAGCATTGCCACGGCCGAACTCCAGATGCGCGGCGAACGCGGGCACGCGATATCCGGTCACCGCCAGGAACTGGGCGTATTGCGCGTTGGTCACCGGATGCATGCTGATCCGGTAAGCTGAGAGCCGCACCAGCCGGCCAGTCGCGGCCATGCCGGGGCGGCGCGTGGACACGGCATGCTCCCCGGCGGGCACGACCACCCAATGGCTCGCTGGCGCTGCGCCGGCCCTGGTGCGGACCGCCCGGTCCAGCTCCACCGCGCCCAATGCGTGGCAGACTTCGTCGGCCGAGCCGGGCCGGTTCGCCGGGTCGCTCTGCACGAGTTGCAGCACCAGCCGGTCCAGCGCGGGTGGGATTGCGGCGCAGTGCCTGCTGGGCGGCGTCAGCCCGGCATCCCCTACGCACGGCGCGATCCCCGTGTGCGGCAGGTCTTGCAAGCTGCTCTCCGGGATGTGGCCATCCGTCAACAATTCGTATGCGGTGACGCCGAGGGAGAACAGGTCGGCCCGACGATCGACGGTTGCCGGGGCAAGGTATTGCTCCGGCGCCATGTATTTCGGCGTCCCGCCCGCGAAGGCGCTTCCTACTGCGCCTTGCACCGACAGGCCGAAATCCATGATGAGCGGGCGGCTGATGTCCCCATCCAGCAGGTAGATGTTGGCGGGTTTGAGGTCCCGGTGGATGATGTGGCAGTGCGCCAGCGCCAGCGCCTCGGCGATGCGACGGAACGCGGTCAACCGGTTAGGCAAGGTGTCCAGCAGACGGCCGCGGTTGGCGACGATCCACTGCTTCAGGTCCTGTCCGTCCAGCAGGTCCATGATGACGCCGATGCCGTGCGGGCCTTCATACAAGTCGTGGATAGGGCAGATGTTCGGATGGCGCAGCGCGCGGGAGATCAGCACCTCCCGCCGCATGGCATCAACCTGGCTTTGATCGATGCACAGCTCAGGCCGCAGGATCTTGATGGCGAGCGGGACGCCGAGGTCCCGGTCGTGCACCCGATAGACCCGAGCCGTGCCGCCCTCGCCGATGGCGTCCCACCCGGTGTAGCGGTCGGCTGGACCATGGAAGGCGAGGGCGTGCGACATGGCTATGGCCTGGCTCAAGCAGCCGTCAGCTCTGCGTGGCTTGTGCAGCACCGGCTGCCGCGCAGTATCCGCCGGCAGGCGAAGCTGCCACGGTTGTCGAACCATTGAGGTAGGCAGCAAGGTACATCCTGCCTGTCCAGGTGGTTACCGCAGGGGTGGCCGGGGCTGATGAATACAGCACTATCCCCCCTGGCCCTGTTCCTGCTGCTGTTTGTACGATCGCCGTCGCTGTGATGCAGTAGGCGACGTCGTTAGTTGCTGGTCCGCCGGTTGCGGCGATTGCACTGACTGTGTAGGTGAACCCGGCGTTGCCTGGCAGGGTCAACTGAGGCAAGATGGCTGCCAGACTTTTCCCCGCGGCTGGTTGCGTGGCGGCGCTCGGTGGAACAAGCTGCTGGCCGGTGAACGTGGTCACGACGGCAGCGGGCGTGGCGCCCTGGGCATCCTCATAAGCCTGCATGGCAGTGATCATGATAGCTGCCTCGTTACCCGCCTCGGCAGTCTGGCTGGTGCGCAAATAGTTGATGTAGCGAGGGATCGCAATGGCAGCCAGGATTCCTATGATGGTAACCACAACCATCAGCTCGACTAAGGTGAAACCTTCCTCTGATCGAGCGCATCTGCGGGACTGGGTCATCTTGGCCATCATCACTCCTTCAGGAAATCAATCCAGCCTCGCGCAACGGGAAGGCCGCAAATTGAATCATCACCCGAAATGCTGAATTTTGGGTTTAGATGGGACGCTTACGGCAACGATATCGCCAGCCAGCCTGACAGCGAGGGCCCCCATGCCAGCACCGCGCCTGCGCCCAGCGCCAGCGCCGGGCCGAATGGCACGCGCTGGCGCAATGCCACCCGGCCACGAAGCAGGCCCGGCAGCACCGCGCACGTCCCCGATAGGAACGCCACCAGCAAGGCTGCCGGGACTGCCTGGATGCCGAGCCAGGCGCCGATCGCCGCTGCTAGCTTCAGGTCTCCCCCGCCGAAGGCGGTGACTGAGCGCCTGAGCTGATAGGCCGCGGCAAGCAGCCATAGCGCTGCATAGCCGGCGGCCGCACCTTCGATGGCCTGCGCCGGCGAGGCGAACGCGCCGGTTGCGGCATTCACGAGCAGGCCAGCCCAAAGCAGCGGCAGAACGATCCGGTCCGGCAAACGCCGGGTTCGCAGGTCGATGGCGCTCAATACCGCCAAGCAGGCGACCAAGACGACCGCACACGCGAGGCGAGGCAAGGTTAGCGCGGTCATAGGGCCTGAACATCCTGCCGCAGCCAGTCAGCGAGCCGGTCCCGGTGCAAATGGGCGTGCAGGAAACGCAGGCCGTAGAACGTGCTTCCAACGTGGGCGACCTGCGCCTCGATCGCGCCGAAACCATCCAGCAGCAAGGAGATACGCTCACCTGCGCTGAACTCCCTGCCAGACTCCTGCATGGAGATGAGCGCCCCAGACGCGGACAGGTCTGACACCATGACCGCGTGGGCCGCTTCTTTGACGCCAGACCCGGTGCGCGCCATCGCGGGCAAATCAATCTGGTAGCGCCGCTCTCGCCGGCGGTCCGCGGCGGAGGGCGTCAGCTTCATACGGCTATCGGGCAATTGTGTCATCGCGCTTCATGCTTTTCATGTCCCGCATCGTGGCTGGCACTATGTCGCGGAGCAGTGAAGGTTTGGTGAAAGCGTGCGGCGCTGTCCGCACGGGAGGACAACCTTAACCATCGCGTGTGACACTGGCTCGGCATGATCAAGTCAATTTCAATGAATCCAGAGCCAGCGGCATCGACGGAGGAAGCGCGGCTGCTCTCAGCCGTACGCCGTATGCTGCCTATGCCGAAATTCCAATTCGCCTTGCTGCTGGAATTTTCGCGTCTGCTACCGCCCTTGCCACGGCCGCACCATCGCCGTGTCGCGCGCGCCATCTTGGAAGCGGCGGCGGCGCGTCACGACGGGGACGTGTTCGACCTTGCCTGCGGCGATCTCGTGCTGCTCTGCCGCGCGCCCACCCACCTGGGAGAGGACCCGGCCACTCACCCGGCCACCCTGCCGCACGCGCTGTCCCGCCTGCTCCGCGCCGACCTGCCGGCGGGCGTCGAATTGGTCACGACCTGGGCGCTCGAGCATGATGGCGGCGCGGTGCTCGCCTTCGCCGCTGGACTGGCGGGGTAGCCCGGATGCTGCCGCTCACCGCTGCCTGCATCGCCGCTGCCGCAGCCTTGTTCCAGGTATCCGAGCCGACGTTGTGGACGATCCTGAAGGTCGAGGGCGGACGCGTCGGCGCTTGCACCCTGCAAGCCAATCACACCCATGATTGCGGCCCAGCGCAGGTCAACGCGGAAACCTGGACGCCACAGTTGGCGCTCGTCCTGCACCGGCCCGGCAGCGAGATCGTTTCGAGCCTGCGCGATGACGGCTGCTTCAACATCTGGGCCGCCGCCTACGTCCTGCGCATCAAGCTGGGTGAAGCGAAGGGCGACGGCTGGGACGCAGCAGGGCGCTACAACAGCGCGACGCCTGCCTATAAGTCGGCCTACCAAGTCCGACTGATCGAGGCTTACGGCCAGATGTTCGGGCGCAAGCGGCCCTGAGCGCCATGAAGTAGCGTCGGCTTATACCAACAGCCCTTGGGGGATGACCGTCAAGCAAGCCAGGCCAGAGGCTCTGCCTCTGGAATCCGTTCTGCAATGAAAGGGTTGCCAAAGGCCTCAGGCCTTTGGCGGGTATGGGCAGAACCCAGACTTGCTTTCCAAAAGGTCAGTACTCGAGGCCGTTGGTATAGCGGCTCGCATCGAGCCCGGGCGTGGTGGCAAACCACCGTGCCGGCTTCACCCAGCCACCAGCCCGCCAGCCAGGCGATAGCTGGTCAGAACGCGCGACCCGGCCGCGCCAGAGCCGTAGCGGTACTCCATGCGCACGGCGCCCTGCACCTGCGGGCTGAACCACCAGCGTTCGAACCCGGTCCATCCGCCGCTCAGGTTGCGCGTGCGCATCACGAGCACGAAGCAGTCGAACTCCCCTGCCGGGACCTTGACCGTCTCCCGCTTTTCCACCGTCCATGACGTTGCATGGGTGAGCTGCGCCGGGCCGGACTGATACTCGCGGGTGTAGGTGAGCGGCGCATTCGCAGAAAGCGTGAGCCCGGCGCCAGGCGGCAAATCCTCGAACAGCAGTTTGCGGAGCTTGGTGGACGATTGTGCGTCCTCCCGCAGGAAGCCACGCCGGACAACCCATTGGCTGGGGTCGTCGAGCCGCTGAAAGGTGCTCAGCGTTCCGTCGACGCGCGTGACCTTCATGCCGTAACCGTCGCTGTACCGCCATTCGGAACCGACCCGCCACTCGGGCGCCCGCACTGTTTGCCCTTCTGCCGCATTGACTGCCGTGGAGGGTGGCCCGGCCCATCGGGGCGCCGTGCCGCACCCTGTCAACCCCAGGAGGACCGCCAGGGCCAGGATTTTCCTGCCCGTCATGTTCCCGATCTCCCTATGGCGTCGTTGCAGGCATGGCGCTGGCTAGTGCCGTAGTGGCCATGAAAGGCGTCACCCGGCCGGCGCGCACCGCTTCCGTCCGGCTGATCGCGCGTATGCTGAGCGTGCCGGCCTCGTCCGTCACCGCATCGAACGTGAACGCGTCCTGCGCGGCGCCAAGGTCCAAGCCGGGCAGCGCGACCCGGCGGTCGGCATCCGCAGGACCGAACAGGGCATAATGCCCGGCTGCCTGCCAGGCCGCATGCTCCCGCGCCGCGATCTGCCCCAGGGCCGCTTCCGCCTGCGCCTGCGTGGACGGCACATGGTCCGGCCGGGCGTATCGCAGGGCGGCCGTCCCCGCGAGCAGGATGGCTGCCAGCGCATATAGTCCCAGCCCGAGCTGCCGGGTGCTCACTGGTCTTCCTCCAGTGCGGTGGAGGCCCGGGCGGAACCGTTCATCTCCAGGCTCAAACCGGCCAGGCGATTGCGCTGGCTGCCCATGTAGTCCGCCGTGCCGCTCCCGACGGAACCGCCCAGCGCGACCTCCCGGCTGACCAGCTGCTGCTGGTCCACGATGTGCGGCGTGATGAAGAAGATCGTCTGGCCCAGGCTCTGCTGGCTGCTGTTCGTGCGGAACAGCTGGCCTAGCAGGGGGATGTCCTTGAGCACGGGAATGCCCGACACGCTTTTGAGACGGGAGTCGTCGAACAGTCCGCCGATGACGTAGGTGCCGCCGTCCGGCACCAGCACGTCGGTCTGCACTTCCTGCGAGTTGACGTTGATCTGGCCGCCGGTGCCGGAACCCGGCGCCGAGTTGGTGGCGTCCAGCGTAAGGCGAACCAGCTGCTCGGCATGGCCGTTCGCAGCGGTTGCCGGTGGGACGATGGAAGGGGTGATCTCCAGGGTCAGCCCAGTCTGGATCTGCGACAGGCCCTGGCCGTTCAGCCCACCCGTGTCCACCGGGACGTAGATGTCCTCGCTGTTGGTGATGCGGGCGGTGACGTTGTCCAAAGTCACCAGATGCGGCGCGGAGAGGATGCGGGCCTTGTTCTTCTCCGCCAGCGCCTGCAGCTGCGCCTGCAGCGACGTGCCGCTGCCGCTCAGCACGAAGGAGGCCACGGTGGCGCCAGCCGCCGCAGTCGGCAGCAAGGTCAGCGCGTTGTAGCCGGGCACGTTGCCCAGCACGTTGCCGGACGTTCCGGTGTCGAATCCCACGCCGTTGCGGATGCCGCCACGATAGGAGACGCCTAACTGGTCCACGACGTTCAGCTCCGCCGTGGCGATGATGACTTCGATCTCCACCATCTTCACCGGCTGGTCGATCTGGTGGAGCACCTCCGCCACGGCTGCGACCGCCGCGGGGCTGCCGCGCACGATCACCGAGTTGGTGCGCTGGTCGATGGACAGGCTGGGCCGCCCAACTCCGCCCAGGCCGCTGTTGCCCATCGGTGGGCCGGAGCCGTCCGCGGGACCCAGCGGCGCCGGTCGCAGCGGCGACGCGGGGCGGAACTGGGTTGGCGAGATCCCCTGAGTTATGAACGGCGCGCCTTCGCCGCCATTCTGGCCTCCCGTGCCCAGCATGGCCTGCAGCGTTTCCAGCACGCCCGGAATGGTCACGGTGCGGCCGTGGAAGTTGCGCGTGGTCGGCCCGACGTCCGCGAAGCGCAGGCGGAACACCCGGGTCTGCGTGTTCAGCGCGTCCTGGTATTGCTGCCGTTCCAGGTCCGAGCGTTGCGCGCTGGCGGAGCGCTGCGTCTCGGTCAGGGCCTGCTCGCGCCGGTCGCCGTAGTGCTGCTCCAGGGTCTTCACCAAATCCTCCACCTGGGCGATGCGCGCGGGCGCCCCGGTGATGGCGAGCACGGAGGTTGCCGTGTCGAACGCGATGCCGTCCGAGCCGATGCCAAAGCTGGTCAGCATCTGGCGCAGCGACGGCCAATCCACGTTCTGCAGGGTGAGGAAACGGCGTCCCTCCCCGCCGGATTCGCCGCCTGGCGTCACCGTCACGGTCTGGGTGGCGGGGCTGAAGCTGGCGTGCAGGCCGTTGCCTTCCATGACCTGGTCGAACGCCGCCTGCAGCGGCATTTCGTTGAAGCGGAACGAGACCACGCCCGCGACGCCGGGGCGGAAGATCACCGACAACCCGTCAGCGGCCAGCACGGCGCGCAGGATGCTGCGCACGTCGTCCTCGACGGAGGTTCGGGAAAACGTGATGCCGGGCTTCCAGGGGATGTGCGTGACCGAGGCATCCTGGGCGCGGGCAGGCGCGAGCAGGCATGGCAGCAGGGCAGCGGCCTGGATCGATCGGACGAGCGTGTTGCAGCGGTGCATTCCATCCGTCCACGGCCTGTGAGCCTGGAGCATGGCGCAGCGGGATTGCGAGGACGTTAACAAGGTTATCAGGGCGGGCGATGGACGTAGGTAACCTGTTGGTAGTAGGTGTTCGGGGAGTCCGGCATAGGGCCACAGGGCGCACTGACCTTGGCGACCACACAGTAACCGATGCCCAGCGCCGGGCTGGACGCGAGCGATCCCAAGGCGGCCACCATGACGCCTGCCGCTGGAGCGGAGTTGAACGTGATCACCATCTCGCCCGGCTTGCCGCTGGCGGCTACCGCGACGCTCGGGGTGGAGACGAAGCGGTAGCTGGGCGATACGTCCGGATATTGCCAGGTGAGCGCCCCGCTGCCTGTGCTGGCCGGCGCGGAAAGTTCGGCAAGGTAGCCGGTGGCCATCGCGGCATAGCCCTGGTCGCTGCCAGCGCCGCTCTGCACCGTTCGGCTGAAGACGTAGTTCGCCTGCCCCATGGCGGCCCAGTAGGTCCGGACCTGGGCCAGGCTGTCCTCCACCTGCTGGTATTCGATGAGCATCTGCTTGCAGCAGGTCAACGCGATCGCCGACGCCACGGCCGCCAAAGCTGCGACCGGGATGATCATCGTGCCACGGCGATCCCGGCCAAGCCAGCTCAAGGGTTCGCGTCCACGTTCAGCGTCAGCATGGTGCGGTAGGTCTCGCTCACCACGGCCGGCCATTCGGCGAAGCGCTGGGCACGGCGCGGGTCGCTCACGGTGAAGCTGAAGCTCATCGTGCGGCCTGGCTGGGCATAGAGCGGCGCGGCTGTCTGGCCGGTGGCAATGAGCACCGGGTCGCTGCCGAGCCATCCCTGCGGATTGATCGACGCTGTCTTATTGCAATCCGGCAGCGGGACGCCGTTCCCGGTGCACTGCACGGTGGTGGGCGGCAGGGCGTCGCCAGGAAGCAGCAGCGTGCCGTCGGTCATCAGGAATTGGGACGGCGCAGCAGGGCCGCGCAGAGGCCACGTGCCCGGCAAGGCCTGCCGGCTGCGGACGCCTTCGACCAAACTGAAGCCCCGCGTGTTCACGAGCACCGCTTTCTTTCCGACGGCGGCGGCTGGAGCGCCGCCCAGCGCCAGCATGGCGAACATCTGCCGGGCCTGCTCGTTCTGCTCGAAGCGGGCGTCCATCGCGTCCACGAACTTATAGGTGCGCCGCATCATCGCCGCCGCCGGCAGCATCAGCAGCAGGGCGGCCGTGCCGGCAATCATGAACTCGATCAGGGTGAACCCGGCGTCCTCATGCCAACGGCCCTTGCGGGTGGCCGTCAGGCCAGAGGCTCTGCCTCTGGACTCCGCCAAAGGCGAGCCTTTGGAATCCTTTTGC
>CAXTPP010000034.1:0-28826 GCA_964246185.1 uncultured Acetobacteraceae bacterium
GGGGTATTTTGTCGTCAAAATGCTGTAAGACATCTTTACAGACTCTGGCACAACCCGCATTGGAAAATACCAACACACTGGAATGGTTGTTGAATTTCTATTGGCCCATAATTTGCAGTTAAGCGAAGATGTCCCGGCGACCCGGGGTTATCAATTGACTGAGGCAACCATGAAAACTCCGCTCCTTTTCGCCGCTGCCCTGCTCGCAAGCGCGACCGCCGCCCACGCCTACCAGATCACTGCCAGCGACGCTTCGGGCGCCACGACCTCGCCCTTCGCGCTGGTGAACTATGGGACGGCCACCACGGCCGGCTTCCAATCGAGTGCGACATTCACGACATCGACCGGCACCGTGGTCAGCTTCACGCCGGACGCCGCCTCGCCGATGGCTGGCCTTTATGCCGGTTCCATCACCAACGTCTCGACCTCGCCGTTCAGCGGGACCAGCCTGGGTTCGTCCCTGTCAAACTACCTGACCGCCGAGCCGAGCGATAACGTGACGCTCGCCTTTGCCAGCCCGCAATCGTCGTTCAGCCTGCTTTGGGGCACGGTTGACACATACAACTCGCTGAACCTCGAAGTCCTCAACGGCTCGACCGTGACGAGCACCGTCACTGTGGGCGGCGCGGATGTCGCATCGGCCATCGGCGGCGGCTTCAATGCCAACGGCACGACGCCTGCGTTCGTCACCATCTCCGATCTGGGCTCCTTCACCTCCATCGTGGCGACCTCGACCCAGCCGGCGTTCGAGTTCGTGGCGGCCGTCGGCAGCGCCAACGTGCCAGAGCCCGCGAGCCTCGCGCTGTTCGGCTTGGGCCTCCTCGGCCTCGGCTTCGTGCAGCACCGCCGCGGCCGCGGCTGAACTTCGCGGCCATTGAGCCTTCACGCCGCCCCCGCCCGGCCCATGCCGGCGGGGGTGGCTTGCGCTCTACCCAAGGATTGCGTCCGTCGCATGAGATGTGGCATGGCCCCACGTCCCACCAGCCTGGCATTTCCGGCGGCCCGCACTAGCTAGGCCGTCCAAGCTAAGGAACGACGCATGGGTTTCAGCGACAAATCGGCCATCGGCGCATTTTGGGCCGTGCGTCACCAAACCGAGCGGCTCTGCCGGCATCTAACGCCCGAGGACCAGTGCATTCAGTCCATGCCGGATGCCAGCCCCGCCAAATGGCACCGCGCCCACACCACTTGGTTCTTCGAGCAGTTCGTGCTGCTGCCTCACCTGGACGACTACCAGCCGTTCAGCCGCGAGTTCAGCTACCTGTTCAACTCATACTACGAGACGGTCGGCGCGCGGCACCCGCGCTTCGCCCGCGGCATGATCACCCGGCCCTCCGCCGACGATGTGACTGCCTACCGCGTCCATGTGGACGCGGCGATGGAGCAGCTGATCGGGCAGAATCTCGGGCTTGACGCCCTGCTCGCCCTCGGCCTGCAGCACGAGCAGCAGCATCAGGAACTGCTGGTCACCGATATGCTGCACGGGCTGGGCCAGAACCCGCTGCTCCCCGCCATGGACCCGGCCTGGCACAGCCCCGCGCAATCCGCCGCCGCAGATGCCTTCATCACCTTCGAGGGCGGCATGACCACTGTCGGCCACGCTGGGGCGGACTTCGCCTTCGACAACGAAGGCCCAGCCCACCGTGCCTTCGTGCTGCCGTTCTCCCTCGCCAGCCGCCTGGTGCGGAACTCCGCCTGGCTGGAGTTCATGGCCGATGGCGGCTATGGCACGCCGGCGCTGTGGATGTCCGAGGGCTGGGCCGCTGCCGGCGAGCAAGGCTGGCAATCCCCGCTGCACTGGCGGCAGCAGGACGGAGAATGGCGGCAGTTCGGCCCGGCCGGCGAGGCAGTGCTCGACCCGGACGCACCCGTCCGCCATGTCAGCTGGTACGAGGCGGACGCTTTCGCCCGCTGGGCCGGCGCGCGCCTGCCGACCGAGTTCGAGTGGGAGACGGCCAGCCGCCACCCCGGCCTGCTCGAAGCCGATGGCCATGTGTGGCAGTGGACCAACAGCGCCTACCTACCCTACCCCGGCTTCCGCCCGGTCCCGGGCGCCATCGGCGAATACAATGGCAAGTTCATGATCAACCAGATGGTGCTGCGCGGCAGTTCGATGGCGACGCCGCCGGGCCATGCCCGCAGCACCTACCGCAACTTCTTCCATCCGGACCGGCGCTGGCAGTTCTCCGGATTGCGCCTGGCGATGGATTCCTGAGACATGCCGGACGGGTCGCAGGCTGCCTCGCCGCTGGTCAGGGAAATCCTGGCCGGGTTGTCGCAGCCGCAGAAGACGTTGCCGGCCAAGCTGTTCTACGACGCTGAGGGCTGTCGCCTGTTCGGTGAGATCACCCGGTTGCCGGAATACTACGTGACGCGCACCGAGTTGGCGCTGCTGGCCCAGGTCGCGCCCGAGCTGCCGTGCCGGCCCGGCTGCGCCCTGGTCGAGTATGGCGCCAGCGACGAGGGCAAGGCGATGGCGCTGATCGGCCCAGTGGGGGCATCGGCCTACGTGCCGATCGACATCGCACCCGGCGCCTTGCAGGACATGGCTGCCCGCCTCGCCCAGGCTCGTCCCAGCCTCGGCGTCCATCCCATCGCCGTAGATTTCCTGGACCCGCTGGCGTTGCCATCCGCGGTGCAGGGCCGCCCTGTCTTCGGCTTCTTCCCCGGCTCCACCATCGGCAACCTGGACCCGGCGGCGGCCACTGCCTTCCTTCGCCAGGCTGCCGTCACGCTGGGGCGGGGTGCGTTGTTCCTGGTCGGGGTGGATCTGCGCAAAAGCCCGGACATCCTGTTGCCGGCCTACAACGACTCCCAGGGGGTCACCGCGGCGTTCAACCGCAACCTGCTCGCCCACGTGAACCACCTTGCCGGCGCCGACTTCGACCTGGCCTGCTTCAGCCATGAGGCGATCTGGAACGAGGCGGCCGGGCGGATCGAGATGCACCTGCGTAGCGTAGGCGCCCAGGCCGTGCACTTGGCGGGCACAGCCATCGCGTTCGCGCCGGGCGAGACGATCCATACGGAGAACAGCTACAAGCACACGGTCGAGGGCTTCACGGCGCTGGCCGCAGCTGCGGGCTGGGCCTCGCAGCGGGTTTGGACGGACGATGCCCAGCTGTTCTCGCTGCACCTCCTGGCATCGGGCGCCTGAACCGGGCAACTTGGCTTGAAGCCCCCCGCTTGAAAATTGTCGAGGTCATCAACGTCGATTTCTCGCTGCGGCACTTCCTGCTCCCGCTGATGCGCGGCATCCGCGCCCGGGGGCATGAGGTGATGGCGGTCGCGGCGGACGGCCCCTTGCTGGCGGACGTGCGGGCGGAAGGGTTCCGGGTGGTGGCCGCGCCGTTCGTCCGCCGGGTCTCGCCGTGGGCGCAGCTGCGCGCCTTCCTGGCCCTGGTGGCGCTGCTGCGGCGGGAGCAGCCGGACTTGGTGCACGGCCATATGCCGATCAGCGGCTTCCTCGCCCGCCTGGCCGCCCGCGCCGCCGGGGTGCCGCGGGTCGCCTACACCTGCCACGGCTTCCTGTTCAACCAGCCCGGCCCATGGCCTCGCCGGGTCGCCTCCCTGCTGATGGAGTGGGTGGCGGGGCGGCTCACCGACGTGTTCCTCACCGTGTCGGAGGAGGAAGCGGCCGATGCCCGTCGCCTCCGCATCGCGCGCCGCGCCACGCCCGTCGGCAACGGCCGGGACCCGGCGCTGTTCCACCCGGACGCTGCCGCCCGCGCCCGCATCCGCGCCGAACTGGGCGCAGCGCCGGGCTGCGTCGTCATCGTGGCCGTCTCCCGCCTGGTACGCCATAAGGGCTATCCCGAGCTGCTCGCCGCCATGGCCAGCGTGCCCGGCGCAGAGCTGTGGGTGGTGGGCGAGCGCCTCGCCTCCGACCGCGGCGCGGACCTCGGCCCCGCCTTCGCCGCCGCCGAAGCAACCGGCCGGGTGCGGCGGCTGGGCTACCGCACGGACGTGGCCGCGGTGCTGGCAGCCTCCGACATCTTCGTGCTGCCGAGCCATTTCGAGGGACTGCCGATGTCGGTCATCGAAGCCATGCTGACCGGCCTGCCTGTAGTGGCCACCGCCATCCGCGGCCCGCGCGAGCAGGTGGTGGACGGAGTGACCGGGATATTGGTCCCGCCAGCCACCGTCGCGCCCCTGGCTGCGGCGCTGAACCGGCTAGTGGCGGACCAGGCCGCCTGCGCCGCCATGGGCGAGGCCGGCCTTGCCCGTGCCCTGGCGCGCTACGACGAGGCCGCCGTGGTCGCCCGCACGCTGGACCTGCTCGGCCTGTAGGCCTATCCGCGCAGCATGACCTTGCCAATCGCCCGCGCCCTCCTCTCCGTGTCAGACAAGCAGGGCCTGGTGGAGCTGGCGCAGGCGCTGCTGGCCCATGGCGCGCAGCTTATTTCCACTGGCGGCTCCGCGGCGGCGTTGCGCGCGGCTGGGCTGGCGGTGACGGAGGTGTCGGACCACACCGGGTTCCCGGAAATCCTCGACGGCCGGGTCAAGACGCTGACGCCGCAAATCCATGGCGGGCTGCTGGGCCGGCGGGACCTGCCGGAGCATGTGGCGCAGATGGCCGCGCACGGCATCGCGCCAATCGACCTGCTGGTGTGCAACCTCTACCCGTTCGAGGCCACGGTCGCGTCCGGCGCAGCCCCGGCCGACTGCGCGGAGAACATCGACATCGGCGGCCCCGCCCTGATCCGGGCCGCCGCCAAGAACCACGCGCACGTGGCCGTGCTGACCGACCCGGCGCAATACACCGATCTCCTGGCTGGCCTGCCTGGCACCACCCTGGCCCAGCGCCAGGCCTACGCCGCCGCCGCCTACGCCCGCACCGCCGCCTACGATGCCGCCATCGCCGCCTGGTTCGCCGGCCAGCAGGGCACGGAGTTCCCCGCCCGCCTCACCGTGTCCGGCACGCTGCGGCAGATGCTGCGCTACGGCGAGAACCCGCACCAGCGCGCCGCCTTCTACGTGACCGGCAGCCGCCCAGGGGTTGCGACGGCGCGGCAGGCGCAGGGCAAGGAGCTGTCCTACAACAACCTTAACGACACCGACGCGGCGCTCGAATGCGCCGCCGAGTTCGATGCGCCCACGGTCGTCATCGTCAAGCACGCCAACCCCTGCGGCGTCGCCTCCGCGCCCACCCTGGCCGCCGCGTGGGACGCCGCCCTGCGCTGCGACCCGGTCTCGGCGTTCGGCGGCATCGTCGCCGTCAACCGCACGCTGGACGCCGCCGCCGCCGAGCGGATCGCCGCCATATTCAGCGAGGTGATCGTGGCGCCGGACGCGGACGCGGACGCGCTGGCCATCCTAGGCCGCAAGAAGAACCTGCGCGTGCTGCTGACCGGCGCGTTGCCCGACCCGGCGGCGCGCGGGATGCAGCTGCGCAGCCTGGCTGGCGGCTGGCTGATGCAGACGCGGGATGCCGGCCGGGTGGAGGATCTGCAGGTCGTGACCCGGCGTGCCCCCACCGAGGCCGAGCGCGCCGACCTGCTGTTCGCCTTCCGCGTCTGCAAGCACGTGAAGTCCAACGCGATCGTCTATGCCAAGGACGCCGCCACCGTGGGCATGGGCGCCGGGCAGATGAGCCGGGTGGACTCGGCCCGCATCGCCGCGTGGAAAGGCGAGGCCGCCAGCCGCGCCGCCGGCCTGCCCGGGCGAATGACGCAGGGCAGCGTCGCCGCCTCGGACGCGTTCTTCCCCTTCGCTGACGGATTGGAGGCGGTGGTCGCGGCGGGCGCTACCGCGGTGGTGCAGCCCGGCGGCTCGGTGCGGGATGCCGAGGTGGTCGCGGCGGCGGACGCGGCCGGCATCGCCATGGTGCTGACCGGGATGCGGCACTTCCGGCATTGAGCCTATCTATACTGGCGCGTCACTGAGAGGCATTCGCAACTGTCGCAAACAGACTTGATCGATACAGCATACGCTCCCATTCTACGCACATGAGACCTTTCGACTCCCTGACTGAACGTGAAATCCTCGCCCTTGCCATCAGCAACGAGGAGGAGGACGGCCGGGTCTACAAGGACTTCGCCGAGGGCATCCGGGAGCAGTTCCCCGACACCGCTCGCGTGTTCACCGACATGGCGCAGGAGGAGGACGGCCACCGCCGGGCCTTGATCGACACCTACTCGGAGCGCTTCGGCACCCACATCCCGTTGATCCGCCGCGAGGACATCCGCGGCCTCACCAACCGCCGTCCGATGTGGCAGGTGCGCCCGCTCGGCGTGGAGGCGGTGCGCAAGCACGCGCGGCAGATGGAGAACGACGCCGCGCAGTTCTACACCCGCGCCGCCGGCCGCGCGACCGACACCGCCGTCCGCCGCCTGCTGGGCGACTTGGCCGCCGCCGAGGCCGAGCACGAGCACACCGCCGGGGCGATCGAGGCCAAGCACCTGCCCGGCGACGTGCGCGAGCGTGAGGACGGCGACGCCCGACGCCGTTTCGTGCTGCAGATCGTGCAGCCGGGCCTGGTGGGGTTGATGGACGGCAGCGTGTCCACCCTCGCCCCGGTGTTCGCCGCCGCGTTCGCCACGCACTCGACCTGGAACACATTCCTGGTGGGGCTGGCGGCGTCGATCGGCGCAGGCATCTCAATGGGGTTCGCCGAGGCGCTGGCCGATGACGGCAAGCTGTCCGGGCGCGGCACGCCGTACCTTCGCGGGCTGGTGTGCGGGCTGATGACGATGGCGGGCGGCATTGGCCACACGCTGCCGTTCCTGGTGCCGGATTTCTGGACCGCGACGGGCATCTCGATTGCGGCGGTGGTGGTGGAGCTGGGCACCATAGCTTGGATACAGTGGAAGTACATGGACACGGCACCGCTTTCGGCGATGGCGAAGGTGATGCTGGGCGGAGCGATCGTGCTGGGGGTGGGGATACTGATTGGAAGTGGTTGATACTGCTGCTTCAACGGCCTTAAGCCATGTGATCTGTGGAGAGAACTCATGTCCAAACTTGATGGCAAAATCGCTCTTATCACTGGCGGCACCACCGGCATCGGCGCTGCGACGGCTAAGCTGTTTCAGGTCGAGGGAGCCAAGGTGATTGTCACGGGTTCTAATCCGGCTACTCTTGAGAAGGCACGCGCGGAGCTTTCAGGCATAGAGGTAATTGCTTCGGACGCAGGCGATATCAAAGCTACCAAGATGCTTGTTGACGAAGTGAAGGACCGTTATGGCCGCATCGACGTGCTGTTCGTTAATGCTGGGATTGCCAAATTTGCTCCAAACCACATGGTCGACGAGGTTTTCTTTGATGCTTTATTCAACATCAATGTCCGGGGTGCTTACTTTATCATCAAGAACGCCGCAGCTGTGATGCCGGATGGTGGATCGATCATCTTGACTGGCTCAATTGCAGCATCAACTGGCACGCCAAACGTGGGCGTCTACGCTGCAACCAAAGCGGCTCTCCGGTCATTCGGACGCACGTTCGCCGCAGAACTGGCGCCACGTGGGATACGGGTCAACACGATAAGTCCTGGTCCGATCGACACGCCCATCTTTGGCAAGGGCGGCATGTCAGCGGACCAACTATCCGCCTTTAGAGAAGGATTGATCGCGTCTGTCCCGCTCAAGCGAATCGGCAAACCTAAGGAGATTGCAACGACGGCGCTGTTTTTTGCCTCCGACGACTCGTCATTCATAACTGGCGAGGAATTGATTGCTGATGGCGGCATGACGGAAATTTAGGTTCGCCCTACTCATAGCTATCTCGTGGCGGTCAGCTCGGTGCCGCCCGCTTGCTGAAAACGACGCCGTTTGGACGACTGATGCACCAGTCAGATGATCAGGGCTAATTGTCATTACGATCACGTCAGGAACACCAGCGCCAATCCGTTGATCGTCCCCGCGACCACGAACGTCACCGCCGTGTAGCCCAGCACCCGCTGGATGCCGATCCCAGCCATCGCCACCACCGGCAACGCCCAGAACGGTTGCAGCATGTTGGACACGTCCTCGCCCATCGCCACCGCCATCGCCGTGGCTGGCAAGGAGGCGTGCAGCTGCAGCGCCGCTGGGATCACGAACGGGCCTTGCACCGCCCAGTGCCCGCCGCCGCTCGGCACCATGAAGCTGATGATCAGCGAGGCCACGTAGCTCCAGAACGGCAGGCTGTGCGCGGTCGAGACCGTCACGAAGGAGCGGGAGATCACCTCCGCCAGCCCGGTCGTGGTCATGATGCCCATGATGCCGCCGTAGATCGGATACTGCAGCATCATCGACCCGGTCTGCTTCGCCGCGTTCTTCATGGCGGCCACGTAGGACACCGGGTTGCCGTGCAGCGCCACGCCGACGATCAGGAACAGGAAGATCATCGTATTGATGTCCAGCGAGAAGCCGCTGGTGCGCCACCCCAGGATCAGCGCCGCCGCCCCGGCCGCCGAGAGTAGCAGGCTGCCCACCCTCGACCGGTCCACCCGTCGCGCGAAGGGCGTGCTTGCGGAGAAGGGACCGACCGCGGGCAACGGCTCGTCAGGCTCAGGGGAGAATGCCACCTCCTCGTCCTCGCGCGGGCGGATGGCCAGGAACACGAGCGGCATCACGATCACGATCGCCACGGTGGGAACGACGTTGAACCAGGCGAACGCCATGCTGCTGAACGGCAGCAGCACGCCGGCCAGCTTCTCCACGATATTGAGCGGGTTGCCGTGCGAGGCCTGCGACAGCGCAATGGAGCTGGACAGCCCGCTGGCCCAGATCACCCAGCCGGAATAGGCCGCGGCCACCAGCCAGGCGAAGTCGAGCCGGATGCGCCGGGCCACCTCGCGCGCCAGCAGCGCCCCCACCACCAGGCCGAAACCCCAGTTCAGCCAGGACGCCAGCGCCGCCACCAGGAAGGTCAGCACCACCGCCTGGCCCGGCGTGTTCGCCAGGGACGTCGTCCATTTCAGCAGCCGCTGCACCGCCGGCGCATAGGCCAGCACGTGGCCGGTGACGAGGATGAGGATCATCTGGAACGCGAAGCCGAGGATGCCGAAGATGCCGGCATACCAGGAGGACAGGATCACCGCTGGCGATCCGTGCGGGGCGAACGCGGCCGCCAGCAGCGCCACCAGCCCCGTGAGGCCGATGGCGATGACGAAGGGGTCGGGCAGGAATCGCTCGAACAGGGTGACCGACAGGGAGACCAGGCTGCGGCGGCGCGGGCGTGCGGTTGTGAGGCCCATCCTTGTCTCCCTTGATCTGCCTTCGAACGCCGGCTGGCGCCGATGCACCGTAAGCTGTGCGGGCCGCTTAACGGAAATTTCTGGAGCTAGGCAAGCGGCTCCTTGGCTTCCTTGGCCCGGGCGAACTCCGCCACCAGCGTGAAGCCGACGCCGAGCAGCACCGGGCCCAGGAAGATCCCGAGCAGGCCGAATGCCACCACCCCGCCCAGCACGCCCAGCACCGTCAGCAGGAACGGCAGCTGCGCGCCGCGGGCGATGAAGAACGGCCGGATCACGTGGTCCGCGCCGGAGATCGCGCCCACGCCGTACAGGATCAGGAAAATCGCCCAGCCCGTGTGCCCGATGCTGAACAGCCACAGGACGCACGGAATCCACACCACCGGCGCCCCGACCGGCAGCACGGCGAGCAGGCCGGCGACAGAGCCCAGGAACAGCGGCCGCGGCACCCCCGCCAGCCACAGCCCGAACACCGTCAGGATGCCTTGCACGATGGCGGTTCCGAGCAGCCCATACACCGTGCCGCGGATGACCTTGCCGGTGACCACGATCAGCCGCTCGGCGTAGGCGCCCGCGATGCGCCGCATGATCGCCTTGAGGTGGACGCCCATGCGGTCACCGTAAAGCCAGAAGAAGAACGCGATGAACAGGGCGAACAGGAACTGCACCACTCCTGTTGCGATGCCCAGCAGCAGCGCCAGCCCGTTCTCCGCGATCATGCCGAAGTACGGCCGGAAGAAAGCGGCCATCACGCTCAGATCGGCTGCCCAGCTGTTCCAGTAGTCAGACAGCGTGACGCCGATCAGCGGCATGCGGTAGAGCCAGCCCGGCGCGGAGGGGATGCCATCATCCAACCAGCCTTCCAATGTCGCGCGCAGGTGGACGATGTCCTCCGACCCGGCGGGCACCGCGACGGCGAGCGGCAGCACGATCAGCAGCGCCGTCAGCGCCACCATCACCAGCGCCGCCCCGGCCCGGCCGAGCTTCGCCCGCAGCCGCTCGAACAGCGGCCAGGTGGTGAAGACCAGGATGGCGCCCCACAGCAGGGCGGATGAGAAGGGCCTGAGCACGAACGCGCACCCGACGGCGATGCCGACCAGCAGCAACCCCATCAGCAGCCGTTCCGCGATCATGGCGATGGGTTATCCTGTAGCCCCGGCTGTGCCAAGGCCTTCGCTGCCTGACCGGGAGGCGTGCTTCCTCGCTCAGGGTCCATAAGGCGATTTTTAGCTACATAGGACCAATGATTGATCTTTTGGCTAAATTTGGTTCTAGTAGGGGACAGGCTTAACGCCAGCTATAACGGCAACTTCATGTAGATTGATGTCTTTTGTCTCGGTTATCAGAGAGATACTGGGCGCTGAGGAGTGGAATGCCATGCGATTCACCGAAATTGGCCAACAGCTGAGGGCCTATCGGCTGGAGTCTGGGTTGCGCGCGGAAGAGATCGCGGCCCGTCTCGGCGTGTCCCGCGCCGCGCTCTACCGCTACGAGAAGGGCGAGGTCATCAAGCTCGATACGGTCAAGCGGTTGGCCGAGTTGCTGAAGATATCGCCGCTGTCCCTGCTCGGCATCGGGGTAGAGTATTACAACCGCCCGATTGGTTACTTCGAGCGTATCCGCCAGACGGAGGAATCCGCCGATCAGATCCTGCAGGTGTTCGGCCCGCTCTGCTATCTCACGACGTCCGACAGCTTCGATGCCGTCCTGTCCGAAGCGTTTGCAGAATCGCTGGATCAGCCGGAAGCGGACAGGGCGGCCCACCGGGCCGCGATCGAGCAGGTCCAGGGCATCATGGCGGCCCGCAAGCGCATGTATGCGATGCGGCGGCCGGGCATCATCGCCATCCTCTCGCTGCCGCGCATCTATCAGCTGCTCGAAACCGGCATCGCCGGCAGCATTCCACTGCCGGATGCGCTGCGACGCCGTTGCCGGCAGATGGCGGCAGCCGAGATCGAGCACATTGCGGCGATGATGGAAACCGAACCGATGGGGCTGCAATTCGGCGTGCTATCCGGCGCTGAGCCCACCAGTTCGTTCGAGATCCTGCGCGCCCGGGACCGTGCCACCCTGGCGATCAATCCCTTCCGCGCAGACGGCCTGCCCAACATGCAAACCGGCGTTGCCATGATCACCGGTGCGGATGAGGCCGTGCTCACCCACCAGCGCGTCGCCGAGCAGATGTGGCGAGAGTCGCAGAAGGGCGCTGCGGGCGCGGCCCAAATCCGCCGCACGCTGCAGATGCCCCGCGCCGCCTGACCTGCCCGTATCGGCAGTGGCCGTTGCCCGGCGCCGAGGCTAGGATGCCGCGATGAGCGGGCCGGACATCATCGTCGAATCCACCGAAACCGTGTGGAAGCACTACGCCCAGCTGGACGTGGTGCGCTTCCGCAAACGCCGCTTCGACGGCCGGATGTCCGAGGCACGCACCTGGGAGGTGCTGTTGCGCGGCCACGCGGTCGGCGTCCTGCCCTATGACCCGGCCACCGACCGCCTGGTGATGATCGAGCAGTTCCGCTACCCGGCCCTGGTCGCCGGCATGGACCCGCTGCTGCTGGAAGTCCCCGGCGGCTTCATGGACGCGGACGAGACGGAGGAGCAGGCCGGCGCCCGCGAGCTGCGCGAGGAGACCGGCCTTGCCACTGACCGCGTGCACCGGGTCGGCCGCTTCATGCTGACCGCCGGCGCCTCGGATGAGAGCGTCACCATCCTGGCCGGACGGATCAGCGCCCCTGCGGTGGACACCGATGGCATCGCCGGATATGGCGGGCTGGCCAGCGAGAACGAGGACATCCGCGTCCGCGTGCTCCCGGCCGCGGATGCCATCGAGAACGCGCTGGCCGGGCGGTATGCGAACTCGATCACAGTCATGGCCCTGCTGTGGTTCGCCTCCCGCCGGGACTGGCTGCGGCGGGAGTGGGCCTGACCATGGACGACCTCGTCTCTGCCGCATGGCTGGCCGACAACCTCGCTGCGCCCGGCCTGGTCGTGCTGGAATCGACCAAATACCTGCCCGCCGACGGCAAGGATGGCCGGCAGGCCTACCTGTGCGCCCACATCCCCGGCGCGCGCTACTTCGACCTGGATCTGATCGCCGACACGGACAGCGCGTTGCCCCACATGGTCCCTGCCGCGGGACGCTTCGCCCGGCTGGTGGGCGCGCTCGGGGTGGGGGACGCCAGCCGGGTCGTGTTCTACGACCAGAACGCTACCATGTGGGCCACCCGCGGCTGGTGGATGATGGGCCTGTTCGGGCATGACGCCGCGGCCGTGCTGGACGGCGGCCTGGCCGCCTGGCGCGAGGCCGGCCATCCCGTCGAGGCTGGCGAGCCGGACGCCGCGGCGCCCGCGCACTTCACGCCGCGGCTGCGCGCCGAACGCCTGCGTGGCCTGTCCGACATGCTGGACACCGAAGCCCTGGTGCTGGATGCCCGCTCCGCCGTCCGCTTTTCCGGCGCCATGCCGGAGCCGCGCGCTGGCCTGGCTGCCGGCCATATGCCCAGCGCCGCCAACCTGCCCTACACCGAGCTGCTCGGCCCGGACGGCCGTTTACTGCCCCAGGCGGCCTTGCAGGCCCGCTTGGCCGCCGCCGGGGCAGATGGCTCCCGCCCCGTGGTGACGACGTGCGGCAGCGGCGTTTCGGCCACCATCATCACCATGGCGCTGAAGCGCGCCGGCCTGCCGCAGGGTGCGGTGTATGACGGCTCCTGGACCGAGTGGGGCTCCGATCCAACCACCCCGAAGGAGACCGGCTGATGCCCGACCATCCCCTGCCTCCAGGCAAGGCGCTCGCGACCCGACTGGCCCACGCCGGCCGCCCCGGCGTGCGCACGCCGGGCTTCGTCAACCCGCCGCTGCTGCGCGGCTCCACCATGCTGTACGCCAACTGCGCGGACCGGCGCGTCGGCGGCTGGGAGCGGCTGGACCGCGGCGCGTACTACGGCACCGCCGGCAACGCCACGCACCACGCGCTGGAGGACATGGTGGCCGAGATCGAGGGCGGCACGCGCTGCCAGGTCGTCTCCACCGGGCTGTCCGCCATCACGGTGGCGCTGCTGGCCTACCTCTCGGCCGGCGACCACTGCCTCATGCCGGACAGCGTCTATGGCCCGGCGCGCAATTTCGCCGACGGCTTCCTGCGCCGCATGAACGTGGCCACCACCTATTACGACCCGGAAGCCGATGCCGCCGGGCTGGCCGCGCTGATCCGCCCCGAAAGCCGCGTTCTGTACGTTGAGAGCCCCGGCAGCCATACGTTCGAGGTGCAGGACGTGCCCGCCCTGGCCGCCGTGGCGCACGAGCGCGGCCTGGCGGTGCTGATGGACAACACCTGGGGCGTCCGCTCCTTCCAGCCGTTCACCCATGGCGTGGACGTGTCGATCCAGGCGCTGACCAAGTACGTCGCCGGGCACTCGGACGTGCTGCTCGGCAGCATCACCGTAGCGGCGGACCCGGATTGGGAGAAGGTGCGAACCGCCGCCCTCGTGCTCGGCCAGTACGCCAGCCCGGACGATTGCTGGCTCGCCCTGCGCGGCGCGCGTACCCTGGGCGTGCGGCTGGACCGGCAGATGCAGTCGGGTCTGGAGGTCGCCGCCTGGCTCGCGGCCCGGCCGGAGGTGGCCCGCGTGCTGCATCCGGCGCTGCCCGGCGCGCCTGGCCATGCGTTGTGGCAGCGGGACTTCACGGGCGCCGCCAGCTTGTTCGGCGTGGAATTCCAGCCGCGTTGCACCAACGTCGGGGTGGAGGCGATGATCGACGGCCTGGCCCTGTTCGGCATCGGCGCGTCATGGGGCGGGTTCGAGAGCCTGGTCACGCCCAGCGCCGCCAGCATGACCCGCACCGCGGGCGGCGGCCGTCTCGCCGGGCCTGCCGCGCGCTTCCACATCGGCCTGGAAGACCCGGCGGACCTGATCGCGGACCTCGAACGCGGGATGGCGCTGCTCGGTGGCTGAACTCCCCATCCGCTACAACGCGGACGGTCTGGTCCCCGCCATCGCCCAGCAGCACGACACGGGCGAGGTGCTGATGCTGGCCTGGATGAACGCCGCCGCCGTCGCCGAGACGCTTGCCACCGGCCGGGTCTGCTACTGGAGCCGCAGCCGCCAGGCATTCTGGCGCAAGGGCGAGAC
The DNA here is from genome assembly GCA_964246185.1 of uncultured Acetobacteraceae bacterium. Classification (GTDB taxonomy): domain Bacteria; phylum Pseudomonadota; class Alphaproteobacteria; order Acetobacterales; family Acetobacteraceae; genus LMUY01. Next base: position 14,302 of record CAXTPP010000034.1, read on the forward strand.
CTCCGGCCAGGTGCAGCGGCTAATGGAGTTGCGCGTCGATTGCGATGGGGACACGCTGCTGCTGCGGGTGGACCAGCATGGCGCGGCCTGCCACACGGGGCAGCGAAGCTGCTTCCACCGGGCGGTGCGAGAAGGCGAGGTCGTGACGCTCAGCAGCCCGCTGGCTGACCCGGCTGAGCTTTACGCGAGATCAGCAAGCACTCAGTCCTTGTGACTAGCAGGCCCGAGCTTTACGGCGCCCTTCATTGCAGCAGCCATGACTAGCTGATGAATCGCTTGGACAACAACATCGGGCCGATCATATTGAATGTAGTGGCTGGAAGTCGGCACGACGATGTTGATGCCGCAGCTGGATCGGGCAGCGATCTGGTCATGCCCCTGCTCCCACAAGCGCGACATGCTCGCCGACTGCTCGGGCGTCATTCCGGGCAGCTTGATGCCGTTCAAGGCAGTTACCACTATGAGGTTCAGCGAGCCGAAGTTCTTTTCGGCGCTGTCCAATTCATGTGAATCCATGCTGGAAGCCAGGTCATTGCCAGGTTGAAAGCTGTCTCGCTCGGAAATGAGCGCATTCCATGTGGAAGCACGCAGTCCGGCGCGGTCCAGGGTGCTGGCCAAGGCCGGCCCGGTACCCGGCTCATGGGTAAGGCAACCAGCCTTCAGTTCCGAGTCTTCCAAAAGATGGCCAGATGCGGCCGCGTCGCGGCAAGTCCTCATGTCTTGTTCAAGCTGCACGAGAAAGCCGGCATAATCAGGGTCAATAGCCGCAATCTTCTCGTCCTGATGCGAGAATGCAGGGTCAACCAGCAGCACCCCAGCAAGTTCCGGCAGGTAGCGGTCGGCAAACAGGACCGTGCTGAGGCCCGCCAGGGAGTGGCCGACGATGACATACGGCGCTCTCAGTCCGGAGTGCTGCAACAACGCATGCAAGTCATCCACGATAGCCGTGGTGTCACGGGGCACGGGTCCGGGATCGCTGAAGCCTTGTCCCGCCCTGTCATATGAGCAGACACGAGTAAATTTGGCCACGGCAGGTTGAACATAACGCCAGGAAGTGGTCGGCCCGCCTGCTCCCCAGTCCAGCACGACAGTCGGGGAACCCTTGCCGGTGCAATACAGGTTCAAGCGCCGTCCCGGGGCGATCTGCACCATTTGCTGGGGGTGAGTGTATGGCTCCTGATCATATGACGTCGCCGAACTCTGCGGCTCCGCTGTTGCGGGCGAGCCAAGCAGCAAACCAAATGCCGTCATGGCTGCGGTCATGACACCGAAACGCAATGCCGATCTCCTCGTCTCCGGGTTAAGCGCTAGCCGAGTAGCGCATGCATGGCAGAGATCATCCGTATCCAGCTGTCATAAATCATCGCTCCCGATGGATGTGGGCTGCCATAGGCCGGAAAACCAAAAACCTTGCCCTTCAAGACAACGCGCTTCTTGCCGGATGCGTCGGGCACCACCGTGACCGCATCGGTCAGGTGTTCGCCGCATGTCCCCAGGCCGAACACCCAGATCAACTCAGGCTGCGACAGCTTCACGTAGCTGTCCAGCTCGTGCAGGCAGAACTCGTTCAACTCGCTGCGGAGCGACGAGGGCAGGCTTTTCCAACGGTATATCTTCAATCCGTTGACGGAACTGCTTCGGAAGAACTGGAAGTTCGTCTGCATGGTGCCATCCAGGGCCTCAAGCAAACCGATCTTGCGGAACATCAGGCGCAGTTCCTTGGCCAAGTCCCAATCAGAATCAGTGATGCAGGAGCGCTCCGGCCAGGTTGCCTGGGTCAGGGGCTCCCTGCCGCGCCCAAGACCTGGATTCGTGCCGATGATCATCAGCTTCGGAGCGAAGACGGGCGGGCCGCTCAAGATGCTGAACCCGCAAGCGCCGTTGAAAATCTCGGATTTTCGGTCCGACCAGAACTCGTTGACACGTTGGTACATGCCGGCCGCGTAATCAGTCAGCTCCGCTTGGCCCATCGCCTCGCCCTCATGCTGCCCCGCTTCCGCAGGCAGAGGAAACTTCCACCCCCTCCAGCAACAACGCGCCGAACAGATGCGGAAACGGCTCCTGGTCCGGCTCGCTGCGCTCCCACTCGATGCGGCCTTCCACCGCCGCCGGGTCGAACCGCAGCACCAGCAGGCCCGTCCGCCCGGCCCCCGCCTGCTCACCAAAGTGCCGCGCCAGCACGAACGGCAACTGCGCCTGCGTGCAGCAGTGCAGGAACGGCGCGCCCCGCAGCCGCCCATCCGCCGCCTCCAGCGCCGCCGCATCCGTCACGTGGCACAGCCGCTCGTCCAAGGCATCCATCCGTTGCGTCCCCTCCCCGCCCCACCTATGCAGCCCGGCATGACCCCTGACAACGCCGTCCGCATCCAGACCCTCACCGGCGCCGCCATCGCCCAGGGTTACACCGCGTTCCAGCGCCTGCACGTGGCGGTGTTCCACGACTGGCCCTACCTCTACCAGGGCGACGCGGACGCCGAGCCCTACATCGCCAGCTACGCAGGGCACCCGCGCGCCGCCCTGTTCGTGTTGAACCACGACGGCGAGCCGGTCGGCGCGGCCACCTGCCTGCCGCTCAGGGACGAGAGCGCCAACGTGCAAGCGCCTTTCCTGGAGCGTGGCTGGGACGTGCGCCGGTTCTTCTACTTCGGCGAGGGCGTCATCCTGTCCGCCTGGCGCGGCAAGGGCTTGGGCGTGCGGCTGTTCCAGTTGCGCGAGTCTCACGCCCGCGCCGTGTCCACCGCCGACTTCGCCGTGTTCTGCTCCGTCCGCCGCCCGGACGACCACCCGCTCCGCCCGGCGCAGCCCCACACCAACGACGCGTTCTGGCGTCGCCGCGGCTACGTGCCGCTGCCCGGCGTCGCCTGCACCATGACCTGGCCCGACCGCGGCGAGGCCGACCCCACGCCCCACACGCTGGATTTCTGGATCAAGTCGCTGAACGGCGTGAAGCTGCCGTGAGGCTGGCGCTGCTGCAGTACCGGGTCGGCCGCTACCCCGATTTCGCTGCATGGGAGGCGGCGCTGGCCGCCCGCGTGGCCCAGGCTGCGTCCGCCGGGGCCGAGCTGCTCGTGCTGCCCGAATACGCCAGCCTCGACGCGATCCCGGCGCCCCTGCCGACCCTGGCCGACGAACTCGCAGCCGGGTGCGGCCAGCACGGCGCGGTGATCGACGCCCTGCGCCGGTTGGCCGCGCGCCACGGGGTCTGGCTGCTCGGCGGCTCTTTGCCGCGCCGTGGGGAAGACGGCTTGCCGGTCAACCACGCCCCGTTGGTGACGCCTGGCGGCAGCGTCGCGTTCCAGGACAAGCACCGCCCCACCCCGTTCGAGGCCGGCGAGTGGGGCGTCGTTCGCGGCGCGCCCCCGGCGGTGTTCGAGACGCCCTGGGGCCGCATCGGCGTGTGCATCTGCTACGACATCGAGCACCCGCCGCTCGCCCGCGCCCAGGTGGAGGCCGGCGCGTGGCTGATCCTGGTCCCCACGGACACCGACACGCTGGCCGGGTTCAACCGCGTTCGCCTCGCCGCCCGTGCCTGCGCCATGGCCAACCAGTGCTACGTCGCGGTGTGCACCACCGTGGGCGACGCCCCCTGGATCGGGGCGCTGGACGCCAACCATGGCTATGCCGCCGTGTTCGGCCCCATCGACCGCGGCTTCCCGGATGACGGCGTGATCGCCCGCGGCGTCATGGACGAACCCGGCTGGCTCCATGCCGAGCTTGACCCGGCGTCGCTCGAAGCCGTCCGCACCGGGGGCACTGTGCGCAACCATAGGGACTACCCCGCCGCCCCGCCGCCCTGCGCCATTATCCAGTGCCGCTGATCTACCTCGTCGCCGGCGAGGCCAGCGGCGACGTGCTCGGCAGCCGGCTGATGGCCGCGCTCAAGGCCGCCCGCCCCGGAATCACCTTCGCCGGCGTGGCCGGGCCGCGGATGGAGGCGGAGGGCATGAGCAGCCTGTTCCCCATCGCCGACCTCGCCGTTATGGGCCTGGTCGAGATTCTGCCCCGCCTGCGCACCCTGCGCCGCCGCATGCTGTCCGTGGTGGCCGACATCGCCGTCCGCCGCCCGGACGTGGTGGTGACGGTGGATTCGCCCGGCTTCGGCCTGCACGTGCTGCGCCGGATAGCGCCCACCGGGGTCAAGCGGGTGCAGTACGTGGCGCCGCAGGTGTGGGCCTGGCGGGAGCACCGCATCAAGCGCTTTCCCGGCCTGTGGGACGACCTGCTGTGCTTGCTGCCGTTCGAGCAGGCCTATTTCGCCCGCCATGGCCTGGCCGCCCGCTTCGTCGGCCACCCGGTGCTGCAATCCGGCGCGAACACCGGCAACGCCGCCCGCTTCCGCCAACGCCACGGCATCGGCGACGCGCCCGTGCTGGTGCTGATGCCCGGCAGCCGCCGCAGCGAGGCGCCCCGCCTGCTGCCCGTGTTCGCCCGCACCCTGGCCCTGTTGGCGCAAGAGATACCCAGAATTGTGCCGGTCATCCCCGTCTCGCACGCGGTGGCGGAGGTGGTGCAGCGGGCCGTGGCAGGATGGCAGGTCCCGCCGCTGATCGTGACGGAGCTGGACGACAAGCACGACGCCTACGCCGCCGCGTCCGCCGCGCTCACCAAGTCCGGCACGTCCACGCTGGAGCTGGCGCTGGCGGGGGTGCCGATGGCGGTGACCTACCGGGTGAACGCGGTGTCCGGCTTCATGGCCCGGCGCATGATCCGCGTGCCGCACGTGGCGATGGTGAACCTGCTGGCCGGCCACGCCGCGGTGCCGGAGCTGCTGCAGGAGCGCTGCACGCCGGCGGTGCTGTGCGCGACGGTGCTGTCGCTGTTGCGTGACCCGGCCGTGGCGGAGCGGCAGCGGGCCGCGTTCCGCACCGTAGTTGCCAGCTTGCGTCCGGCACATGGGCAGCCGGCCGAGATGGCGGCGGCGGCGGTGCTGGCGCTGCTTTGACGGCGCAATGCTGCGACATGATCGTATTTGGTTTTCCGACCCATCGCGGCCTGATCGCCGGCACGCCTGGCCTTTTCGGCCTGTGCCGCGCGTTCAAGCCGCATTCGAGTTCCAGCGGTCTAGTGCTCTGATTCATACGGACGGTGCAGGCAGTCTGTTGAGCTTGGCGAGGGTTGAGGCAGCTGAGGCGGTCCAGGCGAACAGCTTGGGTTCGGTGTTGTGCTCGGCGAGGTCGCGTTTGATGGCGGCTTGCAGGTCAACGATTGAGTGAAAGCTGCCTCGGCGGATGCGCTTGCGTGTCAGCACGGAGAAGAAGTTCTCGGCGGCGTTCAGCCACGACCCGGATGTCTGCGTGAAGTGGAAGGTCCAGCGTGGATGGCGTTCGAGCCAGGCCTTCACCTTGGGATGCTTGTGGGTGGCATAGTTGTCGGCCACGGCTTTGATCAACTTGCCTGCCGGGACGGCGCGCTCGACCTCGTTGAGGAAGCGGATGAACTCCTCATGCCGGTGCTGCTGCATGCAGCGGCCGATGACCGATCCATCGAGCACGTTGAGCGCCGCAAACAGCGTCGTCGTGCCATGGCGTTTGTAGTCGTGGGTCATCGTGCCGCAACGGCCGGGCTTGATCGGCAAACCCGGCTGGGTGCGGTCCAGCACCTGGATCTGGCTCTTCTCGTCGATGCTTAGCACCACGGCCTGTATCGGCGGATCCATGTACAGGCCGACGATGTCCGCAAGCTTGGCGGCGAAGTCCGGGTCGCGCGAGCGCTTGAACGTGCGGGCGCGATGCGGCTGGAGCGTGTGCGCCGCCCAGATGCGCTGCACCGAGGTCAGGGAAAGGCCGACGGCGCGAGCCATCGCCCGGCCGGTCCAGTGCGTGGCCTGATGCGGCGGATCGGCGCAGCTCAGCGCCACGACGCGCGCCACCGTCTCGGCCAGGATCGGTGGCTTGCCGGGCTTGCGCGTCTTGTCGCGCAGCAACCCGTCCGCACCCTCCTCGGCGAAGCGCTGCTGCCAGCGCCAGACCATCGGACGGCTGACCCCCGGCCCGTCGCCACCGACTGCACCGAACCGCGCTCGGCTGCCGCGAACACGACCTGCGCGCGTTCGACATGCTTTTGCAGCCGATTGCGGTCGGCAACGATCGCCTCAAGCTGCTGCCTGTCCAAAGAACTCAGGATCACACATACCGTCTGTGCCATGCCGACAAAGTCGCACGACCGCAGACTACTGCGAATCACCTGAACGGTTCAGAGCACTAGAATTGCTTTTGCAAATATCTTAGATATTTAGATGCAAAGTTACAGCTTAAAAACCGCCGCTTCTCGGACGCAAGCTTCGGCAAGCCAGAAAGGCGGCCCCTTGAGGGCATCATATTCTTCGAGTAAACGTTTGTCCTCACGATCCAAGCTGCCGAAATGGCTACGGCAGATTTTGACTGGCCGAAAAAATGGATGAGTCACTTGATTGTTATTGTAAAGTGTAGCCTCTGCACATCTGGAGAATGCCCTGAAAAAATGAGCAATCGCGCCGGCTACAGTGTGTTCTTGTAAGTCTAAAGTGGTTAGGCCTGGCCTTACATTGTAATCATTTCAGATAACGTCCGATGCCGGAATGCGCGATATATGGTCTTGTATGCGCTTCATGGCTTCGACTGCAACAGCCGTCTCCTCAAGCCGTAGGTAACGTTTGTAGAGTCGGTCTAAAAGGAGAGAACGGTCGATATCATCAAGCGACGGCGCGGCATACCTCTCGATAAGCTCGAAAAAGCAGAGCAAGTCGTCCAGCCCCCCGACTTGGAGGATCAAGCCGCCTTCTCGAAAGGCCAAACGGTCGAAACGAAGCCCAGTCATTGTCCTATCTCGCGCTCAAGAAACTCAACATTGGCAAACACAACCTGACTGCCAGACTTCTTGACAATCGCATCTCTGATAGCAGTCTGCTTCTCTGACGTAACAGTCTGACCTGTGATGTCGATAGCCACTTTCTGCGTCATGCCCTTCGGCAGGTTGTCTGCCCGCTCAAGCACCTGCTTCACGATGTTGTTTACCAGCTTGCTTGGCGAATTGGCAGTAAGATCATAACTCTTTACCTCGAAACTCGCGGTCTTCCCGTCCAGAGACACGAAGTCCGGCCGAACGCTGCCTGGCGTGCCGTATTTGGTCTCCTTGCCCGCAAGGTAGCTCCGCTGGTTTGGGTGGTCACTCCCTAGCTCTCCCCGTAGTAACGCTCTGCCTGCTGCCCCGGCGTCGGGGCGCGCGCACTCCCGATTGCGGCGATCGCCTTCCGGTCCTCGGAGAAAACTGCGGCGCCGCTGATCTTGGGGCCTAGCGGTCCGCCGCCAGACAGCTCCTCTATCGTTGGCAGGCGGGGAGGTCCCGGCAGCGACAGCCTCGGAACGAACTGCTCCTCAGCCTTCTCCTCTTCCTCCCTTTCCTCCTCGAACGTCCTGTCAGCAACCAATTGGATCGAGAGAGACCTGGCCTGCTCGCCGAGCAGGGTTTGCTGCGCCGCCCGCAGGAATCCCGGCACGTTGGGCAGGCCAACCGTCCTTATCACGCCGGCAAGCTCGGCCCGGCGTCCTTCAGCCCGGCATAGCTGTCCGCTGCATACCCCACGTTTCGACCGGGTCAGCCTCATGGCCGAAATAGCGGAGACGGAAAACGTTGGGCGGGGTCGCGGCATTCTCGGCCCAGCGCGGGATCAAGTCGCGCAGAGCATCCCACGTCGCCCGACGCGGCAGCGACGCCTGGCCTGGCTCGCCTTGCAGCCGGTCCATCGCGAACTCGAACGCGGCAAATGTCCGGGCTTGCAGCTCAGCCCGGTCAACTGCGCCGCCATCACCCAGGAAGGCAGGGCCATGACCGTGGCCGTGGCCGAACCGTCCATGCCCTTGTCGTCCTTGATCTTGCCAAGCCATTTCGCACTCGCGATAAATCGCGAAAAGTATAGGACAATCCTAAGCATGGTTTCAAGTCGAAACGCAGGAAGCCCCAGTGGCCGCCGTAGGTCGATCCTTAGGGCCGCGATCACCCGCCGAGGTCCGCTGCGGTCAAGCCGTGACTGACCAGCCTGCGTTGTCGAGCGGCGCGCGGTTCAGCCGGGCCAGTTCCAGGGAGTTGAGCACGTCCGCTCCCGACTCCGTGCCGTGGGTCAGCAAACCTTGCGGGCCGGCACTGATGCCGTAGGCGGCAAGCTGGGCGGACGACCATCCGCCGCTGGCCATGGCGGGCGTTGACGCCGGGGCGGCTGTGGCAGCGACATCCGGGGACGCAGCGCCGGAGCCGATGCCGAGGCTGGCGAGAACCTGGGTGCCGATCTTCTCCGGGTCGATGCCGAACAGGTGCTCCGCCAGCGTGACGCCGGCGTTGAGCGCGAGCCCGATCGGGCCGCCGGTCAGCCCGCTCACCACCAGCGAGCCGGCGAAGCGGGCCGATTCCGGGATCGTGTCGCCGGTTATGGCCCGGTAGATTGTGCCGACTACGGGCACATACTGCAGCGGGTTCAGCTCCGACAGCAGTTGGTGGAAGAACCCCGGCTGTGCGCCGGATGCCGGCGCTGCCGCGGCAACCGGGCGCGCAACGGCGGAAATCGAGAAGCTGGCATCGACCATCGGGGCGTCCGGTTCGTCCGTTCGCCACAAGCGCTGCAAGCCGGGTGCCATCACGCCAGGGGCGGGCGTAGCCATCCTGGCAACAGCCGCTGCGCCTGTTGCAGGAACACATCGTCCTGCAACGCCTCCTGCCACTGCGCCGCCTCGGTCGCGCGCTCGGTTTCCAGCGTCCGCCGCAGGTCGATCTTCAGTCCCACGATCACCCGCCACGGATCGACCGCTGGGGCGGCGGCGCTCATCAGGCCGCCGAGCGCGTCCTCCGCGGCCCGCGTCAGCAGGTCGTCCAGGTCGCAGCGCACCAGCGCCGGGTCGAAGGCGGGCAGACGGCCCAGCGGCAGCGCGCCGTCCGCCTCCTGGCAGAGCCGGTGCGCGTGGGTCAGCTCCACCAGCATATCGACGGAGTAAGCCTGCAAGACCGCGGCGCGTTGCCGCTCCGGCAGCGGGCGCAGCTTGCCGAGCGCCACCGTCAGGTCCTCGATAGTGTCCAGCGCCATGCCGATCGGCCGCGCCACGCTGTTGTCGAACGCCAGCAGCGCCACGGTGCCCTGCTGGCTGCGCACGTCCCGCCGGGCCTGAGCGATCTCGCGCGCGATGCCGAACACCTGGCTGCGCCACGCCAGCCGCAAGCTGGTTGCGGCGATGCCGGCCGACAGGATGGCCACGCCGACGGGCAGCCAGGTGCGGAACAAGCTGCCGGCGCTGTCGGCGTCCTGGGCCGCAGCCGGCCCGGCAACCAGCAGGAATGCGGCAGCCAGCTTAAGCGGCGTTGCTCCGAAGGCTGAAGCTGCGCGCGTTGAGCCGGATGCTCTCGCGCACCACGGGCGACGCCTCGAAGGCGTATTTCTCGATGAACCCGTCAAAGCCGAGCCGTCGGACGCTCGGCTCCAGCATCCCCCTGAGAAACGACGATGTGACAACTGGCGAGGCGATCCGTACCACGGCCTTGCCCGGCCCTTGGTCCACCGCGTCCAGGTTCAGCCCGGCGCGGGCGCTTCGCCCGGCTTCCTCGCCGCGAAGCATCCCGCCGTCCGGGTCTATCTGAAGGATGACGGCTTGGCTCATTAACGATCTCCGAACCACAGGATGGCACAAACCTGCCTCGGTCGCATCGGGAATATCGCCCTGCGCTGCCCAGTTTGCCAGGTTCGACCGTCCTCGACGCCAAGATCATACCAAGCCTCTCAGACGTTCACTAAATGTTCCAGATTAGGTCATACCTCGCACACTCGGGCATGGCTTGTCACCCTTTAATCAACCCGCTCGCCCGCATCGTCGCCGTCGAGGCCGTCATGGAGTCCGTGATCGCCAGCGCCGCCGCCAAGGCCCGCCGGCCCGCCGCCGCGTCCACCAGCACCGGCGCACCGTCCAGGCACGCCGCCACGAACCCGGCGTGCTCGGCCTCCATCGCGTCATGGTCCCGCCAAGTCACCGATTCCCGCCGGAAGCCGCCTGTGCCCGGCAGCTTCAGGCCGCGCTCGCGCCCGATCATCACCAGCTCCCGCGCACCGAAGTCAGCCGACAGGTAGCCCTCCTGGGAGAACAGCCGCATCCGCCGGTCAGTCTTCATCGAGATCCGGCTGGCCGTGATAGTCGCCACGCAGCCGTTGACGAACCGCACCCGCGCGTTGGCGATGTCCTCGGACGGGGAGGAGACCGCCGCCCCCAGCGCATCCACGCTGCTGATCTCGCTGTCCACCAGGGACAGCACGAGGTCTAGGTCATGGATCATCAGGTCCAGGATCACCGACACGTCCGTCCCGCGCGGCTGGTACGGGGCGATCCGCGTTGCCTCGATGTAGAGCGGCCGGGCCATGCGGCTGCTGATGGCGCGGTGCTCGGCCGAGAACCGCAGCAGGTGCCCGACCTGCAGCACCCGGCCCCGCGCCGCCGCCAGCGCCGCCAGCGCGTCCGCCTGCGCCAGCGTCGCCGCGATCGGCTTCTCCACCAGCACGTGGCATCCGGCCTCCAGCGCCTGCGCCGCCAGGCCGTGGTGCGCTTCCGCCGGGGCCGCGATCACCACCCCATGGCAGGATTCCAGCAGCTTGGGGAGCGCCATGGCAGGAGCGCCGGCCTCCCGCCCGACCGCCTCGGCGCGGGCCGCATCTGGATCGTGCACCCCCACCAGCCGCGCCCGCGTGGACGCCGCCACCTTCAGCGCGTGGAACCGGCCGAAATGCCCGGCGCCCACCACGCCCATCCGCAACTGCGACTCACCCATGTCCAATCTTCATGGAGGCCGCATAGCACGGCTCTCACAGGGTTGCATCGCCCTCGCCCCCTCGGCATAGACGCTGCCTGATCGGAGTGACCGCGCCACCATGCTGTATTTCGGCCGCGCCAAGACCGCGCTGATCCTCGGCGTATGCATCCTGGGCGCGCTGCTCTGCCTGCCCAACATCCTGCCCCGCCCCGCGTCCTGGGTGCCGTGGCGGCAGGTGCATCTTGGGCTGGACCTGCGCGGCGGCTCCTACCTGCTGCTGCAGGTGGACGCGGACGCCGTGCGCAAGGAGCGGCTGGACACCATCCTGGACCGCGCCCGCCAGGCGCTCGCCGGCAAGTACCGCACCCTGGCCGAGGCGGGCGGCGCAGTGGCCCTCACCCTGCGGGACCCGGCGCAGGCCGCATCGGCCACCAACACCCTGCGCACCCAGGCCGCCAACCCGGACGGCACGCAGGATTTCGACATCGCGGCCGGGCCGGACGGCGCGCTCACCCTGGCCCCCAACGAGGCCGCGCTGCGCGCCCGCACCACGGCGGCGGTGCAGCAATCCATCGAGATCGTCCGCCGCCGCATCGACGCCACGGGCGTGCTGGACCCGCAGATCACCCGGCAGGGCGCTGACCGCATCGTGGTCCAGCTGCCCGGCGTGGACGACCCGAACCGCATCAAGCAGCTGCTCGGCACCACCGCCAAGATGACGTTCCACCTGCTGGACGAGGCGGCCGACCCCAGCCATCCCGCCCCGCCCGGCGACGAAATCCTTGCCTCGGAGAAAGGGCCGCAGAAATACGTGGTGCGCCGCCGGGTCGAGCTGGACGGGTCGAGCCTGAGCGACGCGAGCCCCGGCCGCAGCAGCCAGAACAACGAGTGGGTGGTGAACTTCGTGTTCGACAGCGCAGGCGCGCGCCGTTTCGCCGCCATCACCACCGAGCAGGTCGGCCACCCGTTCGCCATCGTGCTGGACGGCAAGGTGCTGACCGCGCCGGTGATCCGCGAGCCGATCAGCGGCGGGCGCGGCCAGATCAGCGGCAGCTTCACCGTGCAGTCCGCGACCGACCTGGCCGTGCTGCTGCGCGCCGGCGCGCTGCCCGCGCCGCTGACGGTGGTGGAGGAGCGCACGGTGGGGCCGGAGCTGGGCGCCGACAGCATCCGCGCGGGCGCGGTGGCGCTCGGCGTGGGCTTCCTGCTGGTGGTCGGCTTCATGGGCACCTTCTACGGCCTGTTCGGCTGGTTCGCGAACATCGCGCTGCTGCTGAACCTGGTGATGATGCTGGCCATCCTCTCGCTGCTGGAGGCGACGCTGACGCTGCCGGGCATGGCGGGCATCCTGCTCACGCTCGGCATGGCGGTGGACGCCAATATCCTGATCAACGAGCGCATCCGCGAGGAGACCAAGCTCGACCGCAAGCCGGTGGCGGCGCTGGAGGCCGGGTTCCGGCGGGCCTACAGCACCATCATCGACAGCAACGCGACGGCGTTCCTGGCGCACGTGATGCTGTTCGTGTTCGGGTCAGGTCCAGTGCGGGGGTTCGCGGTGACGATCACGGTGGGGATCGTGACCACGATGTTCACGGCGACGGTAGTGGCGCGGCTGATGATGGTGCGGTGGTATTCGGCGCGGCGGCCGGCGTTGCTGCCGGTTTAGCGGGGTGGGGCGCTGCCTCGGTGGGCGCTCCACTCGCCTGGTGGGCGAGCGGGACCTTGGTGCGCTTCGCCTGATCTTGGCCAGAGCTAACAAGAAGACGTTCGATTACGCACAAGCAGGCAAGTCAAAAAGGCAGCCCCGACGCGAATCGGGCATAGCAAATTGGCCATGCGGGTTATTCCGACATGGTTCTTCGGAAAGCTTTCGGCTTGGCTGATCCAGCCGTCGTTGGCCTATGTCCTGGCAAACCTAGTGGCTTCAAAACGCAACCCTCGTTGAATTAACTCCGATTAATATCCAGCCTGATCTGTTTGCCCGACATTTGGTAAGTGTGTGTGTCTTGGGAGCGGGGTGCATATTTATGCCAAGTCACCACCAAGGTGGTAACATCATTATCGACACTGAGTCGTAGAACTTCACCATCGTCCGTTTCCATTTCCATGCCTGCCACTCGAAGACCATCACGAGTGATGCTTTCGATATTGCTTACCGTTGCAGTCGTAGAAGTTTGGCAATCACCGATACTGACATCCTCAAGTGAAAGCGTAATACTGTCTTTCTCACGGAGGACTTTAACGAGACTGGCGTCATGAAAACTGAGTTTGTCCTCGGTCATGTTCATTAGCTGCCTCCTGGAACAATATGTGAGTGCTTGCTGCCTCGTGGAACTGGATTACCACTCGCGTCGAGATTGGCATCCCGCTTTCCAGTCGAGTTTGGATTTACTCGATGGTAGTGATCCCTGCCCTCGAAGCCAGGCTGCCCCGAACGAGCTCTATCAAAGGCGATTTCCTCACCTGTGTCCGGCCTGGTGAATGTCCTGCGGCCTGCTTTGGCTGCCTCTGGATCACTGGTTTCGATCCAACCCTGTTTCGATAAGTCGTCAGGATTAGCCGGCCAAGACTGCTGACCTCCGGGTTCACCATTGCCACCTTCAGGCGTCACATCGGCATCTTTGGGCGCTTCTTGCTGGACAATCGTCGGTCTGCTCGATACCGGCGGAGATCGAGAGACGTTAGGCTTCCAGCCAAAGATGACCGCGAGAAGGCCGAGAAACATCAGGCCAGCAATCCCGACTGGCGCGTCTGTGGCGCCGACCTTAACTACCCCTGGCACGTCGCCCCTGGACACAGCCTCTACAGCCTGATGACTGGCGTTGCTGAGGAAGCGGGGCCACGTATCAGCGCCGACTTTCTGGGCGGCTGTCGCAAGGTCGTCGCCGGCTTTGGCCAAGTCGTCGTGGGTGCGTCCCTCGACCATGCCCTTGGCGGCACTGCGCAAGCGATCGACCACCTCGTCGCTGGTGTAAGGGTCGAGGAACTGCGTCCGGAACGCGTCGCGGCTCAATGAGCGTGCGCCATACCAGGCGGCTACGGCAGTTTTGAGGTTGGCGCGGGCAGAGTCGCTGACTGCGCTGTTCCAACGGCCGCGGTCGTTCCGCGGCACGTGCATGATAAGGCTGGACGCCGCATAGTCGACGCGCTGGCCGGCGTTGGCCGGGCGGAACAGGTCGTTGGCCTCGACAGCGTTGTCGCTGTCGTCGTCGTCCTTGGGGGCGGTCCCAGTGCCGAAGTAGCCGTGTCCCTGCCGTCCTTGGTAAGTCCAGCTCTCGTTGAGCGTCATCCGAAGTTCCATGTGAGTTCCCACTACGTTCTCACACTCGACCCGGGAGTTGCAACGTTCATCCTGCTGGGCAAACAGCAAGCGTAAAGTGGGCTGCTTGCAGTCCCACCTCTTCACCACGGAGGCATGTGGCTCGTTGATGTTCTTGCTCTCGGGCAGGTGGGCCGCAAGCAGTCCACCCTACGCCTACTTTCCATTGAAGCATCACCGGATTTAGGTAATTATAGGTGTCGCACCTAACAAGCCGACCGACAATGATCCAGACCTTCACTGAGCCGACGCTTCCAGCTGCAGTGCAAGGCCAGCTTCGCCCCTTGCTCGATGAGGCGTTCCCCGGCTCCTTCAACGGCCGGACTTACGTCAAGCAGCACCCCCACTTTCGCATCATCACGCACGCCGGGAGCGACGTTGTTAGACATGTGGCCTTAGGGTCAGGACTCATTTGCTGAGCCAGAAGATGACGGTAGCAGCGAGCGTGATG
>CAXTPP010000035.1:0-28750 GCA_964246185.1 uncultured Acetobacteraceae bacterium
CAGCCTGCTGCGTTCATGACTGTTTGTATGATGCTGGCGGCGTCGAGTCTGGCGTGTTGGTATTGTGCGGCGGGTGTGTTGTGGTCGATGAAGCGGTCGGGCAGGGTCATGGGTCGCAGCTTGAGGGTGCCGTCCAGCAGGCCGGCCCAGGCGAGGTGGTGCATCACTGCTGCCCCGAAGCCGCCCAGGCTGCCGTCCTCCAGGGTGACCAGCACCGTGTTGCCGCGCGCCAGCCGCTCGATCAGCGCGGTGTCCAGCGGCTTGGCGAAGCGCGCGTCGGCCACGCTCACCGCCAGGCCGCGCTCGCTCAGCGCCTCGGCCGCCAGCAGCGCCTCGGCCAGCCGGGCGCCCAGGCTCAGCACCGCCACCCGCACCCCGGGCTGGCCGGGCGCCGGCTCGCGCAGCATGCGGCCGCGCCCGATCGGCAACGGCGTGCCGCGCGCGGGCAGAGCGAGACCCGTGCCCTCGCCGCGCGGGTAGCGCACCGCGGACGGGCCGGCGCCGTAGGCCGCTTGCGTCGCCACCATGTGCACCAGCTCGACCTCGTCCGAGGGCGCCATCAGCACCATGCCGGGCAGGCAGCCGAGGAACGCCAGGTCGAAGCTGCCTGCGTGGGTGGCGCCGTCCGCCCCCACCAGGCCGGCGCGGTCCAGGGCAAATCTCACTGGCAGGCCCTGCAGCGCCACGTCGTGCACCACCTGGTCGTAGGCGCGCTGCAGGAACGTGCTGTAGATGGCGCAGAACGGCGCCAGGCCCTCGGTCGCCATGCCGGCCGCGAACGTCACCGCGTGCTGCTCGGCGATGCCCACGTCGAAGCAGCGGGCGGGAAAGCGGCTGGCGAAGCGGTCAAGCCCGGTGCCGGACGGCATGGCCGCGGTCACCGCCACGATCCGCGGGTCGGCCTCGGCCTCGGCGATCAGCGCGTCGGCGAACACCCGCGTGTAGCTCGGCGGACCCGGCGGCGGCTTGACCTGCTCGCCGGTGATCACGTTGAAGCGGCTCACCGCGTGCAGCTTGTCGGCACTCGCCTCCGCCGGCGGGTAGCCGCGGCCCTTCTGGGTGATCGCGTGCACCAGGATCGGCCCGCGCTCGTCGGCGTCGCGCACGTTGCGCAGCACCGGCAGCAGGTGGTCGAGGTTGTGGCCGTCGATCGGGCCCAGGTAGTAGAACCCCAGCTCCTCGAACAGCGTGCCGCCGGTCAGGATGCCGCGGGCATACTCCTCCGCCCGCTTGGCGGTCTTGGCCATGCCGGAGGGGAAGCGCTTGGCCATGCGCGAGGCCAGGTCGCGCAGGTTGAGGTAGCTGTGCGAGCTGAGCAGCCGGGTGAGGTAGGCGCTCATGGCGCCCACCGGCGGGGCGATGCTCATCTCGTTGTCGTTCAGCACCACCACCAGGCGGGAGTGCATGGCGCCGGCGTTGTTCATCGCCTCGTAGGCCATGCCGGCGCTCATCGCGCCGTCGCCGATCACCGCCACCACGTTGCGCGCAACCCCCAGCAGGTCCGACGCCACCGCCATGCCCAGGCCGGCCGAGATCGAGGTCGAGGAGTGCGCCGCCCCGAACGGGTCGTATTCGCTCTCGCTGCGGCGGGTGAAGCCGGACAGGCCGCCCGGCTGGCGCAGGGTGCGGATGCGGTCGCGCCGGCCGGTGATGATCTTGTGCGGGTAGCACTGGTGGCCCACGTCCCAGACGATGCGGTCGTGCGGGGTGTCGAACACGGCATGCAGCGCCACCGTCAGCTCCACCACCCCCAAGCTCGCGCCCAGATGCCCGCCAGTGACGCTCACCGCATCAATCGTCTCCGCCCGCAACTCGTCCGCAACAGCCCGCAGCTGCTCAGCCGAGAAATTGCGCAAATCACCCGGAACGCCAACACGGTCCAACAACGGCGTCAACGGGCGCACAGGAAGAACAGAGGCGTTCATGGGCGGCTCACTCCGGGGTGTCGGCTCATGGGAACGGTCGCGTCGCCAAGGTGCCGTCGGCGCGCTGCACGATCACCTGCACGCGGGCGTCCGCCTCCGCCAGCTTGGCCTCGCAGTGTTGCCGCAGCAGCGCGCCGCGTTCATAGGCCATGATCGCGTCCTCCAGCTTCTGCTGGCCGCCTTCCAGCCCTTTGACGATCCGCTCCAACTCGGCCAGCGCGTCCTCGAACGACAGGCCGGAGATGTCTTGCGACATGCGCGCTCTCCTCAGCCCGCCGTCCCTACGCGCTCGCAGGCCCGGCGACAATATCCATCCCGTGCAATGGGATCACAGTGTTGCCAGGCAGCCACGGCCCGTCAGCCGTGCATCAGCCTGCGGACATGGGTTGCCGCCGATGCCGCCAGCGCCGCCAGGTCGTAGCCGCCCTCCAGCAGCGAGACGATGCGCCCTTCCGTATGCGCGTCGGCCACCTCGTTCAGCCGGTCCGTCAGCCAGGCGAAATCGGCCGTCTCCACCCGCAGCTCGGCCAGCGGGTCGTCCCGGTGGGCGTCGAACCCGGCGGACACGATCAGCAGCTGCGGCCGCCATGCCGCCAGCGCCGGGATGATCCGGTCGGCCCAGGCGGCGCGGAACCGCTCGCTGCCTGCGCCGGGCGGCAAGGGCACGTTCAGGACGTTGCCGGCCACGCCGGTCTCGCGCGGCGACCCGGTGCCGGGATAGCACGGGTGCTGGTGGCTGGAGGCGTAGAACAGCGCCGGGTCGGCTTCGAAGATGTCCTGCGTGCCGTTGCCGTGGTGGACGTCGAAATCCACCACCGCCACCCGGTCCAGCCCCCAGCGCGCGCGGGCGTGCCGCGCGGCGATGGCGGCGTTGTTGAACAGGCAGAACCCCATCGACCGGGCCTGCTCGGCATGGTGGCCCGGCGGGCGGGTGGCGGCGAAGGCAGCGCCGGCCCAGCCTTCCATCACGGCGTCCACCGCGGCGATGGCGGCCCCAGCGGCGCGGCGCGCGGCGGCCAGGGTGCCGGCGCTGACCACGGTGTCCGGGTCGATCGCCAGCAGTTCGCCCTCCGCCGGGTGCAGCGCCAGCAGCCGGTCCACGTGCGCCGCCGGGTGGGCGAGGCAGAGCTGCTCCCGGGTCGCCAAGGGCGCTTGCTCGCGCAGCAGGCCGGTGAAGTCGGGATGCTCCAGCGCCTGCAGCACGGCGCGCAGCCGGTCCGGGCATTCCGGATGGCCCAGCCCGGTGTCGTGCCCGAGGCAGTCCATGTGGGTGATCAGCGCGGTCGCCTTCATGACGGCGCTCGGCAGCGAATGGTGAAGGAGAACACGCCGGCCTCCTCGCTGAGGCTGACCAGCGTGTGCCCGGTCTCCCGGCAGAAGGCGCGGAAGTCGGCCACGGAGGCGCGGTCGGTCGCCAGCACGCGGAGCTTGTCGCCCGGCAGGAGGCCGCGCAGCGCCCGGTTGGCGCGCAGCACGGGAAGCGGGCATTTCATGCCCTTGACGTCGAGCAGGGTTTCAGCGGCCATGCCACTATCCTGCGGTGGGATCATGGCGGCGGCAAGGGAGTTGGGCGTGGCGCTTCGCATGGGCATCGACTTGGGCGGGACGAAGATCGAGTACGCCGTGCTGGACCCGGATGGCGGCGTGCTGCTGCGCCGCCGGGTGCCGACGCCCCCGCTGTACGATGACGTGGTGCGGACGCTCGCGGCCGCCGTCGCCGCGGCGGAGGCGGAGGCGGGCTTGGTCACGGTCGGCATCGGCATCCCCGGCGTCATCAGCCCGGCGACGGGGCTGGTGAAGAACTCCAACTCGCTCGCGCTCAACGGCCACGCGCTGGACCGGGATCTGGCGGACACGCTGGGCCGCCCGGTGCGGATCGAGAACGACGCCAACTGCTTCGCCCTGTCCGAGGCGTCGGACGGTGCCGGGGCAGGGCTGCGCACGGTGTTCGGCGTCATCATCGGCACCGGCTGCGGCGGCGGCATCGTGGTGGATGGCCGGCTGCTGCCGGGACCTAACCGGCTCGGCGGCGAGTGGGGCCACAACCCGCTGCCCTGGGTGACGCCGGAGGACCTGCCGCTGCCGCGCTGCTGGTGCGGGCAGGTCGGCTGCCTGGAAACGCTGGTCGCCGGGCCCGGCCTGGCCGTGGATGCCGACGGGCCTGGAACGCGGGACGCCTCCGGCCTGCCGGCCCGCGCCGCCGCCGGGGAGGCTGTCGCCATCGCCGCGCTGGCCCGGCACGCGGACCGGCTGGCGCGCGGGCTGGCGCAGGTCGTGAACTTCCTGGACCCGGATGCGGTGGTGCTGGGCGGCGGGCTGTCCAACATGGGCCACCTCTACACGCAGTTGCCGGCCCTGATGGGACGGCACGTGTTCAGCGACGTGTTCGCCACGCCGGTCCTGCGCGCGAAGCACGGCGACAGCTCCGGCGTGCGCGGCGCGGCCTGGCTCTGGCCGCCTTGATCAGCGGCCTGTGCCGGGACTGCTTCGCCGCCACCGGGGCCATCCCGTGCCCGGCATGCGGCGGCGGGCGGGTGGTGCGCCATCCGGAGCTGTTCACCCTCGCCATCGCCCATATCGACTGCGACGCTTTCTTCGCCAGCGTTGAGAAGCGCGACCGGCCGGAGCTGGCGGGCCGCCCCGTGCTGGTCGGCGGCGGCGCCCGGGGCGTCGTGACGGCCGCCTGCTACGTCGCGCGGATGCACGGCTGCCGCTCCGCCATGCCGATGTTCAAGGCGCTGCAGGCCTGCCCGGACGCGGTGGTGATCCGCCCGGACTTCGCCAAGTACAGCGCCGCCTCCCGCGCCATCCGTGCGCTGATGGGCCGGTTGTCCCCCCTCGTGCAGCCGCTCTCCATCGACGAGGCCGCGGTGGACCTGTCCGGCACCGCCGCCCTGCACGGCGCGCCGCCTGCCGCCGTGCTGGCCCGCTTCGCCCGCGACGTGGAGGCCGAAGTGGGGCTGACCGTCTCGATCGGGCTGGCGCCCAACCGGCTGCTGGCCAAGCTCGCCGCCGGCCAGGACAAGCCGCGGGGCTTCGCCGTGCTCGGGTCGGAGGCGGCCGGCATCCTGGCGCCCTGGCCGGTCCGCAAGCTGCCCGGCATCGGCCCGGCGCTGGAACGGCGGCTGGCCAGCCTCGGCATCACCCATCTGGGCCATCTGGCCGCGCTGGACGACCGCGCGGCGCAGGCCCGGCTGGGCGACGACGGCCCCGGCCTGGCCCGGCGCGCCCGCGGCGAGGACGCACGCGCCGTCACAGTGGAGCGGGACACCAAATCGGTCAGCGCCGAAACCACCTTCGACGGCGACCTGGCGACTCTGGCGGAGCTGGAGCGCCCGCTCTGGCACCTGGCCGAGAAGCTGGCCCGGCGGCTGCGCGAGAAGGGGCTGGCGGCCGGCGGGGTGGTGCTGAAGCTCAAGACCGCGCGCTTCGCCCAGCGCACCCGGGCGGCGCGGCTGCCGACGCCCACGGTGCTGCCGGACCTGCTGTTCGCCGCCGCCCGCGGGTTGCTGGCCCGGGAAGCCGACGGCACGGCGTTCCGCCTGGTCGGCATCGGCGCGTCTCCGCTGCTGGCCGGGGCGGAGGCGGACCACGGCGACCTGGCGGACCCGGACGCGGCGCGGCGCGTGGCGGCGCAAGGCGCGATGGACAGCCTGCGGGCTCGGTTCGGCGAGGGCGCGATCGGACGGGGGCGGGGCTTCGGCGGTGCGGTGCGGCGGACGATGAAGGATGCCGAGTAGGCGATCCACCCATCCTACCGTGCGTTCTTGCGCCCTGCTTGGGCAAGTTGCCTTGCGCGTGCGCCCAGTGTCTCGATCATCCAGCCCGGGTATTCCTTCGGCAACTCGCTCACCTGGCCGAGCACGTCGAGTTCGCGCTCGGTCAGCTCGAGGTCTGCTGCGGCCAGGTTGTCGTTCAACTGGTCGAGCCGCTTGGCGCCGATGATGACGCTGCTCACCACCTTCTGGTGCAGCAGCCAGGCCAGCGCGACCTGGGCCACTGACACGCCGCGAGCTTCGGCTATCGGCATCATGGCGTCGAGGCAGTCGAACGCGCGGACGTGATCGACGGGCGGGAAGGCGAAAGCGGCCCTGCGGTCGCCGGCAATGGTGTCCCGCTCGCGGGTGTATTTGCCGCTCAGCAGGCCCGCGGCCAGCGGACTCCACACCATCAGCCCGACCGACTCGCTGCGCAGCATCGGCGTCACTTCGCGTTCGAGGTCCCGCCCGGCGAGGGTGTAGTAGGCTTGCAGGCTCTCGAAGCGGGCCAGGTTCTGGCGTTCGGCGATGCCAAGCGCCTTCATGACCTGCCACGCCGCCCAATTAGACACCCCAACGTAGCGGACATGGCCGTGCTGCACGAGCGTGTCGAGCGCCCGCACCGTCTCCTCGATCGGAGTCGCCGGGTCGAAGCCGTGGACCTGGTAGAGGTCGATGTGGTCGAGCCGTAGGCGCTTGAGGCTGGCTTTGCAGGCGTCGATCAGGTGCAGGCGCGAGTTGCCGCCCGAGTTGGCGCCGGCACCGGTCGGGCCGTAGCCCTTTGTGGCGACCACAACGTTCTCGCGCGGGACGCCGAGGTTCCGCAACGCCTGGCCGGTGATCTCCTCCGAAAGCCCGTCCGAATACATGTCGGCCGTGTCGATGAAGTTCACGCCGGCGTCCATGGACCGTGCGACAAAACGGTCGGCATCTGCCTGGTCCAAGTTGCCCATCTGGCTCCAGGGCGGGCCGCTGCCGCCGAAGGTCATGGTACCCAGGCAGAGTTCCGAGACGAAAAGGCCGGTGCGGCCGAGCTTGTTCATGCGCATGGCGTGTCTTTCGTTCGCCAGCCCGGGCTGGGCCTATGCCTTGAAGATGCGCTGTAGATCGCCAATCGATAAGATGGGATAATCAGCACGCAGCTGTGAAATTGATGCACCAATGAAGCGGAACGAGCTCGACGATCTAGCCGCTTTCCTCGAGATTGCCGATTGCCTGAACTTCACCCGGGCCGCCTCCAGGCTGGGCATGTCGCCCTCCGCCCTGAGCCACGCGATGCGGGCGTTGGAAAGCCGCCTCGGCGTGCGGCTGCTGGCGCGGACCACCCGCAGCGTGGCGCCCACGGAGGCCGGCGAGCGGCTGCTGCGGACGCTTCGGCCGGCGCTGGGCGAGATTGGCGCGGAGCTGGCGGCGCTGGGCCAGGCGCGCGGCAAGCCGGCCGGGGATTTGCGCATCACCACGCCCAAGCACGCCGCCACCGCCGTGCTGTGGCCGGTGCTGCCGGGCTTCCTGGCCACCTACCCGGACATCCGAGTCGAGATCGCCGTCGACGAGGGCCTGACGGACATCGTGGCAAGCCGCTACGACGCCGGGCTGCGGTTTGGCGAGAAGGTCGCCAAGGACATGGTGGCGGTGCGGGTCGGCCCGCCGATCCGTTCGGCGGTCGTGGCGACGCCGGGTTACTTCGCCGGCCACCCCATGCCGCTCACGCCATACGATCTCGCCCGGCATCGCTGCATCAACTATCGGCTCGCGACCGCTGGGGGGCTCTATCCTTGGGAGTTTGAGGAGGCCGGGCGATCGTTCGAGGTGCGGGTGGACGGCCCGCTGGTGTTCAACGACAGCGGCATGATCCTGGAAGCGGCGCTGGCGGGGCAGGGCGTGGCGCAGCTGTTCGAGGACCAAGTCGCCGGCTACGTCGCAGCGGGGCGGCTGGTGCAGGTGCTGAACGCCTGGAGCTGGACCGCTCCCGGCTACTACCTCTACCACACGAGCCGCCGGCAGACGCCGCCCACCTTGGCCGCCCTGCTCGCGTCCTTGCGCGCCCAATGATTAGAGCAGCTTCACCAGCAGCGGCACCAGCACGGCGGTGACGATGCCGTTCAGCCCGATCGCCAGCCCGCCGAACGCGCCCGCGGTCTCGTTCACCAGCAGCAGCCGCGCCGTGGCCAGCCCGTGCCCGGCCGTGCCGCCGGCCAGGCCCTGCGCCCGCCAGTCCACCACCCGCGCCAGCCGCATCGCCAGCGGGCCGAGCACCACGGCGGTCAGTCCCGTCATCAGCACGAACACCGCGGCCAGCGAGGGCGAGCCGCCGATCTGCTCGGCGATCCCCATGGCGATCGGCGTCGTCACCGATTTCGGCGCCAGCGACAGCACCACCGTGCGCGACGCTCCCAGGCCGCGCGCGATCAGCACGGCGCTCACCACGGCCGTCACCGACCCGGCGAGCAGCGCGGGCACGATGGCGGGCGCCGCGCGCCGGATGCGGGCCAGGTTGGCGTGCATCGGCACCGCCAGGGCCACCGTCGCCGGGCCGAGCAGGAACTGGACGTACTGCCCACCCTCGAAATAGGCGCGGTACGGCGTGCCGGTCAGCAGCAGCAGCCCGGCCAGCAGCACGATGCTGATCAGCATCGGGTTCGCCAGCACGTGGCCGCGGGCGAGCCGGCTGAGCAAGCTGGCGATCTCCCAGGCGACCAGGGTGGCGGCCAGGCCCAGCAGCGGCGTGGTCTGCAGGTAGACCCAGAGCTGCGCGACGCCGCTCAAGCCTCCCGCCTGCGAGAGAGGCGCTGCATGGTCCAGCCCGTGACGATGAGGCTCAGCAGGGTGGACGCGAGGATCGAGGCCAGGATCGCCACCCAGTCCCGCGCCAGCGCGTCCAGCTGGGTCACGATGCCCACGCCGGCCGGAACGAACAGCAGGGACAGGTAGCGCAGCAGCCCGTTGGACGTCTCGCGCAGCGGCTCGTCCGGGCCGCCGCGCGCGATCAGGATGGCCAGCAGCAGCAGCAAGCCGAGCACTGGGCCGGGCAGGGGCAGGCCGAGGCTGCGCGCGGCGACCTCGCCTGCGAACTGGCACAGGATCAGGACGGTGAGCGACCGCAGCACGCGTTATTGCAGCGGCATGGTCAGGTTGAGGCCGGCGCCCGGAGTCGCCCGGCGGTTTTGCTCGGCCTGCGCCGATGACGATGGCGAGATGCCCTCTCCACGGTACTGGTCGTGCCGGGTGAACAGGCTCGGCGAGACCGAGGCATCCTTCGAGGCCTCGGTGGCTGGCACGCTCGCCTCGGGGTCCGGCGTGGGCGCGGCGGTGAAGCCGGGGGAGGACTTCGGCAAGGCTGGCTTCGCCGCCGGGCGATGGGCGGGCGCGTTGAACTCGGGCAGCGGCGTGATGGTGAAGCTGTTGGGTAGCGCGGCAGCCATCACAGCCAGCCCGGCCAGCGCCAGCAGGACGGCACGAATCATGGTTCCGGACCCGGCTGGATTGGCCTGACGCCCCGCGGGTCCGCCGCCGGGTTGCCGGCAGCGACGCCCAAGGGACCTGGGCCAGCATCCCGCCAGGCGTGCAGCGCCCAGCTCACCGTGGGGAAGGCGAGTTCACCCCAGGGGATGTCGTCCCACGCGAACATGCGGACTTCGAGGCTCTCCTCACCGGCCGCGATGCCGGGCGCGGCCAGCCGCGCCCGGTAGAGCACCTGGACCTGGCCGATGCGGCTCACGTCATAGAGCGCCAACATGCCGTCCAGCACGATGTCCGCCCCGGCTTCCTCCATGGCTTCACGCCGGGCGCCCTCTGCCGTGGTCTCGTTCAATTCCAGATACCCGGCAGGCAGGGTCCAGTACCCGGCGCGGGGCTCTATGGCCCGGCGGCACAGCAGCACCATCCCGTCATCAGCGACCACGGCGCCGACGACGATCTTGGGATTCTCGTAGGCCACGTAGCCGCAGGTGGAGCAGACTTGCCGCTCCCTGTTGTCTCCGGCCGGAACGGTGGTGACGAACTCTGGCACCACCCTAGCGTGACGGCGCGGCGGGGGCGGATCAAGCCCCCAACGATGAAATCTGCGGGTGGGCTAAACCGAGAGGTCCAGCAGGGAGCCGCGCGGGGCCACCCGGGGCGGGGCGCTGCCGGGCGCCAGGCCTGCGAGCGGCTTCTGCACCGCGGCCGGAGCGGCGGCGCGCGCTGCCGCCGGGGCAGCGGCACGGATGACGGAAGTGGCCGGTTGCAGGGCCGGGGCGAAAGCCGAAAGGCTGCTGGGCGCGATCATGCGGGCGAAGTTAGCCGGCCAAGGTTACCGGCGGGTGAACAGGCGCGCTCATTCCGCCATCAGCACCGCGACCCCCGGCAGCGTCTTGCCTTCCAGCCATTCCAGGAACGCGCCGCCCGCCGAGGACACATAGGTCAGGCGCTCCATCACCCCGGCATGGCGCAGCGCGGCCACGGTGTCGCCGCCGCCGGCCACGCTGCGCAGGGCACCGGCCTCCGTCGCATCGGCCACGGCATGGGCCAGCGCCACCGTCGCCGCGTCGAACGGCGGCGTCTCGAACGCACCGAGCGGACCGTTCCAGACCAGCGTGTGCCAGCCCAGCATACGCTGCTTCAGGTCCGCCACCGTCTCCGGCCCCACGTCCAGGATCATGCTGCCCTCGGGCACCGCGCCGACCGCGACCGTCTCGGTGGCCGGGTTCGGCTTGAACTCCATGGCGGTCACCGCATCCACCGGCAGCACGATCTCGCACCCGGCTTCCTCGGCGCGGGCCAGGATGGCGCGGGCGATGACGTGCATCTCCGCCTCCTGCAAGGAGCGGCCGACCCCCACGCCCTTGGCGGCCAGGAAGGTGTTGGCCATCGCGCCGCCGATCACCAGCGCATCGACCTTGGTGACCAGGTTGCCCAGCAGCTCCAGCTTGGTCGAGACCTTGGAGCCGCCGACGATGGCCGCCACCGGGCGCTTCGGGTTGCCCAGGGCGGCATCCAGCGCCTCCAGCTCCGCCTGCATCAGCCGTCCGGCGTGGGCGGGCAGCAGCCGGCCGACGCCCTCGGTGCTGGCATGGGCGCGGTGGGCGGCGGAGAACGCGTCGTGCACGAAGATCTCGGCCAGGGCGGCGAACTCGCGGGCGAGCGCCGGGTCGTTCGCCTCCTCGCCGGGATGGTAGCGGGTGTTCTCCAGCAGCAGCACGTCGCCGTCGCCCAGCGCGTCGGCGGCGGCGTGGGCGACCGGCCCGGTGCTGTCCTCGGCGAAGGCCACCGGCTTGCCCAGCACGGCGGCCAGCGCCACCGCCATCGGCGCCAGGGACATGTGCGGCACGCGCTGGCCTTTCGGGCGGTCGAAGTGACTGAACACGATCACCTTCGCCCCGCCGTCGGCCAGCTCGCGGATGGTGGGGGACAGCCGCTCGATCCGGGTGAGGTCGGTGATGGCGCCGTCCCGCACCGGCACGTTGAGGTCGGCGCGCACCAGCACGCGCCGGCCGCGCACGTCCAGCCCGTCCAGCGTGCGGTGCATCCTACAGGCTGCCGAACAGCGCGGCGGTGTCGCTCATGCGCGAGCTGAAGCCCCACTCGTTGTCGTACCAGCCGGCCACGCGGACCATCTGCCCGCCGTCGATGGAGGCGGTCTGCGTCGCGTCGAACGAGCAGGAGGCGGCGACGTGGTTGAAGTCGCTGCTGACCAGCTGCTCGGTGCTGAACTCCAGGATGCCGCGCATCGGGCCGTCCGCCGCCGCCTGCATCGCCGCGTGGATGTCCGCAACGCTCGCCGGCCGGGCCAGGTTCGCGTCCAGCGAGACCAGGCTGACGTTGGGCGTCGGCACCCGGATGGAGGTGCCGTCGAGCTTGCCCTTCAGCTCCGGCAGCACCAGGCCCACCGCCTTGGCAGCGCCGGTGGAGGTCGGGATCATCGACACGGCGGCGGCGCGGGCGCGGTGCAGGTCCTTGTGCAGGGTGTCCACCGTGCGCTGGTCGCCGGTGTAGGAGTGGATGGTGACCATGAAGCCGCGCACCACGCCGAACGTGTCGTGCAGCACCTTGACCATGGGCACCAGGCAGTTGGTGGTGCAGGAGGCGTTGGAGATCACCGTCATGTCCTTGGTGATGACCGACTGGTTGACCCCGAACACGATGGTCGCGTCCACCCCGTCCGCCGGGGCGCTGATCAGCACCTTGCGCGCCCCGGCGGCGATCAGCTTGGCGGCGTCCTCTTTCTTGGTGAACAGCCCGGTGCACTCCATCGCCACGTCGACGCCCTGGTATGGAACCTTTGACGGGTCGCGCTCGGCGCTGACGGCGATGGGGCCGTAGGTGCGGCCATTGTGATGGATGGTGATGGCGTCGCCATCGACCACGACGCTGCCGGGGAAGCGGCCGTGCACGCTGTCGTAGCGGAACAGGTGGGCGTTGGCCTCGACGCTGCCGAGGTCGTTGATGGCGACCGGCTCCACGTCGGTGCGCCCGCTCTCGACGATGGCGCGCAGCACCAGGCGGCCGATGCGCCCGAACCCGTTGATGGCGACCTTCACGGCCATGCGATATGTTCTCCGTTATGGGTGCCCGGATGTAACGGGATTGCCGGGCGCGCGCCAGGGCGGGCGGCTTTACGGAAAGGCTGAGCGGGGCGGCAGCGCCTCGTTGTCCCAGTAGCCCGCTTCCTGCCGGGACGTCATCTGCCAGGCCCCGTTCACGGTGCGGTAGGTTTCGTAGCTGATCGTGAAGCGGCCCTTGTCGTCGGGGCGGCACAAGGCCTGTTCCAGCTCGTCGGCGCCGCCGGCGCGCCCGGGCACGGCCTGCCACCCCGTCTTGAGGGTTTCGCCCAACCGCAGGATGCCGGAATGCCCGTCAGGCGCGGCATAGGTGACCGGGTCGAGCCCCGACTCGCCCGGCACGAGCAGCGTCGTGCTCAGCCCGGCGTAGCTGCCCATGCCGATCGAGTGATCGACGGTGAGCAGGTAGGTCGGCGCGGGCAGGCCGTGCCACCGCGCCCGCGCCACCTTCGCCAACGGCTCGTCGAGCAACCGTTCGGCCAGGGTCGCGCCGTCCGCGCCGACGATGCGCACCCGGGCTGCTCGGAGCGGACGCCGGGCCAGCTCGGCCGCCAGCCTGCTGCGCCCCGGCAGCACGAACGCCGGGTCCGCGGAGACGTGCCACATCCGCTCGCGCAGCTGCGCCGAGATGCGGCTGTCCTCCAGGATCACCAGCGCTTGGCCGGTCCTGCCCTCGACCGCGACCCGGCTCGCGACGGCGTAGCCGCTGGGCAGCGGATCAGCTGGCGCTCCGGACGCCGACTCGGCGGCTGGCTGGAAATCTATGTTGGGGATGGTCATCCGCACGCCGTCGACCACCGCCACCGAAGTGTTGTGGTAGGTCTCGAGCGTCGTCACCCGCAGGCCCGGCGTGATGTCGATGCATCCGCCCGCCGATGCGGCCCTCAAGTCGCCCGGCGTCGGCGCGGGCAGGTGGGTCCGGCTGTCGCCGCCCGGCAGCGTCAGGCGGCCGAGGGCGTCGGCGGAGGCGCACACGATGCCTGGCTTGACGGCGACCAGCTGGTCCGCGAACGCCGGGACAGCCAGCGTGCAAACTGCGGCCAGCCCCAGCAACCACCGCATCGGCACGCTCCCATCCAGTCGGCTCCGCTTGGTCGGTGCAGCCTAGCCGGACGGCGAAAAGCGCTGCAAGACTATGAACGCTGCAATTGGCGCGCCGTTGCTGGTCCGAGGCGCATGACACGTTCAATCGCGGGCGCGATCCGCTATGACCGCCGGGCAAAGGAGGCGTCCATGAAGAGAACCGCTGCCGTCGTCGTCGCCCTGATCGTCCTCCTCGCGGCCGCAGGGGGCGGCTACTTCTATGCCCGGCAACGCGCCGCCCAGGAGATGGAGGCCGGACTCGCCGCCTTCCGCGCGTCGCTGCCGCCAGGATCGACGTTCAGCTATGCGAGCGCCGAACCGAGCCTGCTCAGCCGCAGCGCGCACCTGACCGGGGTGGCGCTGTCGGCCCACGGCGTCGCCTACACGGCCGCGACCGCCGACGTCGCACCCGGCCCGGGCAGCAGCTTCCGCCACCTGGCCCTGACCAGGCTCACGTCGCACTCGGCGGGCGGCGAGGCAGCGGCCGACTCGCTGGCTGTGGACAATCTCGGCCTGCCCGTGCTGGCTGCCGATGTCGCCGAGGTCGACCCCGCTGCCGTCACGTTCGACCACGGCGAGGTGCACGGGCTGACCACGCTGGCTGGAGATAAGACCAAGCTCGCCGCCAAGCAGGTGACGATCGACCATTACGGCGCAGGGCAGGCGAGCGCTGCGGACATGAACGGCCTCGACCTGCAAACCGCCGCCACGCCCGCGGTTCATGCGCAAGTCGACCACCTGTATGCACGCCGCGCGCCGCTTGCAGAGCTGGTGGCGCATTACCGGACCAGCGGCAGCGCCGCGCCCTTGCCAAACCTGAGCTACGACGCCGGGCTTGCTCAACTCGCGCTGAGCGTCGGGGGCAAGCCGCTCGTCACGCTTGCCTCGCTGGACCTCGGGTCCGACCCGGCGGCCAACGACGTCTTGAACAGCCATACGATGATGCATGGCTTGGTGGTGCAGGCCGATGACCAAGCCACTCCCATGCTCGGGCGGCTCGGCTATCCGCAGCTCCAGGCCGATTTGCAGATGCAGGCCGCCGTGGACCGCAACGCTCGCCAGGTGCGGATAGACAAGTTCGACATCGACGCGGCCGGGATGGGCCGCCTGCACCTGGCCATGGGGCTGGACAACATGCCTGAAGCTGCGATGGGGGCAGGGGCGAGCCTGGAGAAGGCTATCCTCGTTTTCCAGCAGGCCCGGTTGCAAGGCTTGAGCGTCAGCTACGAGGATCATGGCCTCGTGCCGAAATATCTCGCCATGCTCGCGGCCCAGCAGGGCGTCACGCCTGAGGCACTGAAACAATTGGGACAGAGACAGCTGGCCGCCGCCGCCGCGCAAGCCAATCTGCCGCCGGCCGTCACCGATCCGGTCCACGCCTTCATGGAAGACCCGAAGCGGCTGGCGATCACGGTGGCGCCGCCCCAGCCGCTCCCACTTGCGGACCTGGCAGGCCGGGCCGGCGCCGACCCGCAGCGCGCCCTCGGCCTCGTGGTCACGAACTGAGCCGGCCGCGCTACCCGGCCAGCCGCCGCCGTACCGCGGCCGCCACCGCCTCCGGCGTAAGCCCAAAGTGCCGGAACAGCGCCTCCGCCGGACCGGACGCGCCGAAGCCGGGCAGGCCGAGGAACACGCCGTCCTCGCCGAGCCAGCGCTCCCAGCCGAAGCCGCACGCCGCCTCGATGCCGAATCTCGGGGCGCTGCCCAGCACCGCCGCGCGGGCCGCCGGGTCCAGCCGGGCGAACAGCCCCCAGGCCGGCATGGACACCACCGCCGCCGCCACGCCGTCGCCGGCCAGGCAGTCCCGCGCGGCCAGGGCGAGGCCCACCTCGCTGCCGCTGGCGATCAGGGTGGCGGCGCGCGGGCCGTTCGCCTCCGCCAGCACGTAGGCGCCGCGGACGCAGCGGTTCTCGCCCACCCCGGTCCGCAGCGCGGGCAATGGCTGCTCGGACAGCACCAGCAGGGAAGGGCCGTCGGTGCGGCGGACGGCGATCTCGCAGCACTCCGCCGCCTCCATCGCGTCGGCCGGGCGCAGCACCAGCAGGCCCGGCATGGCGCGCAGCCCCGCCAGGTGCTCGGCCGGCTGGTAGGCGGCGCCGTCCGCCCCCAGCCCGATGCTGTCATGCGTCACCACGTGGATCGCGCGCAGCCCCATCATGGCGGACAGGCGCAGCGCCGGGCGCATCCCGTCCGTCGCCGCCAGCGGGGCCACCGCGTAGGGCAGCACGCCGCCGTGCAGGGCAAGGCCGTTGAGGCACGCCGCCATGCCGTGCTCGCGCGGGCCGTAATGCACCTGGCGGCCGGAGAAGCTGCCCGGCGACACCGCTGCGCCGCGGCCTGGCCCGAGTTCGGTCTGCCCGCCGACCAACTCCGGGAAGCCCGGCGCCAAGGCTTCCAGCAGCCGCTGCGCCGAGTCGCGCGTGCTGGCCGGGCGGCGGTCGGCGGCAAGCTCGCCCTTGAACGCCGCCAGCGCGTCCGCCCAGCCGTCCGGCAAGCGCCCGGCGGTCACCCGCTCGAACTCCGCCCGTTGCGGGTGGTAGGCCAGGCGCTTGAGCCAGGCCCGGCGGGCGGCGCTGCCCCGACGCCCGGCCTCCGCCCAGCGTTCCGACGTGCGAGGCACTGCGGGGCCGAAAATCCGGCCGCCGGCCGTGCGGCAGGCGATCAGGGTAGGCTTGCGCGACCGCATGGACAGGGACAGCGCGGCTGCCAGCGCCGCCGGGTCATGCGCGTCCACGCTGCGGGTTGCCCAGCCGCTGGCGGCGAAGCGGCGCAGCGCGCCGTCCGGCCCGGCCAGCGTGCTGCGGCAGCTCGTGCAGCCGGTGTCGTCCTCCAGCAGCACCAGCAGCTTTTCCAGCCGCAGGTGCCCGGCCAGGCTGGCGGCCTCGTGGCTCACGCCCTCCATGAGGTCCCCCAGCGTGGCGAGCACCCAGGTTCGGTGGTCCACCAGGCTCTTGCCGAACCGCGCGGCCAGCAGCCGTTCGGCCAGCGCCATGCCCACCGCCATGCCCAGGCCCTGGCCGAGCGGGCCGGTGGTGGCCTCGATGGCCGGGTGCGCCGCATGGTCCGGATGGCCGCAGGCGGGGCTGTGCAGCTGGCGGTGGCCGGCAAGGGCCGCGTCGTCCATCCCGGCGTGCCCGGTCAGGTTCAGCAGGGCGTACAGCAGCGGCGCGCCGTGACCCGGCGACAGCACGAACCGGTCGCGGTCAGGCCATTGCGGATCGGCCGCATCGTAGCGATGGAACGCGGACCACAGCACGGTGGCGGCTTCCGCCATGCCGGCGGCGAACCCGGAGGGCGGGGCCATGCCGGCCGCCACGGTCCGCAGCGCACCGGCCATGCCGTGCCACGCCGGTTCGCCGCGCCAGTCGGTGGCGGTCGCGGCAGCGCCGTCGAGCCACCTCATGCAATTTTCTGCATGGCGGCCGGTGTAGGGGGAGCGGTGGCCCCCGGCAAGGCGTCTGGTCAAGGCGCTTGGCGAGCTGGGCGGAGGAACCGTTGCGGCGGCGGCGCGCTTCGGTTCGCAGCCCCCTGTTGAAAGCTGCACGATGGCAACGAAACTGAAGCCGGAGCACCACTTCCAGATCTGGTACGTCGCGGCGGCCTTCCTGGCGCTGCTGCTCGTGCAGGACTACCTCGGCGCGATGGCTGGCAACGTGCAGACGCTGCCGTACAGCCAGTTCCAGGCCATGCTGCAAGGCGGCAAGCTGGACAACCTGGTGGTGTCCGCGAACCGCATCGAAGGCGATGTCAAGGACGCCGAAAAGGACAAGCCGGCCCGCTTCTCCACCGTCCGGGTGGATCCGGCGCTCGCCCAGACCTTCGGGGCCGACCACGTGACCTTCTCGGCCAGCCCGCCGCCGGGATGGCTGTCGAGCGCGATCGGCTGGATATTGCCGCTCGCGCTGTTCTGGGGCGGCTTCCTGTTCCTGCAGCGCCGCATGTCGGGCGCGGGCGGCATGGGAGGCATGGGCGGCGGCATGGGAGGCATGGGCGGCCTCATGGGCATCGGGCGCAGCCGCGCCCGCGTCTATGCCGAATCGGAAACCCAGGTCCGCTTCGCCGACGTGGCGGGAGCCGACGAGGCGAAGGACGAGCTGCGCGAGATCGTGGAGTTCCTGAAGGAGCCGCAGCGTTACGGCCGCCTGGGCGCGCACGTGCCCAAGGGCGTGCTGCTGGTCGGCCCGCCCGGCACCGGCAAGACCCTGCTGGCCCGCGCCGTGGCGGGCGAGACGGGCGTGCCGTTCTTCTCGATCTCCGGCTCCGAGTTCGTGGAGATGATCGTGGGCGTCGGCGCCGCCAGGGTGCGGGACATGTTCGCCCAGGCCCGCGCCAAAGCCCCCGCCATCATCTTCATCGACGAGATCGACGCGCTGGGCGGCGCGCGCAACGGCCCCGGTATGGGCGGGCACGACGAGAAGGAGCAGACGCTCAACCAGCTGCTGTCCGAGATGGACGGCTTCGACCCCAGCACCGGGTTGGTCATCCTCGGCTCCACCAACCGCCCCGAGGTGCTGGACCCGGCGCTGCTGCGGGCCGGCCGGTTCGACCGCCAGGTGCTGGTGGACCGCCCGGACAAGAAGGGCCGCGTCGAAATCCTGCGCCTCCACCTCGGCAAGGTGACGATGGCGCCAGGGGTGGACGCGGAGACGATCGCGGCGCTGACCCCTGGCTTCACCGGGGCGGACCTGGCCAACCTCGCCAACGAGGCCGCCCTGCTCGCCACCCGGCGCAACGCCGACTTCATCACGGTGGACGATTTCGAGGCGGCGATCGAGCGGATGGTGGCGGGCCTGGAGAAGCGCAACCGCATCCTGGGCAAGGAGGAGCGGGAGACGGTGGCGTACCACGAGTTAGGCCACGCCATCGCCGCCATGGCGCTGCCGGACGTGGACCCGGTGCACAAGATATCCATCATCCCGCGCGGCGTGGCGGCGCTCGGCTACACCATGCAGCGGCCATCCGAGGAGCATTTCCTGATGAGCCGCGACGAATTGGTGCACCGCATGGTGGTGCTGCTGTCCGGCCGTGCGGCGGAGCGGATCATCTACGACCGGGTCTCCACCGGGGCCGCGGACGACCTGGTGCGCGCGACCGAGATCGCCCGCAGCATGGTGGTGCGCTTCGGCATGGACCCGGATTTGGGCCAAGTGGCATATGAGCCACAGCGGCAGCAATTTTTGCAGGGCGGCCGCGACTACACGCCGCGGTCCTACGGCGAAGCGACCGCTTCCGGCATCGACCGCGCCGTGCGGCTGCTGATCGACGGCGCATACGAGATGGCGCTGCGCATTCTGCGGGCGAACGAGGAATTGCTGCGGCATTCGGCTGCCGAACTGCTGGAGCGCGAGACGATGGAACGGCCGCAGCTGGAAGCGATGGAGGCCGTGATCAACCGCGTTTCCGTTGAAATCCCGCGCTTGCCAGCGCCGGAAGCGGCCTAGCGTTCCCGTCCCCCGCCAGCCTGGCGAGCGCCGTTCCTGAGCCTCCGGGATTGGGGGCGACAGGCTGCAGAACGTTTAGTACGGTAACGGACATATCGCCGCGTCTTGCCTGCGCGGGGCGGAACCCAGCGTCAAGCTGCTTGGCGTCGCCCGTGAGGCAGCCGCAAATCGCCGTTCCGCAGTGCTTGCCTTACCCTTGTAATTTTGTGTCGAGCGGCTGTTTAGTTATGACAACCAGCTTCGAAAATCGACGCTGCCAACCGGCTGTGTTCCGCCGTGAAGCTAAACAGGGAGGGCTTGATGACTGACATATCGCTAGGCCAATATAGCTTGGTGTACAACGCGTTTTCGTTCACGATCGCCATGATGGGCGCGGCGACGATCTTCTTCTTCCTCGGCCGCGGCCAGGTCGCCAGCGAATATAAAACCGCCGTCACGATCACCGGCCTCGTCACGCTGATCGCCTGCTACCACTACTTCCGCATCTTCGGCAGCTGGGAGGCGGCCTACGTCGTCACCGACAACAGCGTCAAGCCGTCCGGCGGCATGGCCTTCAACGACGCCTACCGCTACGTCGACTGGCTGCTGACCGTGCCGTTGCTGATGACCGAGCTGGTGCTGGTGATGCGCCTGTCCACCGCGGAGACCTGGTCCAAGGGCACCCGCCTTGGCGTCCTCGCCGCCCTGATGATCATCCTCGGCTACCCCGGCGAGATCGCCAGCTCGTTCGCCACGCGCTGGATCTTCTGGGTGCTCGCGATGATTCCGTTCCTGATCATCGTCGGCGACCTGTTCTTCGGCCTCAGCGAATCGGTGGCCAAGCAGCCGCAGAACGTGCGCGGCCTGGTGAACGCGGCCCGCTGGGTCACGGTCATCTCCTGGGCGTTCTACCCGATCGTGTTCGTCTTCCCGATGATCGGCTTCTCGGGCGCCGGCGCGGAAACCGCCGTGCAGATCGGCTACACCGTGGCCGACATCGTCTCCAAGGTCGGGCTCGGCCTGCTGGTCTACATCATCTCGGTCCGCAAGTCGGCGTCCGAGACGTCGATGGCAGGCGGCGGCCCGCGCATGATGCCGGCAGAGTAATGACGCCGGCGCGGCCGCTCGCGGCCGCCCGGGTCGCGTCCCTGATGACGGGCGCGACCCAGGCGGAGGGGCTGCTCGGCTCTGCGACCGCCTACCACCTCGCCCAGCCGGGCGGGGCCTGGCGTCTGGGGTTGGCGCTCGATTGCAGCGCCGCCCTGGATGTCGGCCCGCAATACGCAGCCATCCTTGCGGCCGCTTGCGAGCTGGTGCACCAGGCGTCCGTCCTGCACGACGACGTGCAGGACGGGGCCGCCGAACGCCGCGGCTGCGGCAGCGTCGCGGCCCGCTACGGCGCACCCGCCGCGATCTGCGCCGGCGACCATCTGCTCGCAGGCGCATTCGCCCTGCTGTCCGAACTGCCGCGCGCGCCGGCCCTGATCCGGCTGTTCGCCGCCCGCATCTCCGAGATGGCTGCCGGGCAGGCCGACGAGTTCGCAACCGACCTGTGGCCAGCCATGACGCTCGGCCGCTACCGCGCCATGGCCGGCGGCAAGGCCGGCGCTGCCGTCGCCCTGCCGGTCGAGGGGGCATCGCTGCTAGCCGGTTCGTCCGAGCAGGACACCGCCGCCGCCGGCGAGGCTGGGCGGCTGCTCGGCACGGCGTACCAGGCGGGCGACGACGCCTCCGACATCGCAGCCGACCTCCGCCGCGGCAGCCTGAACGGAGCCGTTGCCCATATGCTGCACAGCGCGGCCCCGGGGCAGCGCGAGGAATGGCTGGCGCTGCTCGCGCGTGCCAGGCTGCATGGCCTGCCCGAGGCCGAGGCGGCTCGCCATGCATCCCGGCTCGGGCCGCAGGCGGCTCAGATGATGGCCTGGGCGCACGGGCTGCTCGGCGGCATCCAGCGTGACATGGCGGCCCATCCGCTCGGCCCCACGCTGGCCGGCGCAGCCGCGGGGCTCGCGTCGCGTTTGGCGGCATTAGCGCCAGGGGCCATCCGTGCCGCGTGACGCGGGCCTGCCGGACCCCCCGCGCGCCATCGTGGTGGGCGCAGGCTTCGGTGGCATCGCGGCAGCCTTGCGCGTCCGCCGCCTCGGCTACCACGTGACCATCGTGGAGCGGCTGCCCGCGCTCGGCGGCCGGGCGCGCGTGTTCAAGCAGGACGGCTTCACCTTCGACGCCGGGCCGACCGTGATCACCGCGCCGCAGCTGTTCGCCGAGCTGTTCGCGCTGTTCGGCGAGCGCATGGCGGACCATGTGGACCTGCTGCCGGTGCGGCCCTGGTACCGCATCCTGTTCGCCGACGGCCGCTATTTCGACTACGGCAGCGACCCGGCGGAGATGCGGCAGGCCGTCGCGGCTTTCTCGCCCGGCGACGTCGCCGGCTACGACTGCCTGATGCGCCGGTCGAAGGCCCTGTACCAGGTCGGCTTCGAGCGTTACGGCGCGCAGCCCTTCCATACCCTCGGCTCGATGGCTCGCGCCCTGCCGGCGATCTTGCGGCTCGGCGGCTACCGTTCGGTGTCCGCGCTGGTCCGCAGCTGCATCCAGGACGAATCGCTGCGGCGCGTGTTCAGCCTGCAGCCGCTGCTGGTCGGCGGGCACCCGTTCCGCACCTCCGCGATCTATGCGCTGATCCCCTACCTGGAGCAGCGCTGGGGCGTGTGGTTCCCCCGCGGCGGCACCGGCGCGCTGGTGGCCGCCCTGCAAGCGCTGATGACGCGCCAGGGGATCGAGATCGTCACCGGCCGCACGGTCGCGCGCATCCGCGTCGCCGCCGGCCGCACCTCCGGCGTGGAGCTGGAAGACGGCACGGTGCTGCCGGCCGAGATCGTCGTGGCCAACGCCGACGCGCCGCAGGTCCAGGCCTTGCTGCCGAAGCCGCCCAGCCGCAAGGACCGCAAGGCCTACTCGATGGGGCTATACGTGCTGTGCTTCGGCACCGACCGCAGCTGGCCGGACGTGGCGCACCACACGATCATCCTGGGCCAGCGCTGGCGGGCGCTGCTGGACGAGATCTTCGACGGCGCGGACTTGCCGGCCGACCCGAGCCTGTACCTGCATCGCCCGGCCGCGACCGATCCCAGCCTGCAGCCGCGGGGTCAGGACGGCTTCTACGTTCTGGCGCCGGTGCCGAACATGCAGGCCGGCATCGACTGGGAGCGCGCCGCCCCGCTCATGCGCGACCGCGTGGTCGCCATGCTGGAGGACCGCGCGCTGCCCGGGCTGTCCGGCCACATCGTGACGGAGCGGTCGATGACGCCGCCGGATTTCGCGCACGACTACCTGAGCCGCCACGGCGCGGGTTTCTCGGTGGCGCCCACCCTGCTGCAATCCGCCTGGTTCCGGTTCCACAACCGGGGGCCGGTGCCGGGCCTCTACCTCGTCGGTGCCGGCACCCATCCGGGCGCCGGCGTGCCCGGCGTGGTGACATCGGCCAAGGTGGTCGAGGCGCTGCTGCAGGCGGAGCCGGTTCGGTGAGCGTCGCCGTGCTGGCCCGGTATGGCCGCAGCTTCCGCCTGGCTGGCCGCCTGCTGCCAGGCGCTGTGCTGGTGGACGCCGCGGGCCTGTACGCCTTCTGCCGCAGGGTGGACGACCTGGCCGACGAGGCGGCTGACCCGGCAGCCGCCCGCGCCGCCCTCGGCGTCATCCGCCGGGCCATCCTGACGGGCGACCGGTCCCAGGCGGACGCCGCGGGTTTCCTCGACTTGCACGACCGCACCGGAGCTGCCCCGCAAGCCGCGGTCGCCCTGATCGACACGGTTTCGGGCGACATCGGCCCCGTCCGCATCCCAGACGAGGCGGCGTTGCTGCGCTATGCCTATGGCGTGGCCGGCACGGTGGGGCTGCTGATGTGCGCCGTGCTGGGCGCGCGGGACTCGCAGGCTGAGGCGCACGCCATCGACCTCGGCATGGCGATGCAACTGACCAACATCGCCCGCGACGTGGCGGAGGACGCGGCCCAGGACCGTATCTACCTGCCCACGGCGTGGCTGCCCCCCGGCATCGGCCCGGAAGATATGCTGGACGCGGCCGAGCCGGTGTTCGCCGCCGTGCAGCGCGTGCTGGCGCGGGCCGACCAGCTGTACCGCAGCGCCGAGCTTGGCTACCGCTACCTGCCAGCCCGCGTCCGCCCGGCGATCCGCGCCGCCGCCGTGCTGTACGAGGAGATCGGCTTGCGCGTCCTCCGCCGCGGCCCGGACTACCTGCAAGCCGGACGCTGCGTCGTGCCGATGCCGCGCAAGCTGCGCCTGCTGGCCAGCTGCCTCCGCCAGCGTGACCGACCCGGGCTGCACGATCCTGCGCTGCACGCCGCCTTGCAGGGTCTCCCCGGCGCGCGCGCGTGAGCCGGCCTGACTACGATGTCGCCATCCTCGGGGCGGGGCTGGCAGGGCTGAGCCTCGCCGTGCGGCTGGCGGAGCCGCAGTTCGCCGGCCTGCGCGTGCTGGTGGCCGACCCGCGCACGGCGTTCAACCGTGACCGCACTTGGTCCTATTGGGCGCTGCGGCCTCACCCGTTCACGGACGCGGTTGCAGCGTCATGGGACCAGTGGGCAGTCGCCGCCGACGATGCCGAGTGCGTCAGCCACGCGCCGGGGCTGCGCTACGAGACGATCCAGTCTGATGCGCTCTACCGGCTGGCGCTCGCGCGCATCCAGGGCGTCCCGCACATCGACTTGCGGCTTGGCATCGGCGCGGCAGCGGTGGAGTGCGCGGACGGCGTCAGCATCCGGCTCGGGGCAGAAACCGTCCACGCCAAGTTGGCATTCGACACGCGCCCGGTCCCGGAGCTGGGCCGCCACGGCCTGAGCCAGGTGTTCCTGGGCCAGGAGATCGAGACCGAGCGGCCCGTCTTCGACCCGGCGACCGCCATGCTGATGGATTTCCGCGGCATGCCGCCGGGTGCGGCCCATTTCACCTACATCCTGCCCACCACTAGCCGGCGCGGGCTGGTCGAGG
Source organism: uncultured Acetobacteraceae bacterium (assembly GCA_964246185.1). GTDB lineage: Bacteria > Pseudomonadota > Alphaproteobacteria > Acetobacterales > Acetobacteraceae > LMUY01. The sequence continues at coordinate 23,732 of CAXTPP010000035.1, forward strand.
ACACTTGGTTCGCCCCCGCCGGCCTGCGACCGGACCACCGCCGGGCCATCCGGGACTACATGGCGGCGCGGCACGGCGTCGATCGGTTCACCGTGCTGTTCGAGGAGCAGGGCGCGTTGCCGATGGACCCGGTGTTCCGCCCCCGCCCGGGCCGCCGCCTGCTGCCGCTCGGCTCCCCCGGCGGGGCCAACCGCCCCAGCACGGGATACGCCTTCAACGCCATCCAGGCCCGCTGCGACGCCATCGCGGCCGACCTGGCGGCTGGCCGGATGCCCCGCCCGGCGCGTCCGCGGCCCTGGCTGACGCGCACGATGGACAGCATCCTGCTGCGCCTGCTCGAGGCCCGGCCGGAGCAGGCGCCGCGCGTGTTCGCCGCCCTGTTCGCGCGCTGCCCGCCGGGTGCGCTGGTGCGGTTCCTGAACGACGCGGCCCGCCCGGCCGACTATCTCGCGGTGGCGGCGGCGATCCCGTGGGCACCCACGCTCGGCACCGCGGGCCGCATGGCGGCAGGACGGATGCGATGGGCCACGCCTGGCTAGGTCCCGCCCTGCGCGTGCAGTCGGCTGCGGCGGTCGGCCTGACGGCGGCGTTCTGCCTCGCGTCGCTGGCCGGGGTTCGGTTCGGGGCCGGCGCGCAGCTGGCGTTGCTGCTGGGCGGGGTCGTCCTCACCGGCTTCCCGCACGGCGCGTTCGACCACCTGGTCGCGCGCCCCGTGCTGGCGCCGCGCCTGGGCCGTTCCTGGGCCGCGCCGTTCCTGGCCGGCTACCTCGGGCTGGCCGGCCTGGTCTGGCTCGCCTGGCTGCTGGCGCCGGCCGCCACCCTGGCCGCGTTCCTGGCCGCATCGGTCGTCCATTTCGGCCTGGGCGACGCGGAGGACGGGCTGGCGCCGGCCAGCGTGCCCCGCGCCGTCACCGTGCTGGCCTACGGCGCGCTGCCGCTGCTGCTGCCGATGGCGCTGCACCCGGCGGAGTCGGCCCCCGTGCTCGCGGCGCTGGCAGGCGTGCCCGACCCGGCGATGCAGCAGGCGCTGCACGGCGCGGCCTGGCTGCTGCCCCTCTGGACGGCGGCGTTCGCCTGGGTCGTCGCCGCGGCATGGCGGGAGCGGCGCGGCGTGGCCGAGCGGCTGGCGACGGCGCTGTGCTTCGTGCTGCTGCCCCCGCTGCTGGCGTTCGGCCTGTACTTCGGCGCTGGCCACGCCGTGCGGCACATGCTGCGCCTCGCCGCCTGGCACGACCCGCGCGACCCAAGGGCCGCCGCGCGCTGGCTGGCCCGGACGGCGGTTCCGGCCGGCGTGGTCTGCGCGGCAGGGCTGGGCGTACTGGCGCTGGCGGGGCGGCACACGGCGGTGGCGCTGCTGACGCCGGGTTTCCGGATGATCGCGGCCCTGACGCTGCCGCACATGGTGGTGACGGCGTGGCTGGAGCGAGCGGTTCCTACTAGGCGCAACGCTTACTGAAGTCAGGTCGGTCGCCAGTTCGCCCGCGCCAGCACCACCTCCAGCAGCACCTGGCACCCCGCTTCCGCCTGCTCCGGCTCGATGCTTTCCGCCTCGTTGTGCGACAATCCATCGCGGCAGGGAGTAAAGATCATCGCCGCCGGCACGTGCGGGGCCACGAAGATCGCGTCGTGCCCGGCGCCGGACACGATATCCCGCGACGCATAGCCCAGCCGCGCCGCCGCCTCGCGCACCAGCGCCACGCACGCCGGGTCGAACGCTTGGGCGGCGATGCGCACCCGCTCCGTCAGGCCCAGCCGCGCGCCCGAGTCCCGCGCGACCTGCCCGGCCGCTTGCGGGAACCCGGCGGCGATGCGGGCCAGCTCCGCCTCGTCCGGATGGCGGAACTCGACGCTGAAGCGCACCTCGCCGGGGATCACGTTGCGGCTGTTCGGGCTGACGAACAACTGGCCCACCGTGCCGCGCCCCAGCTCGCCGCGGGCGCGCATGGTGCGGTCCACCAGCTCGATGATGCGCGCCGCCGCCACCAGCGCGTCCCGCCGGGCGGCGGGCGGGGTGGTGCCGGCGTGGCTGTCCTGGCCGGTCGCCACCGCGTCGTACCAGATTTGCGCCTGGCCGCCGGTCACCACGCCGATGGCGCAGCCTGCCGCTTCCAGGATCGGCCCCTGCTCGATATGCAGCTCGAAATAGCTGTCGGCGGGAAAGCGCCGGGCCGGCTCCGCGCCGCGCAGGCCGTGTTCGTCCAGCGCCTCGGCCACGCTCACGCCGTCCGGGTCGCGCAGCGCCTCCGTCTCGGCCTGGTCGAACATGCCGGCCCACACGCCGGAGCCCATCATGGCCTTGCCGAAGCGCGCGCCTTCCTCGTCGGTCCAGTTGACCAGCTCCACCGGCGCTTCGGTCGCGATGCCCAGCTCGTTCAGCGTGCGCATCACCTCCAGCCCGGCCAGCACGCCCAGCGCGCCGTCGAACTTGCCGCCGGTGGGCTGGCTGTCCAAGTGGCTGCCGAACAGCACGGGCAGGCGCGCCGGGTCGCGCCCCGGGCGGCGGGCGAACATGTTGCCCATCGCGTCGGTCCGCACCGCCAGCCCGGCCGCCACGCACCAGGCGCGGAACTGCTCGCGCCCCGCCTTGTCCACGGCGCTGAGGGCGAGCCGCTTCACCCCGCCCTTCTCGGTGGCGCCGATGGCGGCCATCGCCATCAGGCTGTCCCACAGGCGGCGGCCGTCGATGCGCTGGTTGCTGGCGGACATGCGGGGCGCTCCGGTGCGAGGCGGCCATCTTGCCCGGGACCAGCATTGATGCAACGTGGCGGCATGGTCCGCGCCTTTATTCCACTGTCTCTCGCCGTCCTGAGCCTCTCCATCTTGGCCGGCTGCACCTTGATCGACCAGCGTACCTTCAACCCGCAGGCCGGGCGCAAGCCGCCGGACCTGGCTGGCCCCGCCGGGCCGGGCGCGCCGCCGCCGCTGATCACGGTGGATTTCAGCCATCCCTCCCCGGACTACGCCGCCGTGCTGCGCCAGGCAGTGGTGTCAGCGCTCAGCCGCAAGCGCGACGTGCAGTTCGACGTGGTGACGGTGGTGCCAGCGACCGGCGCCCCGGCCGACCAGGTGGGCGCGGCGACTGGCCTGACGGCGGACGCCCGCGCCATCGCCCGCGCCATCAACGCGGACGGCGTGGACGACGACCGCATCCACCTGCTGGCCCGGGCGGAGGGGGTGACGACGCGGCAGGTGCAGGTTTTTGTGCGATGAGGATTCACCCGGCAGGACTGTGGCCGAATTTGTATGGGGAGCGGACATTCGGTCGTAGCTTTCGCAACGTGGAGGGCGCTGATCCCAAACGCCGCGCGAGTCTCGCCAAAAGTCTATTTGTTAGCACCTCACGATATAACGTTATATCGTGAGGTGCTCGGAGTAGAAGATGTTGCAAATTATGATCCACACCATAAAAACTGCTTTTATTCGGGCAGGCTTAATTTTGCCGTTACAGGCAGCGGCGCAATGCGTCGGATATACTGGACCTGGCGGACCGTGTTCTATCGGGCCTGGTGATGGCCTTTCTATGGGTCCTAATTCTTGGCGTCGTGTCCCTGCCCAGCATTACTGAACGCCTCCTAGTCACCGCTGTCTCCGTTGCAGAATTGTTGACTCTAATCTTATACCGCCCCGCCTAGAAGCTGACTTGGTTGAGGTAGGGGTAGCCTGTGAGGGTTTGCAGGCGTTCTGGGGTGAGTTGGTTCCAGGCTGAGCAGAGCGCGTCCACGATGGCATTGTATCCCGCCAGCAGCCGGTGGCTAAGGTGTCGCTCGCGCAGGCAGAGCCACACGCGCTCGACCGGGTTCAGTTCGGGGCTGTAGGGCGGCAAGAGGACCAAGGTCACGTTGTCCGGAACCTTGAGTGCAAAAGCAACGTGCCATCCCGCCTGGTCGGCGACCATGACGGCGTGCCCGTCGGTGGCCAGCGTCGTGCTGAACCCGTCCAGGAACGCCTGCATGGCTGTGGTGGACACCTCGGGCGGCACGAGCGCGAAGCCCTGCCCCCGTGGCGGGCTGCACGGCGGCGAACAGGTGCTTCTTCGCAGGCTTTCCACGTGCTCCGCACGCGGAACCTTTGCCAGCTCCGCCCAGGTGTAGCGCTGGTCGCACACGGTCGTGCCTCTGGGCGTGGTGTAGGAGGTTGCTGACGGAGTTCAGCAGCCCTCGCGGTGATCTTGGGTGGGTTTGTGTTGTCGAGACACAACCTGGACCCGAGGACCGTCACGATGACCGATGACAAGACTGCCCTTTGCGCGCTGCTGGAGAAAGGCTCTGATGCGACATTCCTGCGCGAGATGATCGGCTTTGCCGCCGAGCGCCTGATGCAGCTGGAGACCGAGACTGCCTGTGGGGCAGCACCTGGCGAGCGCAGCACCGGGCGGACCAACCAGCGCAATGGCTATCGCGAGCGGGACTGGGAGACCCGGGCGGGCACCGTCGAACTACGCATCTCAAAGCTGCGCCGCGGCAGCTACTTCCCGTCTTTCCTGGAGCCGCGCCGCATGGCTGAGAAGGCCCTGACGGCTGTGATCCAAGAGGCCTACGTCCAGGGTGTCTCCACCCGGTCCGTCGACGACCTGGTCCGTGCCATGGGGATGGAGGGCATCAGCAAGAGCCAGGTCTCGCGCCTGTGCGCCGAGATCGACGAGCGTGTGAACGCCTTCCTCGACCGCCCGATCGAGGGTGACTGGCCCTGCGTTTGGTTGGACGCCACCTACGTGAAGGTCCGGCGCGACCACCAGATTGTCTCGGTGGCCGCCATCATCGCCGTCGGCGTCAACACCGACGCCAGGCGCGAGGTGCTCGGCATGACCGTGGGCCACAGCAAGGCTGAGCCGTTCTGGGTCGAGTTCCTGCGCTCCCTGGCGCGCCGCGGCCTGCGCGGCACCAAGCTGGTGATCTCGGACGCGCACGAGGGCCTCAAGGCCGCCGCCAGCAAGACCCTCAGCGCCACCTGGCAGCGCTGCCGCGTGGGGCTGTTGAAAAAGCCTGCTGCGTCTGATTCGCTAGTGCCTGCAACGATTCG
>CAXTPP010000036.1:0-28558 GCA_964246185.1 uncultured Acetobacteraceae bacterium
GCTCGTCAGGCTCATAACCTGAAGGTCACAGGTTCAAATCCTGTCCCCGCAAATAGATCATAGACTGGCATTCGCCGCTGTCGCACAGCTTTAGGACGTGGCGTGGCAAAGAGATCATCAAAAACTGCCGCTCCTAGAAGCCTGGATGTGTCGCTTCGGACCGCCAAGGGTCGTACGACGGCTCAGCAGCTATGGCTTCGCCGTCAGTTGAATGACCCTTACGTTCAGGCTGCTCAGGCGCAAGGCTGGCGGTCTCGAGCTGCTTTCAAGCTGATGGAACTGGACGACCGCTACTCGCTTATTTGTCGAGGCGCTCGGGTGCTCGATCTGGGGGCTGCACCCGGCGGTTGGAGCCAAGTGGCAGCCAAGCGCGGTGCGGGTATCATCGTCGGCATAGATCTTCTTCCAATAGAGCCAATCTCCGGAGCGCGCTTCATCCAAGGCGATTTCAATGATCCAGACATGCCGAGGCGTTTGCAAACGGCATTAGGTGGTTCGGCAGACTTAGTGCTGTCAGATATCGCCCCTAACACGACTGGCCATACCGCGACCGACCACATCCGTATCATCGCCATGGCGGAACTCGCGCTAGACTTCGCGTTGCGCTCCCTAGCACCCGGCGGTAACTTTGTTGCCAAGGTGTTGCAGGGTGGTTCTGAGCGTATCCTGCTCGACTCGATGAAACAGGCTTTCAGCAGCGTCCGTCACGCCAAGCCGCCAGCCAGCCGTAAGGGTTCAAGCGAACTTTACGTTGTTGCTAAAGGGTTTCGCCTGCCGTCCGCCAACTCACCGCCGCACTAACTTGCGTGTCGTGTTGCCGGTGCTTATGTCGGGTCGCCAAGGCGCAGGACATATTCTCGCCGGAGAGACAATCGTCATGGCCCCCGTCGAGACCGCTTTCCTCCGACCTGATATTTCCATTCAGGAAGCCCTCACCTTCGACGATGTGCTGATCGTTCCAGCCTACTCGCAAGTGCTGCCTGCCGAAGCGGATACCCGCACGCGGCTCACCCGGACCATCAGCCTGAATATTCCGCTGATCTCCTCCGCAATGGACACCGTGACCGAAGGCCCGATGGCGATCGCCATGGCGCAACTCGGCGGCATCGGAGTGATTCACAAGAATCTTGATCCGGCAGAGCAAGCATCCCAGGTCCGCCGGGTCAAAAAGTTCGAATCCGGCATGGTAGTGAACCCGTTGACCATTCACCCGGACCAGACATTGGCAGAGGCTCGCACCCTCATGCTGGCCTACCATATCAGCGGCGTGCCCGTGGTGGAGCGCAGCACCGGCCGGCTGGTTGGAATCCTGACTAACCGTGACGTGCGTTTTGCCACTGACCCATCCGTGCGGGTTTATGAGCTGATGACCCGCGAAGGCCTGGTCACGGTCCAAAACGGCGTTCCAGCCGAGGAAGCCAAGCGGCTGTTGCACAAGCATCGGTTGGAAAAGCTTTTGGTGGTGGATGAAGGTTTCCGTTGCGTCGGCCTGATCACGGTGAAGGACATGGAAAAGGCGCAGGCTCATCCGCTCGCCAACAAGGATGAGCTGGGCAGGCTGCGCGTGGCAGCTGCCATCGGTGTGGGGGAGGACGGCGCCATTCGCGCCCGCGCGCTGATAGACGCAGAGGTGGACGTGCTGGTGGTGGACACGGCCCACGGCCATTCCGCCGGGGTCATGGCCGCCGTGGAGAAGATCAAGCAGATGTCCAACGCCGTGCAGGTCGTGGCGGGCAATGTCGCCACTCCTGAGGGCGCTCGGGCGCTGATCGAGGCTGGGGCAGACGCGGTTAAAGTCGGCATCGGCCCCGGCAGCATCTGCACGACCCGCGTCGTGGCAGGAGTGGGCGTGCCACAGTTTACCGCGGTGCTGGAGACAGCGGCTGCCTGCCGGGAGGCCGGCGTTCCGTCCATCGCCGATGGCGGGGTGCGGACCAGCGGGGACATCGTGAAAGCGATCGGCGCGGGGGCGGACTCGGTCATGGTGGGCAGCCTGCTTGCTGGTACGGACGAGGCACCCGGAGAAGTATTCTTGTATCAAGGCCGTAGCTTCAAGGCTTACCGCGGCATGGGAAGCATTGGGGCGATGGCCCGCGGCTCGGCCGACCGTTACTTTCAGCAGGAGATCAAGGACAGCCTCAAGCTGGTGCCGGAAGGCATCGAAGGCCGGGTTGGCTACAAGGGGCCAGTTTCGGCGGTGGTGCATCAGATGGTCGGCGGGCTTCGGGCAGGTATGGGCTATACCGGCAGCGCCACGATCGCTGACCTGCAGACCAACACGCAATTCCGCCGCATCACCGGAGCCGGCCTGCGGGAAAGCCATGTGCATGACGTGGCGATCACCCGTGAGGCGCCCAACTACCGACACGAGGGATGACGAAGGCTGTCATCTTTGACGCCTATGGCACTTTACTGGACGTGCATTCCGCCATGCAGCGTTTCGCCTCTCAGCTTGGTGGGGCATGGCAGGATATCAGCCAGACTTGGCGGAGCAAGCAGCTGGAATACAGCTGGGTCCGCACCCTGGCTGGCCAGCACCGGGACTTCGCCCGCTTGACACGGGACGCGCTGGACTTCGCAGCGGCCAAGCATGGCGTCCGCGACCCGTCGCTGCTGGACGAAATGGAACAAGCCTACCGCCAATTGGACGCCTATCCCGAAGCTGCCGGCGTGCTGGAACATCTGCGCTCGGCTGGGTTGCTGTGCGCGATCCTTTCCAATGGCGAGACGGCCATGTTGGATGCCGGCGTCCGCCATGCGGGGCTGCAGCCTCATCTGGATGCAGTGCTCAGCATCGATTCGGTCGGCGCTTTCAAGCCGGACTCGCGCGTTTATCAGATGGCTGTGGACCATTTCAGCACGCCGCCGGGTGAGATGGCGTTCGTGTCGTCCAATCCATGGGACGTTTTCGGCGCACATCACTTCGGTTTCCAGGCATTCTGGGTCAATCGGCTGCACCAGCCTGTGGAATATGGGCTGGACAGGCTGGTCAAGATGCTGCCGGGCCTTCAGCAGCTCCCCGACACCCTCGCGTGACCCCCGCGGCCCGCCTGGCTGCCGCCATAGACCTGTTGGCGGAGGTGGACGCCTATCCCCGCCGTCCTGCGGATGCTGTCGCCAACGAGTTCTTCCGCAACCGGCGCTTTATCGGTTCGGGGGACCGCCGGGCCGTGTCGGAACGGTCCTGGCGCGTGCTGCGAACCCGGCGGCGGCTCGGCTGGTGGCTCGAACGCGCCGGCACCGCACCGACGCCGCGCATGTTGGTGGCTGCCTCGTTGCTGCTGGAGGGCTGGACGCTCGCCGGAGTGCAGCAGACCTATTCCGGCGGCCAATACGGCGCTGCATCCATGCTGGCGCAAGAGGTGACGGCGGCCAGCCAGCTCGCCGGTCACACCCTGGACCATCCCGACATGCCGGAGGCGGTCCGGCTCGAAACGCCTGACTGGCTGTTGCCATCCTTGCTCGCCCGCTTCGGCGACACGCTAGGCCCCGAGCTGGCGGCAATGGAGGCGGAAGCCCCGCTGGATCTGCGGGTCAACCTGCTGCGCGGCGGGCGGGAGGATGCGCTGGCTGCCTTGGCGCTGGAGGGCATCGCCGCAACCCCCACGCCGCTGTCGCCATGGGGGTTGCGCGTGGCCGGACGGCGGCTGGTGACGACTGGGCCGGCTTTCCTGTCGGGGCTGGTGGAAATCCAGGACGAAGGCAGCCAACTGGTGGCCGCCCTGGTCGGCGCCGCACCGCAGATGCGGGTCGCGGACTGGTGCGCCGGGGCAGGGGGCAAGACGCTCGCCCTGGCCATGGCGATGGGCAACCACGGCCATATCGTCGCCTGCGACGTGCACGACAAGCGGCTGGAAGGCGCTGTTCGCCGCCTGCGCCGGGCCGGCGTGCACAACGTCGAGCGCCACCTGATCGTGGCTGGCGACAAATGGGCCAAGCGCCGGGCCGGCACGTTCGACCGCGTGCTGGTGGATGCGCCGTGCACCGGCACCGGCACCTGGCGCCGCAATCCGGACGCCAGGGCACGGCTGCGCCCGCTGGACCTGGAAGAGTTGCTTCCCAAGCAGGCGAACATCCTGGACGATGCGTCGCGGCTAGTGCGGGCCGGCGGGCGGCTGGTGTTCGCCACCTGCTCGCTGTTGCCTGAGGAGAACGAGGGCCAAGTGGACGCATTCCTCGACCGCCACCCGGATTTTACCTTGTTGCCGTTGCCAGCGGCCTGGCCCTCGGCATCAGAGCCGCCGTGCCAGGGGGCATACCTGTCGTTGACGCCGCTCCGCCACGGCACGGACGGCTTCTTCGCTGCCGTGCTGCAACGCTCCGGAGCGTTGCATTGATCGCGGTGCGCCGGGCGCGGCCATCGGACGCGCCGCTAATCGGGGCCGTGCACGTTGCGGCCTGGCGCAGCGCCTACCCGGGCATCCTTCCTGACCCCTTCCTCGCAGGCCTGTCCGTGACCCGGCAGGCTGCATACTACGACCGTCAAATCCGCTCCGGCGGCGGGGTATATGTCGCAATCGCATCAGGGCAGGACGTTCCCGATGGCGCCGGCCCGCGGTTGGTCGGTTACACGACCGTTGGGCGCACTGGCGGCGCCCTGCCAGGGGGCGTGCTGGCAGACGGCGAGATCGAGACGCTGTACGTGCTCGACGACTGGCGGGAGCGGGGCGTAGGCCGCCGCCTGATCCGTACGGGCGCCGCGCACTTGGCTGCATCCGGCAGCCGGGCCGCGTTCCTTTGGGTGCTGCGCGGCAACCCGAGCCGCTGGTTCTACCAGCGCCTTGGCGGACGGCCGGTGGCAGAGTCGTCCACCCGGGTGGCGGGCGTGTCCGTGCCGCAGACGGCCTATGCCTGGGACCCGATCGAGCGGCTGATCGCGGCGTCGCCGGCAACCTGAAAAGCTGTCGCACGGCCGGCCGTCAGAAGGACAGCATCAAGGTTACGTGCCATGATGGTTAGCACTGCGGGGTCGTTGGTGACCATCAAGGCAGCAGTTGCCCCATCAATGAGCAGTAATATCTGCCTCGCGACGACTCGCGGCTCTGCCAATTCGGCTTGTGCCGCCAAACCCTCCAGGAAAGTGAGCACGTGATCGTGATGGTCCGCCGCGATCTCGCGCAGCCACTGCTCATTCTTGTCGTGCTCGCCGATCGCGTTCATGAACGCGCACCCGTAGAAGCGCCCGCCTTGATACCATTGCTCCATCGCCAGGGCAGGCGCACGCAGCTTGGTCAGCGGGTCCGGTCCGGCTGCTTCGACTGCGCCGAAGAAGGCTCTGCGCCAATCCGCGCCCTCGCGAGACAGGACTTCTCTCAACAAGGCCTCTTTCGAGCCGAACCGCCCATACAGCGTCATCTTGGATGCGCCCGCTGCGGCCAGGATGCGGTCGATGCCGGTTGCATGGATGCCCTGGCGGCAGAACAGGTCGCGCGCAGCATCAACGATGCGTTCATGGGCTGGGCCAAGCCGGTCGCGGGAAAGGGCGGCATATGTCACGCTTGAAAGAATCGCAGCGCGGGGCCTTTTGTGCAAGCGCCCTCGCCGCCCGGTTGATTACTGTTCGCGCAACCTAGCTGCTGTCTGGCATAAAAATTGCCAGAGAGCTGCCTAGTTGTCTCAGACTGACCGGTCTGTATGGTTGGCGTAGCCGCGGCATAAGCCCTGGCGCTGCAAGCAAGAAGGAAACCGCTGATGAGCGACGTCGCCGCCAAGACTGCCGAGCCCGGACCCGGTGCGATGACCGGCTGCCTCGCCCCGATCGACAAGGGCGGGCTGGACCAGCTGATCGCCAAGGGCCGCGCCAATCCGCAGGCCATCAAAACTCTCAAGTGCAAGACCATCGCGGAAGGCCGCTTTCGCCACCTCAACATGATTCGTGACCTGCCGCCCTACATCGTGGACGAGCCGCCGGCCTTGCTGGGCGACGACACTGCGCCGAACCCGTCCGAGGCCTCGCTGGCCGCGCTAGGTTCCTGCCTGGCGGTCGGCATCCACGCCAATGCCGTGGCCCGCAACATCACCGTGCGTTCGCTGGAGCTGGAGTTGGAGGCGGACATCAACATCACGGCCGTTTGGGGCACGGGCGACACCAGTCCCAAGCCGGTCGGGTTCGACGCGGTTCGGGTCAAGGTCCATTTGGACGCCGATGCGCCGCAGGATCAGTTGGACGCCTTGGTCGCGCACGCGCGCAACTGGTCCCCAGTTGCCAACACGTTCAGCAAGCCTGTTCCAGTGAACTGCGAACTCGTCTAATCCATCGCTTGGAGCGCCAACATGAGTCATACGCTCACCGCCCCCCGCAGCCTGTCACCGGCTCCGGTGAAGCCGCCTTTGCCGGAACTGCTGAATGCGGAGTTGGCGCCCCTGGTGGAGCGGATCGACGAGGGCTTCTATCCTTCTGAGGTCATGCGCCGGCTGGGCGAGGCGGGGGTTTACAGCCGCCACCTCGCCCTGTCCGGGCATCAAGACCTGGGCGGCGCCATCGCCGACATGGCATCCGTCGCAGCGCTGTGCATGTCCACGGCGTTTTGCATCTGGTGCCAGGATGCCTGCGGCTGGTATCTTGAGAACACCGATAACCTGGCCCTTCGCGCCAGGCTGCAGCCTGGGCTCGCGGATGGCACCCTGCTGGGCGGCACCGGCCTGTCCAACCCGATCAAGGCGCTGTCCGGCATCGAGGGGTTCGCGTTGCGGGCCAAGCGGACCGAAGGCGGCTACATCGTCACCGGCGTGCTGCCGTGGGTCAGCAACCTTGGCGAGGGCCATTGGTTCGGCACGATCTTCGAGGATGCCGATGACCCGGCGCACCGCATGATGGCGATGGTGCAGTGCGGCCAGCCCGGGGTGGAAATCCGCCAGAACGTCAAGTACACCACCCTCGAAGGCACGGGCACCTATTCGGTCCGCTTCCGGCGGGCGTTCATTTCCGATGATCTCCTGCTCGCTGACCCGCTAGGCGACATGGTCGGGCGCATCCGCCCCGGCTTCGTCCTGCTGCAGACGGGAATGGGCCTTGGCGTGATCCGCGCCAGCATCGACGCCATGGTGCAGGCTGATGTCATGCAGGAGCCGACCAACCGGTTCCTGCCGCGCCGCCCGCCCTATTTCGAGGCAGCGCTGGAAGAGTTGCGGGACGATGTCATGCGGCTGGCAGCAACGCCGCGCGATGGTTCGGCGGATTACGTGCGTCAGGTTTTGCAGACCCGGCTCCGCACCGGTGAGCTGACGCTGCAGGCGACCGAAGCCGCGATGCTGCACACCGGCGCCCGCGCCTTCATCGTCGGCTCACCTGTGCAACGGCGATTGCGCGAGGGATATTTTGTCGCAATGATAACGCCTTCCAGCCGGCATCTCACCAAAGAACTTAGCCGGATGGCAGCGAACTGACCGTCTCACAACTCCAGGAGCAGCATCGTGCCCGACAAGATACTCATCTCGCCCGCGGAGCTTGCCGGCATGATGGCCGCAGGCAGCACCGTCCTGATCGACACACGCTCGCCTGACAACTATGCGGCCGGGCACATCGCCGGCGCGGTCAACATGTTCGACATCTTCACTTACCTTGCGATGTCCACCAAGGAAGGCATGGCGGAACTGAAGGACAAGTTCACTGCGGCGTTCGGCGCCGCGGGCATCGGCGGCGATGAGACGGTGGTGTTCTACGAGGGTTCCATGAACTCCGGTTTCGGCATGTCCTGCCGCGGCTACTACCTGCTCACCTTCCTGGGATACGAGAAGGCGCACATCCTGCACGGCGGTCTCGCAGCTTGGCTGGCGGCTGGCATGGAGACGACGACCGACGTGCCGAGCCCATCCGCCAAGCACTTCCCGGTCTCCGCCAGCGGCGAGCAGATGATGCTCGACAAGGACGACATGCTGGAATCCCTCAAGGATGACGGCATCATCAAGCTCGACGTGCGCGACGTGGACGAGTGGATAGGCACTTCCTCCTCGCCGTACGGACCCGATTTCGCGCCCCGCAAAGGCCGTATCCCAGGTGCGAAGTGGCTTGAGTGGTACCGGCTGATGAAGCCGACCGCAGCAGGGCCGATGTTCAAGTCAAAGGAAGAGTTGCTTGCTGAATTGCACACGGTCGGCGTGAGCCCGGATTCGACGGTCTACCTCTACTGCTTCAAAGGCGCGCGCGCCTCGAACTCCTTGGTCGCATTGCGCGAGGCTGGGGTGAAAGACGTGCGGATGTATTTCGGCTCTTGGAATGAATGGAGCCGCGATCCGGAGCTTCCAATCGAGACAGGCATGCCGTTTGCCTGATATTCGCTTGTGGTAGGAAAGCCGGAACGCCGGCTTTTCTACTTGACGCCGAGTCCAGTGCCACCGCCGCCCGCGCCACCACCTCCTGCGCCCCCAGGCAGTCCAGCGGCGCTGAACTTGCCGACGTTGCCCAACAATTGCTGCATGAAGCTGCTCTCGCTGCCAGGTGACGGAGTGGCTCGGGCAACCACGCTCACTGGTTGCGCATCCGCCTGGCTCATCTCTTTGATGCCGCGAAGGACGCCTGCCTCGTCGAACGTCATCTCCACGACCTTCTGGCTTTTGATGCGCTGTATCTGGCCGACCCGGGGTTGCGTCACCTCGCTGATATAAATCCAGGTATTGTCGTCGAAGGCGGCCTTGGCGGTCGGCGAGCCGATCAGGCTCGTCACATCGACCCGGGTTGATGTGCCGGGCACCAAGTCCTTGAGCTGGGCCGCGTCGATGCGGTTGCCCCGCACCTGGGGGACTGCTTGGATGGCGGAACAGGCGCTGGTCAGGATGGCGAGGATCAAGGCTGCGGCTGGTCGCACGGGGGTCCTTGACAGCGGCTGGTGGATTGAACCGACAGCTTGCCGCGTTATGTGCCGGAGACGAAATGGCGCACGGCGCCGGATTGGGTGCGGCGTGTCATGCCGGCCCGCCCAGTGTCAACGGTTTGGAGCGCGGCAGAAATGGCCTTTTTCGGTTTGCTGGGACGGAACCGCTACGAACGCCGGGGTTTCGAACTCTACACAGCGGCAGTGGCGGCGGCGCGAAACCCATATTTCTACGCCGATCTGGGCGTGCCAGACACGCTGGACGGGCGGTTCGACCTCGTCGGCTTGTTCGCATGCCTGGTCATCCGCCGCCTCCGCGCGCTGCCAGCGCCTGGGCCGGCCATCGCACAGGCAGTGTTCGACGCGATGTTTTCTGACATGGACACCAACCTGCGCGAGCTGGGCGTTGGCGACATGACCGTCGCCCGCAATGTCCGCGCCATGTGGGAGGCTTTCCATGGCCGTGCCACGGTGTATGAGGCAGCCCTGGCCGACCCGGACCCGGCCGCCTTGCAAGCCGCGGTGACGCGCAACGTATGGCGCGGCACCGATACGCCGGGTGCTGCGGCCCTGGCGGAGGTGGCGCGCGTCCAGGTTGCCAGGCTTGAAGCGACGCCGCCGGCCGACCTGCTCGCCGGGCACGTCGATTTTGCGGCGGCGGGCGCTGCGTGACCGAGATGTCCCGCCCGGTCCATGCCGACCGCGTGGGCGACGGCCTGTCGCTCACGGTCGAGGCGGACGCGGCGGAGTGCGCCGCCATCGCCACCCGCCTGCGCATCCCTTCCGTGCAAGGGGTGCGCTGCGACTGGGTGCTGCGGCCGGGGCATGGCGGTACGGTTGAGGCGGACGGCTCGCTGCGGGCACAGCTGCACCAGGAATGCGTCGTGTCGCTTGACGCTTTTCCCACCAGCCTGGTGGAAGAGTTCGCGGTGCGCTTCGTGCCACTTGGCCGTGAAGGCGAAGCGGCCGACGATCCGGACGAACCGGACGAGCTGACCATCGAGGCCGGTGTCCTGGAGCTTGGCGAGGCGACGGTCGAGCAACTGGCGCTGGCGCTCGATCCCTATCCGCGCAAGCCTGGCGCAGAACTGCCGGCTGATCCTGAGGCGACGCCAGACAACCCGTTCGCGGCGCTCGCGAGGCTGCGGACACGGCAATGAGCCAACGATGCTTGCGGGGCAGTACCCGGTCTGCTAAGCGCGACGCCCTGGCCACTGCCAATTCATGACATGACCGCGGGCCGCCTGGCACCGCTGCAATCCGATACAGACAGCTCGAGAGCACTCCACCATGGCCGTTCCCAAGAAGAAGACTTCCCAGTCCCGGATGGGAATGCGTCGCAGCCATCATGCGCTGACCGTTCCCGCCTATGCCGAGTGCGGCAACTGCGGCGAGCTGAAGCGTCCGCACCATGTCTGCTCGCATTGCGGCCACTACGACGGCCGCGAGGTCGTCGCGGCGGGCAAGGCGCTGAAGGGTGCTGTCCGCACCTGACCTACCTGCGCGCCGGGTCGAGCGCACCCCCATGAGAGTTTCAGGCGTGCAGCCGTTTTCGGGCGCTTACACCCTCGCGGTCGATGCCATGGGTGGGGATCGTGCACCCGGCGTCGTGATCGACGGCATTGCCATCGCCGCGCTACGCCATCCCGACGCACGTTTTCTGATGGTTGGCGACGAGGCGGTGCTGACGCCGCTGTTGGCAAGCAAACGGCTGAAGTCCTGCTGTACGGTACGCCACGCGCCGGACATCATCGGCAATGACATGAAACCGACAGCCGCGCTCCGGATGCGCAATGCATCCATGCGGGTCGCGATCGACGCCGTGGCGGCAGGCGAGGCGTCCGGGATCATTTCCGCCGGCAACACCGGCGCGTTGATGGCGTTGGCCAAGATCGTGATCAAGACGCTGCCCGGCATCGACCGGCCAGCCCTTGCCGCCCTTGCGCCCTCCGCCCGTGGCGACGTGGTCATGCTCGATCTCGGCGCCAATGCGGTGTGCGACGCGCGCAACCTGGTGGAGTTCGCGGTGATGGGGGACGTGTTCGCCCGCGCCGTGCTGGGGCTGCCGTCCCCCAGCATTGGGCTGCTGAACATCGGCTCGGAGGAGCTGAAGGGCGACGAGCGGGTGCGCCAGGCGGCGGATGTGCTGCGTTCCAGCCACATCGCACCCCAGTTCCACGGCTTCGTCGAGGGCGATGACATCGCGGCCGGCACCACGGACGTGGTGGTGACGGACGGCTTCACCGGCAACGTGGCCTTGAAGACCGGGGAGGGCGCGCTCCGCCTGGTGTTCGACCTGCTGAAGCAGGTGTTCAGCGGCAGCCTCGCTGGACGGCTGGCCTACTTGATCGCGCGTCCCGGCCTGGAACGGCTGCGCGAGTGGGTGGACCCGCGGCGCTACAACGGCGCCATCATGCTGGGGCTGAACGGCGTGGTGGTGAAGTCCCATGGCGGCACCGACGCCGAGCAGTTCGCCTACGCGACCGACGTGGCCATCGACATGGTGGTGCACCGGTTCAACGACCGCATCCGCGAGGGCCTGGTCCAGATCGCCGGGCTGGGCAGCGGCGCCGGGCCGGCGCTGGCGGCGGTGCGCTGATGCTGCGCTCCGTGCTGCGGGGCGCTGGCGGCTACCTGCCCGAGCGGGTGGTGACGAATGCCGAGCTGGCCGAGCGGCTGGACACCTCGGATGCCTGGATCACGGAGCGCACCGGCATCCGCCAGCGCCACCTGACCGCGCCGCATGAGACGGCCGCATTCATGGGCGCCCAGGCGGCGGCGGCGGCACTGGCCCATGCCGGCGCGGCAGCCTCGGACGTGGACGTCATCATCGTCGCCACCAGCACGCCGGACCAGGCCTTTCCGGCGACTGCGCTGGGGGTGCAGGCCCAACTCGGCGCGGGCGGCTTCGGCTTCGACGTTTCCGCCGCGTGCAGCGGCTTCGTGTACGCGCTCGGCATCGCGGATTCGCTGATCCGCACTGGCCAGGTGCGCGGCGCGCTGGTCATCGGCTCGGAGGTTTACTCCCGCATCCTGGACTGGACCGACCGTGCCACCTGCGTGCTGTTCGGCGACGGCGCGGGGGCCGTGTTCCTACAGGGGAGTCAGCAATCGGACGGAGAGCCGGCTCAGGGGATCCTCTCCACCCACTTGCATGCGCAGGGCGACCTTGGGCCGTTGCTCTACGTGGATGGCGCCGTGGGCCGGCCGGAGCTGCCGGGCCACCTCAAGATGAACGGCCGTGAAATCTTCCGTCACGCCGTGAGCAAGTTGGCGGCGGTGGTGGACGAGGCCTTGGCGGCGAACGGCCTGCAGCATCGCGACGTGGACTGGCTCATCCCGCACCAGGCCAACCGCCGCATCATAGACGCGATGGGCCGCAAGCTCGGCTTGCCGCCGGAGCGGGTGGTGGTGACGGTGGACCGGCACGCCAACACCTCTGCCGCGTCGATCCCGCTTGCCCTGGCCGAAGCGTGGCATGGCGGGCGGCTTCGGCGCGGCGACTTGCTGGTGCTGGAGGCTTTGGGCGGCGGTTTGACCTGGGGCTCGGCACTGGTGCGGCTTTAGCCGCTGTTTCGGCGCGTATTTGACACCGATGGCCTTGGGCACTGATCTGTTGAAGATTAAGACTGGGCTCTGTCCAGACCCGTCAAAGGCCTAAGGCCTTTGGCGGAGTCTAGAGGCAGAGTCTCTGGCCTTGCTTGCTTGACCGTCGCCCTCAAGGGCCGTTGGCATCGCTGCAATGAGTGACCGTGTTCGGTCACATGATGCTCTAACGCAACAGCAGGCGAAGTTCTGTTTGATTTCAGGGCGCTTGCTTGACCTTCGCGAACCCCCGCGCATAGCGTGCCTCATATGATCACCGTGACGCGCGCCCATTTGGCGGAACGAATCTACACCCAAGTGGGTTTGTCGCGTAACGAATCCGCCGATTTGCTGGAAACCGTGCTGAATCGGCTTGCTAAAGCACTGGAGAGTGGCGAATCCGTTAAGATCAGTGGCTTTGGCACTTTCTCGGTGCGGCAAAAGGGTCGCCGGGTCGGCCGCAACCCCAAGACCGGAGTGGAAGTGCCCATTCTGCCGCGCCGGGTGCTCGTGTTTCGCCCGAGCCAGGTGTTGAAAGCACATGTGAACGGCACGCCCGTTCCGCTTGGAGACGAGTTCGCCGGTGACGACGAATGATCCCTCCGGGCGCATACGGCGCAGAGCCGTCCGAGGCGGCCAAGGCACGGTCCAAGAAAGCGCCCAATGCCTTCCGCACCATCAGCGAGGTGGCGGACGAACTGCATATCCCGCAGCACGTGCTGCGATTTTGGGAAACCAAGTTCCCGCAGGTCAAGCCGTTGAAGCGGGGTGGTGGCCGCCGCTACTACCGCCCTGACGACATCACGCTGCTCCGCCGCGTCTCAGACCTGCTCTACGCCCAAGGTTATACGATCAAAGGCGTGCAACGGCTGTTGCGGGAGGGTGGCGGTAAATTATCCGACGACATCCCGCCCGCTACGGACACCGAGCGCGCCGCTGCTGAGGCCGAGCGCGCCACTCCGCTCGACCTGCCATCACTGCAAGGCCCGCTGGAGGATGCACCTGTTGGGAACGAAGCCATACGCCTGCGCGAGGTGCTGGTCCACGTGCTCGAGGAGTTGCAGGCTCTGCGCCGGTTGCTGCCATGAGGCTGCCCGGGGGAGGGTTGTGGAGCGTTGCAGCGGGGGTAAGCGGCTGCTACACCCGGCTCAGTCGGAGCGTAGCGCAGCCTGGTAGCGCATCAGTCTGGGGGACTGAGGGTCGTGGGTTCGAATCCCGCCGCTCCGACCACCAAAAGGCCAAGTTCATTGGGACGAGGCAATGGGTGGATTTCTCAGCCCTGGCCGATTGATGGACCATGGTAACACCAGTTTGTCACTGCCACTGGCGCTCTGTTGCGCCATGTTGGGCCGGATGTCGTAGCTTCAGGATGCTTAAGGGGCCGAACAATGCCGATCAAGACCACTGCGATTGTAGACTCGTCGGGCGTCGCGCCTTGGTCAAACGCTGTCATCAACACCAACACGACTACCGGCTTCCTCTCCGACATAACCTATGGATTGCGATCCGGCGCAGTCTTGCATGAGGACTTCAATGCGGTCGGCGCACTGAATGACAGCTGTCTTTACGTTCCCAATATCGGGGATACGCTAACGTATTATGGCGTAGGCAGCAATCCATACGAACCGCTATATTCCTACACGCAATACAACTTCGCGCCAAACGGTGCGCTCAACACCGTTGTAGAGGTATTTGCTGGCAAGGAGTATTTCAACACCACTCCGTTCATCAACACCGGCTACCTAGGTTAACGTTCGTATGCCTGGATAGCAGTGCGTTCACCTTGCTGGCAGATCACAAGGTTTTCAGCAGGTTGGGTCAGGCAGTGCGCTGCTCTACGAGCTTTGGCATCGGTGCAGGGCGGGTCGCAAGCCAGATGCCAAGTGCCACTGGGACGACGCCCAACAGGTCGAGCGGGCTAACCGGCTCTCCCAGCACCAGCCAGGACATGGCTAGGCCAATCGGCGGGATGAGGAAGTGCAGCGCGCTGGCGGACGTGGCGCTGCCGTTCCGCAGCAGCCAGAACCACAGCAGCAACGCGCCGATCGACATCACCAGGACGCACCAGCCCATCACCAGCCAGAGCTGCGGGCCGTACGTGATGCGCGTCGGGTTCTCGAACGCGGCCCCGAGCGCCAGCAGGATGGCGCCGGCCGTCCCCGTCTGCACCCCCACCGCCACCGGCAGCGTCACGTCCGGTGCCAGCCATTTGAATGCCAGCGTACCTATGACCAGGGAAAGCAGCGCGCCTACCACCAGCAGCACGCCACGCCCGTCCTCGTGCCCGGCCACCAGGCGGTGGCGCACCACGAACACCGCGCCGGCGAAGCCCAGCAGCAGCCCGAGCACCTTGCGCCAGTGCAGCCGTTCGCCCAGCAGCGGGGCGGCGGCGGCGGCGATCAGGATGGGGTTCAGGCTGGCGATGATGGTGGCCAGCCCGGCGGACACGTTGCCCATGCCCTGCCAGGCAAGCCCCTGATAGCCTGCCTGGTTGAACAATCCCAGCAGCGCCAGCTTGCCCCAGGGTACAGGACGTCGGAAATCTCTCCGCCATGCAGCGAAGCCCAGCAGCGCCGCGCCGGTCAGGAGGAACCGCACGCCCCCGAACAACGCGGGCGGGCAGGTGGCCATGGCGAGCTTGGCCGCGGTGAAGCCGCTCGCCCAGGCGAACACGAACAGCGCGACCAGCAGGAAGTAGCCAGCCCGTCCCGGCATCAAGCCCGATCCCTTCTCAAGCCGGCAACAGGACCGTGGCGACAGCCTGGGCGGCGATGCCTTCACCCCGTCCAGTGAAGCCGAGTCGCTCCGTCGTGGTCGCCTTGACCGATATGCGGCTCGCTTCCACCCCCAGCAGCTCGGCCAGCCGTGCGGCCATCGCCGTCGCGTGCGGAGTGATCTTGGGGCGCTCGCAGATGAGCGTGACATCGGCGTTGGCCAGCTTTCCGCCGCGTGCCTCGATGCGGGCCGCCGCATGGCGCAGGAAGCGGGCGCTGTCGGCATCCTTCCACTCCGCCTCGCTGGGCGGAAAGTGGCGGCCGATGTCGCCCTCCGCCAATGCGCCGTAGATCGCGTCGCACAGCGCATGGATCCCGACATCAGCGTCCGAGTGGCCTGCGAGGCCCCACTCGTGCGCCACCGTCACGCCGCAGAGCACCAGCGCCCTCCCTGCCTCGGCGGCATGAACGTCGAACCCGGTGCCAGTGCGCGGCGTGAGGTGGGGCGAAAGGGCGCGTTCCAGCCGCACGATGTCCTCCGGGTAGGTGAGCTTGATGTTGTCGTCCGAGCCGGCGACGATGGCGACCGAGTGGCCGGCCGTCTCGAGCAGGGCGGCGTCGTCGGTGGCCGTGCCGTCCCGGGCGCCGTGCAGGGCGCGGAGCAGATGGTAGCGGAATGCCTGCGGGGTCTGGGCGCGATACAGCCCGTCCCGCCGCACGGTGGCGACGATCCTTCCCGACTGCACCCGTTTCAGCGTGTCGGCCACGGGAATGGCGGGGATCGCCCCGTCATGCGTGCGCAAGGCGGCGAGCAGGGCGGGGATGGTGGCCGGCGGCACGAACGGCCTGGCGGCGTCGTGCACCAGCACCAGGTCTGGCGCGTGTTGGCTGAGCGCTTGCAGCCCGGCTGACACGCTGGCCTGCCTGGTCTCGCCGCCGGGCACGGCAAGCAGCACGTCCAGCCCGGACAACGCGTCCGCCACCCTGTCCAGGTCGCCGACCGGCTGCAGCGCCGTGACGTGCGGCAGCAGCGCTTCGGCCGCGTGGCGGATGACCGGCTTGCCCGCGATGATGGTGAATTGCTTGGGTATGTCGCCGCCGAAACGGTCGCCGTTGCCCGCGGCAACCAGGATGGCGGCTATGCGCATGGCGGGACCAATGCGCGGCGGGGCGGTTCCCGTCAATCCGGCATGTCACTGCCTGCTGCCATGATTGCTATACGCCAATGCGCAGCGTATTTTGCCCAAATGCTAGGCAATGCCCTCCCACCGCTCACGCCGGGCGATCTTCCGCCGCTCACGCTGGGCGCTGGCCCGCGCGCGGTGACGATCGACACGCCGGTCATCCTTGCCCCGATGTCCGGCGTCACCGACCTGCCGTTCCGCCGGCTGTCCAAGCGGCTTGGCGCTGGCATGGTCGTGTCCGAGATGATCGCCTCCTGGGCCATGGTGCGGGAGAACCAGGCCACGCTACGGATGGCCAGCGTGGACGGCGCCGGCCCCAATGCGATCCAGCTTGCCGGCTGCGACCCGGTGGCTATGGCCGAGGCGGCCCGTATCGCGGAGGGACGCGGCGCAGACCTGATCGACATCAATTTCGGCTGCCCGGTGAAGAAGGTGGCGGTGGGGCAGAGCGCCGGGTCCGCCCTGATGCGCGACGAAGTGGGGGCCGCCCGAATCCTTGAGGCCACCGCGCGCGCCGTGCCGGTTCCGGTCACGCTGAAGATGCGGATGGGGTGGGACCATGCAAACCTGAACGCTCCCCGGCTGGCGCAGATCGCCGAGGCGAGCGGCATCGCCATGGTGACGGTGCACGGCCGCACCCGGCAGCAATTCTACACCGGCGCGGCCGATTGGGACTTCATCGCCGGGGTGAAGGCCGCGGTCGGCATCCCAGTGATCGCCAACGGGGACATCACGACGGTTGAGCAGGCAGCCGAGGCCCGGGCGCGCTCCAGGGCGGACGGCGTGATGGTCGGGCGAGGCTGCTACGGCCGGCCGTGGTTCCCAGCCCAGGTCGCCGCCTTCCTGCAGACCGGGAAGCGCCTGCCTGACCCGGCGTTGGCAACCCAGAAGGCCATCCTGCTCGACCATTACCACGCCATGCTGGCGCATTTCGGCGTGCAGCCAGGACTTCGGCTGGGCCGCAAGCACGTCGCCTGGTACTCCCGCGGGCTGCACGGCTCGGCCGAGTTCCGCGCCGCCGTCATGCGGTGTGACGACGTGGGCGCGGTGCTGCGCCTGATCGACGCATTCTACGACCCGCTTATCGAGACTCCGGCAGCCCTCGCTGCATGATCGGCACGGTCACACGGACCCTGTCGAAGGCGATCGGCAAGGTGAGCGCCCATCGGGAGGCGGATACGGCCGCCATGCTGGGCGCGCTGCCCGTGCCGGTGCTGCTGCTGGATGCCGGCGACCGCTTCCGTTTCGCCAACCACGCCGCCGAGCAATTCCTCGGCCTCTCGATGCAGCAGCTGTCCCACATGGGCCTGCGGGACCTGCTGCCCGGCGACCACCCGCTGTTCGCGCTGCTGGGCCAGGTCCGGCAGCATGGCATCACCATCGCCGACCACGACTTGCCGCTGCAAAGTCCCCGCCTGCACAAGGAGGCGGTCACGGTGCAGGCCACGCCGCTGCTGGAGGAGCCGGGCAGCGTGCTGCTGTCCTTGCAGGATAGTTCGGCCGTGCGCGCGCTGGACCGGCAGACCGTGTTCCGCTCGGCTGCCCGGTCGGTGAGCGGCATGGCGGCGGTGCTGGCGCACGAGGTGAAGAACCCGCTCTCCGGCATCCGCGGCGCGGCCCAGCTGCTGGAGAGCAGCGTCGGCGAAGGCGACCGCGAACTGGCGGTGCTGATCCGGGACGAGGCGGACCGCATACGCGCCCTGGTGGACCGGATGGAGGTATTCGGCGAGAAGCCGATCGAGCGCCGGGCGGTGAACATCCACCGGGTGCTGGAGCACGTGAGACGCCTGGCGCAGACCGGGTTCGCGGCGCACATCAGGTTCAGCGAGTCCTATGATCCTTCGCTACCGCCAGTGCTGGCGAACCGCGACCAGTTGGTGCAGGTGCTGCTTAACCTAGTCAAGAACGCCGCCGAGGCCGTGACGGCAGCGGACTTGAACGGCGAGATCACCCTTGCCACGGCTTACCGGAACGGTGTGCGCCTGGCGGTGCCCGGTTCCACGCAACGCGTCCACCTGCCGCTGGTGGTGACGGTGCGGGACAACGGGCCGGGCATCGGCGACGACATCCGGCCTCATCTGTTCAAGCCGTTCGTGACGTCCAAGCCATCCGGCAGCGGGCTCGGCCTGGCCCTGGTCGCCAAGATCGTGGCGGACCATGGCGGGCTGATCGAGGTGGACAGCCGGGCCGGCCGGACCGAGTTCGCGCTCCACCTTCCCGTCATCAGCGACGAAACCGGCGATGGGGAGGGCTGACCTCTCCCCATCGCCGGTCGTCCCAGGCTGCTAGGAGACGCATGACCATTCCCACCGTCCTTATCGCGGATGACGACCGTTCCATCCGCACCGTGCTGACCCAGGCGCTGGGGCGGTCCGGCTACCAGGTCCGTTCGTGCTCCAACGCCGCCACGCTGTGGCGCTGGGTGGAGGACGGCGAGGGCGACTTGGTGATCACGGACGTGGTCATGCCGGACGAGAACGGCCTCGACCTCATCCCGCGCATCCGCCGGGTCCGCCCGGAGCTGAAGGTCGTGGTGATGAGCGCGCAGTCCACGCTGATGACGGCGGTGAAGGCCGCCCAGCGCGGCGCGTTCGAATACTTGCCCAAGCCCTTCGACTTGAAGGAGTTGCTGGCCGTGGTGGGCCGCGCGCTGGCTGCTCCGCCGCCTTTGCCGCCGCCGGCCGAGCCGGTGGAGAAGGAAGAGAAGCTGCCGCTGATCGGGCGCTCCGTGGCGATGCAGGAAATCTACCGCACCATCGCCCGGCTGACGACGGCGGACCTGACCGTTATGGTCACCGGCGAGTCCGGCACCGGCAAGGAGTTGGTCGCCCGCGCGCTGCATGATTACGGCCGGCGGCGGGCCGCCCCGTTCGTCGCCATCAACATGGCCGCCATCCCGCGCGAGCTGATCGAGAGCGAGCTGTTCGGCCATGAGCGCGGCGCCTTCACCGGCGCCCACAACCGCAACCAGGGCCGTTTCGAGCAGGCGCACGGCGGCACGCTGTTCCTCGACGAGATCGGCGACATGCCGCATGAGGCGCAGACCCGGCTGTTGCGGGTGCTGCAGGAAGGCGAGTTCACCACCGTCGGCGGCCGGCAGCCGATCAAGTCCAACGTCCGCATTGTGGCCGCCACCCACCGGGACCTCAGGCAGGCGATCCGCGCCGGGCAGTTCCGCGAGGATTTGTTCTACCGGCTGAACGTGGTGCCGATCCGCCTGCCGCCGCTGCGGGAGCGGACCGAGGATATCCCCGTGCTGGCCCGCCACTTCCTGGAACGGGCGCGGGAAGCCGGGCTGGCGGGCAAATCCCTGGATGGCGGCGCGGTGGAGCGGCTGCGCGCCTACCGCTGGCCCGGCAACGTGCGCGAGCTGGAGAACCTGATGCGGCGGCTCTCGGCGCTGTATCCGCAGGAGGTGATCGGCGAGGAGGTGGTCGCGGCCGAACTGAGCGCGGGTGGCGGCGAGCAGGAGACACCGGCCGCATTCGACAGCGCCGAGCCGCTCGCTGCCGCGGTCGAACGCCACATCCGCCGCTTCCTGGCCACGTCCGGGGACGATACGCCCATGCGCGACATCTATGACAAGGTGATCGCGGAGGTGGAACGGCCGCTGATCCAGATGACGCTGTCGGCCACCCGCGGCAACCAGATCAAGGCCGCCGCCATGCTCGGGCTGAACCGCAACACGCTGCGCAAGAAGATACGCGACCTGGAGATTCCGGTCGTGCGCGGCATCGGCTGAGCGGCGATGGACGCGCTGCCTCCCGTGTCGTCCGCTCCCGCGCCGCTCGCCCCCGCGCCGCTCGCCCCCGCGCCGCTCGCAATGGGCCGTTCACGCATGGGCGGCGCCATGGACATCCTGCTGGGCAAGGTGGTGACGCTGGTGCTGGCGGCGGTGGCGCTGGTGCTCGCCATCGTGACGTTCGTGCTGCTGTCCGGCGGCGCGCCGATCACGCTGCGGCCCAACCTCACCTTCGCCTCCATCCTGGCCTGCGCCGCCGTGCTGCTGCTGCTGGGCGCGATCCTGGCCGGGCGGCTGACCCGGGTGTGGGTGGAGCGCCGCCGCGGCTCCGCCGGGTCCCGCCTGCACGTGCGGCTGGTGCTGATGTTCGGGGTGGTGGCCGTGACGCCCGCCATCGTTGTGGCGGCGTTCGCGGCGGCGTTCTTCAACCTTGGCATCCAATCGTGGTTCGACGACCGAATCCGCACCGCGCTGGACGCGAGCCTGACCTCGGCCCGCACCTCGCTGGAGGAGCATCGCAACAACATCAAGGCGGACGCGCTCAGCGTTGCCATCACGTTGAACCGCGCGGGCGCTTTCCTGGCCGATCGGCCGGCGTTGTTCCAGGAGGTGCTGGACCAGGAGACGACGTTTCACGGCTTGATCCAAGCTGTGATTTACGATCCCTACACGCATGAGATCATTCTTTCTTCTGGCGTGCTGGCGGGCAACTTCGTCGATCTGCCCACCGACAGGGAGATCGAGCCGGCCCGCCGCGGCGACGTAGCGGTGATCGGCGGCGGCACGGAGAACCATGTGCGCGCCGTGGTGAAGCTGGGCTCCACGCCCGAGTTGCTGCTGATGATCGACCGGCCAGTGGATACGCAGATCATCGCGGCGGTGGACCGGACCGAGCAGCTGGTGGCGCAGTACCATCGGCTGGACGACAACCGCACCAAGTTGCAAGTGACCTTCGTGCTGATCTTCGCCCTTGTGGCGCTGCTGGTGCTGTTCGCCGCCGCGCTGACCGGGCTGGTGATTGCCAACCAGATCGCTCGGCCGGTCGGGCGGCTGATCAACGCGGCGGAGCGGGTGCGCGCCGGCGACCTGACCGTCCGCGTGCCGGAGGTGCAGAGCGAGGACGAGGTCGCCGGGCTGTCCCGCGCCTTCAACCGCATGACGGGACAACTGGCTGCCCAGCGCACCGAGCTGATGGGCGCCTACGCCCAGATCGACGAGCGCCGCCGGTTCACCGAGACGGTGCTGGCGGGGGTGTCCGCCGGAGTGATCGGGCTGGACGGCCAGGGCCGGGTCGACCTGCCGAACCGTGCTGCGTCCGAGCTGATGGGCAGTGACCTCCTGGGTTCGATCGGCCTGCCCCTGGCCCAGGTGGTGCCGGAGTTCGGCGCTCTGCTGCAGGAGGCGCAGGCGACGCCCGACCGGGCGCTCACGGCGGAGGTGCAGGTCGGTCCGCCAGCCAACCGCCGCACGCTGCTGGTTCGCATCGGCACGGAGCTGAAGGGGACTGGGATCGACGGCTTCGTGGTGACCTTCGACGACGTGACCGAGTTGCTGGCCGCCCAGCGCAAGGCCGCCTGGTCCGATGTCGCCCGGCGCATCGCGCACGAGATCAAGAACCCGCTCACCCCCATCCAGCTCGCGGCCGAGCGGCTGAAACGGCGCTTCACACGCGAAATCCAGTCCGATCCGGTGACCTTCGCGCAGTGCGCCGACACCATCGTGCGCCATGTGGGTGACATCGGCCGCATGGTGGACGAATTCAGTGCCTTCGCCCGGATGCCGCAGCCGGTGATCAAGCCCGAGGACATCGGCCGCATCGCCCGCGAGGCGCTGGTGCTGCAGCGCCAGGCGCACCCGGAAATCGCCTGGGTGACCGACCTGCCGGAGCGCGGCCCGATGGCGGCCTGTGACCGGCGGCTGGTCAGCCAGGCGCTCACCAACTTGCTGATGAACGCGGCCGATGCCGTCGCCATGCGCCCACATGTTGAAGGCCCGCGCGCCGACGGCATGCCGATAGGCCAGATCACCGTTTCGGTCCGCGAGGGCGACGGCGGCGTGACGCTGGCGGTGGGCGATGACGGGGTGGGGCTGCCCCCGGAGGGCCGGGACCGGTTGACCGAGCCCTACGTGACCCACAAGCCGAAAGGCACTGGACTGGGCCTGGCCATCGTGAAGAAGATCATGGAGGATCATGCCGGCAAATTGACCCTGGACGACAGGGCAGGCGGACCCGGCGCCGTCGCCAGCCTGACCTTGCCGGCCATGGCGGCATGACGGTTGCCGCTTCGTCAATAACCGATAAAAGGGTCCCGCATGGCGCATGAGATCCTGATCGTCGATGATGAACCCGACATCCGGCTGTTGATCGAGGGCATACTGCGCGACGAAGGCTACGATACGAGGCAAGCCGCTGACTCGGACTCCGCCATCGCCGCCTTCCGCGCCCGCCGGCCGTCAATGGTGATCCTGGACGTGTGGCTGCAGAACTCCCGCCTGGACGGCCTCGGCATCCTCAAGGCGCTGCATGTTGAGGAGCCGCATGTCCCCGTGGTGATGATCTCCGGCCACGGCACGATCGAGATGGCGGTGACGGCGATCCAGCATGGCGCCTATGACTTCTTGGAAAAGCCTTTCCAGACCGACCGCCTGCTGATCCAGGCCCGCCGGGCGCTCGAGGCGGCAGCCCTGGCGCGGGAGAATGCCGAGCTGCGGCTGCGCATCGGAGCCGAGACGGTGCTGACGGGGGAGAGCGGCGCGGTTGCCGCCTTGCGGGCGGGGGTCGAGCGCGTGGCGCCCACTGGGTCACGCGTGCTGATCCATGGGCCGGCCGGGTCCGGCAAGGAGGTCGCGGCCCGCATGGTCCACGCCCGTTCCCGCCGGTCCGAGGGGCCGTTCGTTGCGCTGAACTGCGCGACGCTGGCGCCCGCCCGGTTCGAGGAGGAGCTGTTCGGCGTGGAAGCGGGGCCGGATGCGTCGGCCGCGCCGCGCCGTGCCGGCGTGCTGGAGCGGGCGCATGGCGGCACGCTGCTGCTGGACGAGGTGAGCGACATGCCGCTGGAAACCCAGGGCAAGATCGTGCGCGCCCTGCAGGACCAGACGTTCGAACGGCTGGGCGGCAATGCCCGGGTCAAGGTCGATGTCCGCGTGCTGGCGATCACCAACAAGGACCTGCAGGCCGAGATCGCCGCCGGGCGGTTCCGCGAAGACCTCTACTACCGGCTGGCCGTGGTGCCGCTGCGGATGCCAAGCTTGAAGGAGCGGCGGGAGGACATCCCGGAACTGTCGCGCTATTTCGTGTCCCGCTCGGCCGAGAACTCCGGCATGGCCCCGCGGGACCTGTCCGCCGACACGCTGGCTGCGTTGCAGAGCTATGACTGGCCTGGCAACGTGCGCCAGCTGCGCAACCTGATGGACTGGCTGCTGATCATGGCGCCGGGCGGGTCGGGAGACGCGATCCGGGCCGACATGCTGCCGCCCGAGATCGGCCAGGGCGCCCCGGCGCTGCTGAACTTCGACCCGACGGCCGATATCATGGCGCTGCCGCTGCGCGAGGCGCGGGACCTGTTCGAGACGCAGTACTTGCAGGCGCAGCTCGTTCGTTTCGGCGGCAATATCAGCCGCACCGCCGGGTTCGTCGGCATGGAGCGCAGCGCGCTGCACCGCAAGCTGAAGCAGCTGGGCGTGAACTCGGACGACAAAGGAGGGTGAGGGGCGCCATGCCGGATGGGCTGTATGACAGCGATACCCTGATCTGGTCTGAAACGCAGGCTGACCTGTTGCGCCGTTTAGCTGCGGGCGAACGAGTCGACGCGGATATTGATTGGGAAACGTGACTGAGGAAGTGCAGGACGCGGGGCTGTCTCAACTAAAGGCCTGCCGCAGCCTGCCGCTCCAAGCGATGCGCCACATCCTTAAACTGCCGACCTGGCCGGAAAGCTTGGCCGCGGGGCCCTGGCGTGAGAAAGCTGAAACGCTGCTTGACGATGCTGGCCAAAGGTTCTCGCCATCGATGCGGCAGCGGATGGATTTGGAAGAGCTGTATGCCCGCGCGCTGTTCAGGGCCAGGAACGTGGCAGACAACGCGGGCCAGCCAAGGCCGCTGCCAGATGCGTGCCCATTCACGTTGGATGACCTGTTAAAAGGTGATTTGACGAGGTTGATAGCTGTGAGCAGCCAGTCAATCAGCCCTTAAGCTTGTGCCAATGCAGTTTCGGCCGCTGGCTTGGTATCGGAGCAGTTCAACCCTCATTTTCACGTCCGCTTTGGTCGTCCTGGGGTCGGCAGCGCTCGTGTTCGGCCAAGGGACCGGCATGCATGACGCCGACACCGCGCTTCTTGCCATCATGGCCAAGGAAAAGCTGACCTGGTTCTACTGGGAACAGAATCGTTTCGGCAACCTGGTCCCGTTCGCCACTGCCTGGATCAGGCCGATCCGGCTCAACCTCGTGGCCCAGCTCTTCCTCGGCAGCGTGGCCGGGTTCGCGTCCATCGGCTTCGTCATGGAGCTGGCCGGCATCACGGCGCGGCGGGCCGAGGCGTTCGCGGTGGCGGTCATCGTGCTGATGACCTGCATGCGGCCGGAGTTCATCGGCGGGTTCTTCACAGGCCCGGTGCCTTACCCAGTCTCATGCGCAATGTTCTACCTCGGCCTGCGGGCCGCACGCGCCCAGGGTGGACATAACCAGGGTGGGCGCACAGCGATGCTGACACTCTCGGCCGTGCTGTTCTGGCTGGCTTTCTTCGTCAATGCCGCCCTGGCGGCCATGGTGCTGCCGGTCCTGGCGTTTGATTGTCTGCTCGTAGGCCGGACCGGCTTGCGGCCCCGCCTGACACTCGGCACGGCATTGTTCGCCGCCGGTGCCGCCGCCATCTTGTCCATGCTGTCCGGGCCGGGCACGCCATACGGGGTCGTGTTGGGCGGCGACCCGCTTCGCGCGGCGCTGGCCGCGATGGCGGGCCAGTTTCACATCACTCGGCTGTTCGTTGCGGCATCCGTCATTGCGGCTTTCTCGCTGGCCTGCCGGGGGATCGGCCCGGCGCTCAAAGTCCGCTTCCAGACGGCAGTGGTGATCTGGGCGCTGCTGGCGAGCGCCTGCCTGTATGCCTGCCTGCAATGGGTGCAGTTGAACGGCAACCTGCCCCGCTACTACTTCGTGCAGGTTTTCGCCGCCGTCACCCTGGTCGCGTGCTGGATGAGCGAGATGCTCCTCGCCACCTTGCCAGCGATGACTGCACGCGGCCGCGCCATCCTCCGGCATGGCCTGCTCGCCGCCGCGCTCGCGTCCATCCTCTGGGTCGCCGGCGGGGTCCATGGCATCCGCTTCGTGTCGGCGACGCCCGGACGGGAACTGGCCATCAACGCCGACATGAAGATGATCGCACGGCAGGTCCCGGGCGACCGGCCCGCCATCGTCGTCGGCAGTTACTGGATGACGGTGCCGATCGTGTTCGCCCTCCTGGACCGGGCGGTGCCCCGCGTTTTCGCCTTGACCAACCACTGGCAGGTTATGCGGCCCGAGCTGCGGCGCGTGCTCGCCTCCGACCAGCCCGTCACCCTGATCTGCATGCAAATCCCGCTTGGCAAGTGCACCAGCCAGCTTGAAGAGTGGGGAAGGCTGCCGCCCCATGCGCGGCAGCAAACCGCGGAGAGCGAAGCCGAGCTGGCCAGCGGCGGACGCGCCATCATCGCGCGATATTAATTTGGGAGATGAGGTTGTCTGGCTTGATTGGATCAACCCCGGTGGGGGTCGCCGGTGGCTCGGATGTGATTCCGTGCGGCTCGGGTGATTTTGGTTCGGTTTCAGCCTGACCTGTCGGATGGGGCTGACGACGAACGGCACACGCCTGACAATCAGCGATGCCCTGCCTGCGTCCGAGTTGCGCCATCACTCGCGAGCAGGAACCGGAAGGTGCGGCAGCGGCCAGCTGGACCGTAAGTTCTCTGCCACGAGCAGGCCGAACCAGGTCTGGTTGGCGGACCTGACCTACATACCCACGGGCGAGGGCTGGCTCTACATGGCCGCCATCATGGACCTGCACACGCGCAAAATCGTCGGCTGGTCCATGCGCGACCATCTCAGGGCAGAGCTGGCGACCTCGGCGCTGCCGATGGCCACCCAACGCCAGCGGCCCAGCGCCAGCCTGATCCAACACTCGGATCGCGGCATCCAGCACGCTTGCGGTGACTACCAAGTGGCGCTGGCAAAAGCAGGCATCATCCCGTCGATGAGCCGGCAGGCAAACCCGCTGGACAACCCGCCAATGGAAAGCTTTCTCCACACGCTGAAAACCGAGCTGGTGCACCACCAAGCCTACCGCACCCGCGACGAAGCCAAGCGCGGCCTGTTCTCATACGTCGAGGGCTCCTACAACCGCCAGCGCCTGCATTCGGCCCTGGACCACCGCACGCCAGACCAGGCAGAGCAGCAAACGAGCGTAACCCGTCCACGGAAACCGTGGAGGATCAATGGTCGGCCTCTACATGGCCCCGCCTGAACGGGCTCTGGTGCTGTGCGTTGACGAAACCGGATCATCGGCAAGTGCTTCGCCCGGCACAGGGCGACCGAGTTCCGGCGCTTCCTCGACAAGGTGAAGGGAGGCGTGTCCACGGACATGAACGTGCATATGGCGATGGACAACTACGTCACGCACAAAGCGCCAGTGGTAAAGGCGTGACTGCTAAAGCGGCCGCGCTGGCATGTGCATCTCGCTCCCACAAGCGCGTCCTGGCTGAACCAGGTCGAACGCTTCTTCGCTTTGCTCACTCGCGCCACTTCCGTCGCGGGCTGCATCGCAACATGGGCCAGCTACGTGACGCAATCACCGCCTTCGTCAACGCAAAAAATGCCGAATCAAAACTCTTTCGCTGGGCCAAAACCGCCGACGACATCCTGGCCAGCGTTGAGCGTTTCTGCCTCCTAAACGAGATACAAACGCCTAGTGAGCGAACTTGTGAACCGGGGTACTAACTGCTCTTTTGGGCCTGGCTGTGCATGCGCAGGACCTGATCGGCGTTCTTCTGCTGATCCGGCGGCATCGCGGCATACAGCTGCCGCAATGCGACCGAGAGCCGCTGCATGTTCTGCGCGTGCGCGTCAGCTATGCTGGTCAGGGACTGCATGTTGTCGGTCGCCGTCATCGTGGCCAGGGTGGCATGGCGCTGAGCCATCAGCTGGCTAAGGCCCTTGGCGTTCGCGCGAACGACTTGCGCATACTGCCCCCACGACGTCTCCTCAGCCGGCGTGATGCGCAGCTCGGAATGAAGCGTGGTCAGCCGTTGTTCAACCCGCGCGGGCAAACCCTGGTCCGACGTGGTCGTGGCCGCCACGCTCTGCTGTGCGCTGGCGACCGCTGGCATGATGAGGGCCGCACAAAGGGCGGCGACACGGCTTCCAGTTTTAAGAGTCATAGTCCAGCATTCCTTATATCGTTAACCAGCAAGCCAAGAGATTCAGCGGCTGCACGAGCCGGCAGCTTTGGCAACCGTCTCACCCCCGGGTCAGTCATCATCGCCGAAACCTTCTCCGAAGCCGCCGAAGCCACCGCCAAACCCACTGCCGAAACCTTCTCCCCCATAGCCGCCGAAGTTGCCGAAGCTCGGCCCGTAGAACCCCGAACCGCCGTCAAACCCGCCGCCTCCGAAGCCGTCGTTGCCGAAGCCGCCACCGAAGCCCCCATCATCGTAGCCGACGCAACCGGACAGTGCGGCAAGCACCAGTACCATTGCGACCCGCCTGATCAATCCTGTCATGCCCGTCTCCGCGCCTTGGCTGGTTGCGCGGCAGAACCGCAGCGCACCCGGTGCCATACCTGATGCGAAACGTCCGGCGGCCGGAATAGATGCATCAGGCCGCAGGCCCGCACGCAACCATTGCATCGTGCGTAAATGTCTTTAGCGTTCGGGATCAATCAACAAACAAGGGGAATGTACTTGAGCATCGCTACACTGAGGCTGGCCATCTTCGGCGCTGTCGCGTCGGTCGGCATCGCCCACGCCGCCGCACCCGTGCTGCATGAGACCAAGACGATGGAGATCGCCGCCCCGCCCGCCAAGGTCTGGGGCATGATCGGCCAGTTCCCCGACCTTACCTGGGTTCCCCCGGTCAAGACCTCCAGCGCGACCGAGGGCAACACGGTCGGCTCGGTCCGCACGCTCGACCTGGGCGGGCCGCGGCTGATGGAGCAGCTGACGGCCTATGACCCGGCGGCGATGAGCTACAGCTACGTCATCACCAAGGACCCGGCGAACGTCAAGACGTTGCCGGTCACCGACTACAGCTCGACCATCAGCGTCAAGCCGTCCGGATTGGGCAGCCTGGTCACCTGGACCGGCGCGTTCAAGCGGGCCGACCAAGGCGATGCCCCGGCGGCCACCATGGACGACAAGGCGGCCCTGAGCGCGATCGGCGGCGTCTATGATGCAGGGTTGGGTGGGCTGAAGGCCAAGGCAGCCAAGTCGTAGCCTGGGGCCCCCCCCCCCCCACCCCCTCGGGGGGCTGGCGCGCGGCCAGCCCCCACCCCCAC
>CAXTPP010000037.1:0-28094 GCA_964246185.1 uncultured Acetobacteraceae bacterium
CCGCAGCGCCGCCGGCTCGCGCGGCAGCCGCAGCAGCATCCAGTCCTGCAACGGCCCCGGCACGGCGAGCTGGCGGGCGGCGAGCAGGCTGGCGAACAGGGTGCGCAGCATCCCGTCGCCGGGCGCCGCCAACTCGACCGCCGTGGTGGCGCGTAGGCGGCTGGCGAGGTCCGGCAGCCGGGTGGGCCAGCGGGACGGGGCGGCGCGGGCGGCCAGCAGCACCGGCAGCCCGGCCTCGGCGGCGGCGTTCAGCAGGTGCAGCAGCGGCTCCTCCGCCGCGGCGTCCGCGTCATCCACGGCCAGGCCGCCGGAGGCCGGCAGCTCGACCAGGCCCCATAGCGCCCCACCCGGCAGCAGCGACGCGCCGGCCCGGGTCGCCCACAGGTGCAGCAGATGACTCTTGCCGTGCCCCGCGCCGCCCCACAGCGCCAGGCGGCCGCCGGGCCAGCCGGCGTCCAGCCAGGTCAGCGCCTCCGCGTTGCAGGCATCCGGCAGGAACGCCGCCGGCTCGAACACCGGGCGGTGGAAGAAGGGCAGCGCAAGCTGGCTGGGCATGGCGCGTCAGCCTGGCCCCGGCGGGGATTGTGCAAGCGGGGGCGGCGGGTCGGAGTACAGCGGGCTGCCCAGGTATCGCCGCAGCCAGAACCGGGTTAGCACGCCGAGCACCGCCGCGACCGGCACCGCCAGCAGCACGCCGAGGAAGCCGAACACCGCGCCGCCGGCGAACAGCGCGAAAATGACCCAGACCGCGTGCAGCTCCACCCGATCGCCCAGGAAGCGAGGATAGATCACGTAGCCCTCCAGCAGCTGCCCGGTGACGAACACCGCCGCCACCTCCGCGACCCCGGCCCAGCTGGGGAACTGCGCCAGCGCCAGGCCGATCGAGACGACGCCGCCGGTGATGGAACCGACATAGGGGATGAACGACAGCACGCCGGCGGTCAGCCCCACGATCAGGCCGAGGTCCAGCCCGACCAGCTGCAGGGCGAGCGCATAGAACAGGGCCAGCAGCACGCAGCACAGCGCCTGGCCGCGCAGCCAGGCGGACAGGATGCGGTCCATCTCCGCCGCCTGCAGCCGCAGCACCCCGGCGTAGCGCCGCGGCAGCCAGCCATCCACCCGGCGCACCATGCCGGGCCAGTCGCGCAGCAGGTAGAACGCCACCACCGGCGTCACCACCAGCAGGGAGAGCACGTTGAACAGCGCGAAGCCGCCGCCGACGATGCGGGTCAGCGCGGAGGCCATGAAGCCGAGCATGGCGCCCGCCTGGCCGCTCACCAGGTCCCGCAGTTTGGTGTCCACGTAGTCCGAGCCAAGCCGCTCCTGCAGGTGGACGATGACCTGGCCCGCCCACGCCTTCAGGTCCCCGGCGTAGGCGGGCACGCGGGAGATCAGGATGCCGATCTGCGCCAGGATCAGCGGATAGAGCAGCAGGGCGAACAGCAGCCCGCCTGCCACCAGCCCCACCACAAGCAGCAGCGCGGCCAGGTTGCGGCGCATCCCGGCGCGGGCCATGCGGGAGGCCAGCGGGTCGAGGAAGTAGGCGATCCCGGCCGCCATCACGAACGGCAGCAGGATGGAGGCGAACAGCTGCAGCGCCGCCAGCACGGCCAGCCCAAGCCCGGCCAGCAGCGTGATCCGCTGCGCCCTGGTGGCGTGCCGCGGCCCCGGCGGCGGGACGGGCGGGGCCGGCAGCTCCGGCAGCCGTGGCGCCACGCGCATGGTGGGTTGGCTCATGCGGGACCTCCATCGCGGCGGTTTGCGCGCCCGGGTCCGCCGTGGTTGTTTCGCGCCGATGCCATGGCCGCGACAATAACCGATCCGGCCCGCCTTCTACAGTGTCACGAGAGGCCTTGCCCAATGACGACCTACCGTGACGCCGGGGTGGACATCGCGGCCGGCGACGCCCTGGTGGACCGGATCAAACCGCTCGCCGCCGCCACCGGCCGCGCCGGCGTCATGGGAGGCTTGGGCGGCTTCGGCGCGCTGTTCGACCTCAGGGCGGCCGGCTTCACGGACCCTGTGCTCGTCTCCACCACGGACGGCGTCGGCACCAAGCTCAAGCTTGCCATCGACACGGGGCGGCACGACACCGTGGGCATCGACCTGGTTGCCATGTGCGTGAACGACCTGGTGGTGCAGGGCGCCGAGCCGCTGCTGTTCCTGGACTACTTCGCCACTGGCGCGCTGGACGTGGAGCAGGCGGCGCGCGTGGTCGCCGGCATCGCGCGCGGGTGCGAGCTGGCCGGGTGCGCCCTGGTCGGCGGCGAAACGGCGGAGATGCCGGGGCTGTACAGCGGCGGCGACTACGACCTTGCCGGGTTCGCCGTGGGCGCTGCCGAGCGCGGGGCGCTGCTGCCCGCGGGTGTCGCGCCTGGCCAGGCGGTGCTGGGGCTGGCCAGCTCCGGCGTGCATTCCAACGGCTTCTCGCTGGTGCGCAAGATCGTGGCGGGCGGCAACGCGGGCTGGAACGACCCGGCACCCTTCGCGGCCGGCCGCACCATGGCCGAGGCGCTGCTGGAGCCGACGCGCATCTACGTGCGCTCCGTGCTGGCGCTGCACCGGGCCGGGCTGCTGCGCGCTGCAGCGCACGTCACGGGCGGCGGCCTGCCCGGCAACCTGCCCCGGGCGCTGCCGCACGGCATCCGCGCGGTGCTGGGCGCCGCCGCCTGGCCGCGCCCGCCGGTGATGGCGTGGCTGGCCGAGCGGGGCAGCGTGGCGGCGGACGAGATGCTGCGCGTGTTCAACTGCGGCATCGGCATGGCGCTGGTGGTGGACGACGCCCCCGCCGCCGCCGCGCTGCTGCGGAAGCACGGCGAGACGGTGTTCGCCATCGGCCGGATCGAGGCTGCGGAAGGTCCCGCCACGGTCGCCTTCGAATGACCCGCCGCCGGGTGGCGGTGCTGGCGAGTGGCGGCGGCAGCAACCTTTCGGCCCTGATGGACGCGGCGGCGCGTCCGGACTACCCGGCGGCCATCGTCCTCGCGCTGTCCAACCAGCCTGCTGCCGGCGCGCTGGCCCGTGCCCAGGCGGCAGGCGTTCCCGCCGCCGTCCTGGACCACCGCCCGTTCGGCCGCGACCGGGAAGCGCACGAACGAATGATCAACGCCGTGCTGATGGAGCACCGGATCGAGCTGGTCTGCCTGGCCGGCTACATGCGGCTGCTGACGCCCTGGCTGGTCGCGCGCTGGTCCGGCCGGATGCTCAACATCCATCCCTCGCTGCTGCCCGCCTTTCCCGGCCTGCACACCCACGAACGCGCCTTGGCCGCCGGCTGCCGCCTGCACGGCTGCACCGTCCATCGGGTGACGGACGCGATGGACCAGGGACCGATCCTGGCGCAGGCCGCCGTGCCGGTGCTGCCCGGCGACACGGCGGACACCCTGGCCGCCCGGGTGCTGGCGCAGGAGCACCTGCTCTATCCCGCCGCCCTGGCCGCCGCGGCGCAGGGCGCACCGGCGCTGCCCAAGGCCGGGGCCGCCCTGCTCAACCCCTTGCCATGGCTGCCCCCCGCGCCCTAGATGCGCACCATTCCGCACAGGACTTGAGAAGGCCGCGCCATGGCAACCACCGTTACCACCACGACCCCGGACGGCAAGACCACCGTCGCCACCGAGCCAGGCCCGGACCTCGCCGCGGCGTTCGTCGCCGACAAGCAAGCCTTCTGGGGCAGCTTCACCCGGCTGGTGGTCATGGCGGCGGCCGGAATCGTGGTGCTGCTGATCGCGATGGCGGTGTTCCTGGCCTGAGCCGCCGCCTCATGCCTTGAGCGCGCTGATGATCTCGCTGGCCGTGTTGGCGGCGTTGTGCGCCAGGACGCCGCCGAGCAGGCTGCCGCTCCGCAGCCGCACCAGCGCGAGCCAGGCCCCGACGGGGAACACGTCGAGCACGCGGGACCAGGACACCAGCAACTGACCATCCTGCAATTGAACGACATGGACCGCCGTGAACCACAGCGACGTGACCAGCAGGGCGATCACGCGCGCCCGCCGGTCGTCCGGCCCGGCTGAGAACATCCTGAGCAGCAGCGCCAGCCCGATGCCGCGGAACGCCAACTCCTCGTCCAGCCCAGGAAGCGTCGCTTCGTAGGCGATGGTCTCGAGGTTGGTCGGGGACCCATCCGCCAGGATCGACGGCACGGATATGATGGCGACGGCCCCGAGGACCGCCGCGAGGCTCCACAGGATCGCGGCGCGCGACCGCGGCAGCCGCAGGCCTGTCTCCGCAGCACTGAAGCAAAGTTTCGCCACGGTTAAACCGAACAGGATCGATAAGACTTTCCCGATCCAGTTCCAGTGCCCGACCTTCCAGTTGAGCAGGAGCGGCATCAGGAGGACGAAATCGTCCGCCAGGATGAAGGCGACGAGCCATCCGAGGTATCTCAGCCTCCGCCGCCGCGCGAGAGGGCAGGCGAGAGCCGCCGCGACGACGGCCGGGACCACGTTCGCGGCGGACAGCGCTGAGAAAGTCCCAAGCAACTCCTGAAGCAAGCGGCCTCCCCTTCGGCGCGGCGTGGACCGCGGCCAGCCGTTATTCCCCTGCCGCCACCCCAACCGGACCCGCCGCGCCCGCGCGGCTGAGCAGCGAGACCCCGATCGTCACGGCGAACGCCAGCGGCACGGTGACGATGGCCGGCGGGTCGTAGGGGAACAGCGCCGCCGGGTGGCCCAGCGCCTTGACCCAGATGCCCGGCCCGATCACCGTCAGCCCGACGGCGGACACCAGCCCGGTCAACCCGCCCGCCACCGCGCCCGCCGTCGTCAGGCCGCGCCAGTAGATCGCCAGCAGCAGGATCGGGAAGTTGGCGCTCGCCGCGACCGCGAAGGCCAACCCGACCATGTAGGCCACGTTCTGCGTCCGGAACAGCAGGCCCATCCCGATGCCGAGCGCGCCCAAGCAAATGGCGGCGATGCGGGAGGCCGCCATCTCCCGCCGCTCGTCCACGTTGCCGAGCACGCGGGCGAACAGGTCGTGCGACACGGCGGACGCGCCCGTCAGCACCAGGCCGGACACCACGGCCAGGATGGTGGCGAACGCCACGGCGGAGATGAAGCCCATCATCGCGGAGCCGCCCACCGCGTGCGCCAGGTGGATGGCCGCCATATTGGCGCCGCCGCGCAAGCCGCCGGCGGCGTTGCGGTAGGCCGGGTCCGGCAGCACCAGGGCCACCGCGCCGTAGCCGATCACCATGACCATGAGGAAGAAGCACCCCATGAACGCCGTGGTGCAGAACACGGACAGGCGGGCGGCCCGGGCGTCGCGCACGGTGAAGAAGCGCATCAGGATATGCGGCAGCCCGGCCGTGCCGAACACCAGCGCCATGCCCAGCGACATCCAGGACACCGGGTCGGCCGGCGGGCCGACCGGCCCCAGCGCCGCCGCGTGCCTGGGATGGGCCGCCACCGCGGCCGTCACCAGGGCGGAGACGCCGCCGAATCGCGCCAGCACCAGCAGCGTCAGCAGCGCAGCGCCCGCTAGGAACAGCCCCGCCTTGATGATCTGCACCCAGGTGGTCGCCGTCATGCCGCCGAAGCTCACGTAGAGCACCATCAGCACCCCGACCGCGACCACGGCATAGTCGTAGTCCAACCCGAACAGCAGCTCGACCAGCTGCCCAGCGCCGACCATCTGCGCCACGAGGTAGAAGGCGATCACCACCAGGGAGGAGCACGCGGCCACCACCCGCAGCGGCTTCTCCGACAGCCTCGCCGCGAGCACGTCGGCGAAGGAGAACCGGCCCATCGTCCGCAACGGCTCCGCCACCAGGAACATCAGCACCGGCCAGCCCATCAGGAAGCCCAGCGCGTACACC
This sequence comes from uncultured Acetobacteraceae bacterium, assembly GCA_964246185.1. GTDB lineage: Bacteria > Pseudomonadota > Alphaproteobacteria > Acetobacterales > Acetobacteraceae > LMUY01. The sequence goes on from CAXTPP010000037.1 coordinate 5,813, forward strand.
ACGCCGTCGAAGCCGGTAGTCGCCATGATGCCGGTCAGCCCGAGGAAGGCGGCGGCGGAGAGGAAGTCGCCCGCCATCGCCAGGCCGTTCTGCACGGGCGTGATCGTACCGCCCGCCGTGTAGAACGCCTCGCGGCCGCGGCTGCGGGCGGCGCGGGCGGTGATGAGCAGCGTGACCGCCAAGAAGGCGAGGAACAGGCCGATCGCCACCGGGCTTGCCGGCTGGCTCACGGCCGCTGCGCCCTGCCGGCCAGCAGGGCGTAGGCCCCCGTCAGCAGCACCGTGCCCACGATCAGCCCCGCCGCCAGCACGAAGCCCAGCGGCACGGCGCCGAACGCCGGGCGCGTCAGCCAGCCTGGCGCCGCAGCGGCGAGCAGCAGGAAGCCGAAGAACGCCGCCAGCACGGCCGCGGTGAACGCCAGGCCGAGCCTCGGCGCCGGGGCCACGCTCACACCACGGCGTCCCGGATGGCCTGCACCGCGGGCATGGTGGCCTGGAACGACGGGCGGGCGAACAGCCGGGCCGCGTAGGTGTCCAGACCCGGGTGGCGCCCGCGCCAGTCGATCTCCGGCCAGCGCACGTCCAGGTATCCCAGCGCCGACCCAGCGGCGATGTCGGCCAGGCCGAACCGGCCGCCCACCGCGAAGGCCTGCTCCCCGACCGTGCGCGCGAGGTCCGCCACCCCGCCATCGACCTTGCGCATCTGCCGGGCCAGCCACGGCGCGCTCTGGCAGCCAGGCGGGCGCATGCGCTCGAACAGGCACAGGATCAGCGCGTCGCACACGCCGTCCGCCACCACCTCGACCCGGCGGTGCTCCAGGATGCCGTCGTCGTCGCGGGGCAGCAGCGCCGGCTCGGGGTGGCGGCGCTCGAGCCAGTCCAGGATGTGGGCGGAATGGTAGATGGGCGGCCCGTCGCCGGGCAGCAGCACCGGCAGCTTCTCGAGCGGGTTGTGCAGGGGCAAGGACGTGTCGTGGTTCCACGGCACCTGGGTCAGCAGCTCGAACGCGAGGCCCTTCTCCGCCAGGGCGATGCGGACCTTGCGGGCGTATGGGCTGGGCGTGGCGCTAATGAGTTGCATGACAAGAGCGTAGCAAGGCCCATGCCATAATTGCGCTCGTATGCGGCAAGGCTTGCAAACTGCCTTCTGTCTATGCTTTGTTCCGTTCGTGCCCACCTCGTCCTTCCCTGCCTCGCCCTCCCCCGCCGCGCTGACCGACGACGCCCAGCAGGCGGCGTTGGAGGCGCACTACCACCGCGTGCTGAACGACATGCTCGACCGTGCCTCCGACATGGCCCGGCTGGTCCACGAGCAGGCGCTGGCCGCCTCCGCCGCCGGCAAGCCGGTCGATCGCGCGGCGACGGCGTTCGACCGCATCGCGCGCTGCATCCGCCGCATCATCATGCTGTCCCGCGTGCTGGACCAGCCCCTTGCGCAGCGCGCCGCCGGCAAGCCGCCCGCCCGTCCGGCGGAGGAGGCCGAGCGCCCAGAGACGCCGGAGAGCGTCGAGCGGCTGGAGCGGCTGGACCGGCCGGACTGGACCCGGGGCATCACCGACGTGCCCGTGCCGGTCGCCATCTCCGGCCTCTGCCGCGACCTGGGCCTCGCCGCCGCGGAGCTGGCCGAGCCATGGGCGCAGCAAGCCCAGGACAGCCTGGCCGCCCTGGCCGCCCGGATCGCCGCGCCGACCATAGGCGCGCCGCAGCCGTCCCGCGATCCGGCCGGGCGCGCCCCGCCGGGCTGGGCTGGGAGCGCGGCGGGCGCTGCGGACGGGGCCACGGCGTTGCTGGATCCGCCGTTCCGCGGCAGCGGATAAGCGATTTCCTTCGCCGGACCGCCATGCGTTGACACGGGCAGCCCCGCCAAGGACGATCCGTGTCCGGCGGCTGGCGGGAGCGCGCATGGCACAAACCTTGTTGGTGGCATTCGGCGGGGCGCTCGGCAGCGTCGCGCGCTACTGGGTGTCGGTGTGGGCGCTGCCGGTCAGCCGCTCGCTGCCCTGGGGCACGATCGGCATCAACGTGCTCGGCTCTTTCGCCATCGGCTTCTTCGGCACGCTCACCCTGGCGGGCGGGCGCTATCCTGCGTCGGACGCCGCGCGGCTGTTCGTCATGGTGGGGGTGTGCGGCGGGTTCACCACCTTCTCGTCGTTCAGCCTGCAAAACCTGGACCTGCTGCGGGGCGGCGCGCCGGGGCGGGCGATGGTCAACATCGCGGCCTCCGTGCTGCTCTGCCTGGGCGCGGTGGCGTTGGGCCACCTCGCCGCTTCGCACCTGAACGGCGGGGCCGTGCAAGTGACCCAGAACGCCGCGGAGGAGGAGGCGTCTTGATAGGCAAGGTCGGGGCTTTGCCCCGAGCCCCACCAGAGGATGGTCATCCTCTGGACACCTTTATTATGAGGGGTGAAGGGGATGACTATTCCCTTCCGGGTGCAGGGCGGAGGTGGCCCAAGGTTCCAATCGCCTCCTTCGGGCGATTGGAAGGCCACCGGAGGGAGAGCCCTGCAAAGCAGACGATCAGGGTTTTTCAGCAGCCTGCTACACCACGCCCCTCGCCCGCAGCGCCGCCACCTCGTCCGTCGACAAGCCCAGCCGCTCCGTCAGCACCGCCTCCGTGTGCTCCCCGAGCGTGGGCGGCGGCAGGCGGTAGGCGACGGGGGTCTCGCTCAGCCGCACCGGGTTGGCGATCACCCGCACCCCCTCGGGTGTCGCGGCGTGCGGCATCTGCACCACGACGCCGCGCGCCTGCGCCTGCGGGTCGGCGAACACCTCGGCCAGGGTGTTGATCGGGCCGCAGCCGACCTTGAGTGCCTCCAGCCGCTCCACCCACCAGCCGGTCGGGTGCTGCGCCATGACGGGGGCCAGCGCGTCGGTGACCAGCTGGCGGTGGGCCACGCGGGCCGCGTTGGTGGCGAAGCGGGCGTCCTCCAGCAAGTGGCCCAGCGCGAAGGCGTCGCAGAACCGCTTGAACGTCGCGTCGTTGCCGACGGACAGCACCATGGAGCCGTCCGCGGTGCGGAACACCTGGTAGGGCACGATGTTGGGATGCTGGTTGCCCAGGCGCGGCGGGTTCTCCCCGGTGGCCAGGTAGTTCATGCCCTGGTTGGCCAGCCAGGCGACGTGGGTGTCCAGCATGCCGATATCGACCTGCTGCCCCTGCCCGGTCGCCTCGCGGTGGCGCAGCGCCGCCATGATGCCGATGCAGCCGTACAGCCCGGCGAACAGGTCCGCCACTGGCACGCCCACCTTCTGCGGCAGCCCGTCCGGCTCGCCGGTCAGGCTCATCACCCCGCCCATCGCCTGCACCAGGCTGTCATAGCCGGGGCGCGGCGCGTATGGGCCGGTCTGGCCGAACCCGGTGATCGAGCAATAGACCAGCGCGGGGAAGCGCGCGTGCAGCTGCTCGTAGCCGAGGCCGTACTTGGCCAGCGCGCCCACCTTGAAGTTCTCCGCCAGGATGTCGCACTGGCCGATCAGTCGCACCGCCAGCGCCTGCCCCTCGGGCGTGGCGATGTCCAGGGTGACCGATCGCTTGTTGCGGTTCACGCCGACGAAGTAAGCGCTCTCCTGCGTCCCCGGCATGAACGGCGGCGCGAAGCCGCGGGTGTCGTCGCCGCTGCCGGGCTTCTCGATTTTGATGATGTCCGCGCCGAGGTCCCCCAGCATCTGCACGCAGGTCGGCCCGGCCAGCACGCGGGTGAGGTCGAACACCGTCAATCCGTGAAGAGGGCCGTGCAGTGGACCATTCGGCTGCTGCGTCATCTTGCCTCCCGCTTGCCCGCCTGCGAGGCCAGGGCCATTGTCTGCCCTGGATTACAAGCACGCCGCCATGGGAGGCAAACCGATGCTGGACCACCCGCACCCCACCCCCGAAGGCCCCACGCTCGACGAGCGCGCCCTCGCCCGCGCCCTGTCCGGCGTGCACCTGATCGGCGGCCGCTTCGTTCCCGCCCGCTCTGGCAAGAGCTTCGCCGTGGTCAACCCGGCGACCGGCGAGGAAGTGGCCCGCGCTGCCGAGGGTGACGCGAACGACGTGGCGGACGCCGTGGAGGCCGCGGATGCGGCGCAGAAGGCCTGGGCCAAGACGGCGTCCCGCAAGCGCGGCGCGCTGGTCGGGCAGTGCGCCGCCCTCCTGCGCGAGCACGTGGAGGAGCTGGCCCGGCTGATCGCGCTCGAGACCGGCAAGGCGCTGCGGACCGAGAGCCGGGTCGAGGCCAACACCATCGCCGACATCTTCGAGTTCTTCGGCGGCCTGGGCGGCGAGCTGAAGGGCGAGACGGTGCCGTTCGCGCCTGGCGTGCTGTCCGTCACGGTGCGCGAGCCGCTGGGCGTGGTGGGCGCCATCATTCCCTGGAACGTGCCGCTGCTGCTGATGGCGCTCAAGGTCGCCCCCGCCCTGGTGGCTGGCAACGCGGTGGTGGTGAAGTCGGCCGAGGAAGCGCCGCTCACCGTGCTGCGGGTGTGCGAGCTGGTGAACCGCATCCTGCCCGCCGGGTGCTACAACATGGTCTCCGGCTACGGCCCGGAGTGCGGCGCGCCGCTCGTGCTGCACCCCAAGGTGCGCAAGGTGACGTTCACCGGCAGCGTCGAGGTCGGCCGCATCGTGGCCAAGGCCGCGTCCGAGAAGCTGATCCCGGTGACGCTGGAGCTGGGCGGCAAGTCCCCCATGCTGGTGTTCGCCGATTGCGACTTCGACAAGACCGTCGCTGGCGCGCTCACCTCCATGCGCTTCACCCGCCAAGGCCAGAGCTGCACCGCCGCCAGCCGCATCTACGTCGAGCGCCCGATCTTCCAGCGCTTCGTGGACGCCATGGCCGAGCGCGTGGACGCCATGGTGATGGGCGACCCGCTGGACGAGGCGACCGACATCGGCGCCATCATCAGCCACGACCAGTTCGACAAGGTCAGCGGCTACATCGCCCAGGGCAAAGCCACTGCGGGCGCCGAGGGCCGCGCCTGCTCCGCCATGCCAACTGACCCGGCGTTGCGCAAAGGGCTGTTTATCCAGCCGCACATCTTCACCAGCCTGCCGGACGACAGCCCGCTGGTGCAGGAGGAGATCTTCGGCCCCGTCACCTGCATCTTCCCGTTCGACGACCCGGAGGAGGCGCTGGCGAAGGCGAACGGCACCGAGTACGGCCTGGCCGCCTCGGTCTGGACCAACAACCTGAAGGTGGGGCTGGACCTGGCGCACCGGCTGGAGGCGGGGCTGGTGCAGATCAACCAGAACCTGGTGGTGCAGGCCAACCTGTCCTACGGCGGCGTGAAAAGCAGCGGCCTGGGCAAGGAGGCCAGCCTGGAGGCGATGCTGGAGCACTTCATGCACAAAAAGACCATCATGGTGAACTACGCCTGACATGCCCAGGGAATGGACCATCCCAACCGAGCTGCAGCCGGACCCGGCGGATTACGCGTTCGACCTCGACCGCGTGCTGAGCGCCGTCGTCGGCGTGCACGCCTCCACGCCTGCGGACGCCTTCACCGCCTCGGCGCTCGGCACGGAGCGCGAAGGCTCGGCGGTGGTGATCGGCGACGACGGGCTGCTGCTGACCATGGGATACCTCATCACCGAGGCGGAGACGGTCTGGCTCACCTCCGCGGACGGGCGTGCCGTGCCGGGCCACGCGCTCGCGTTCGACGGCGAGACTGGGTTCGGCCTGGTGCAGCCGCTGGGCAAGCTTGGCCTGCCGAAGCTGGAGTTCGGCGACAGCTCCGCGGTCGGCTTGGGCGAGTCGGTGCTGTTCGCCGCCGCCGGCGGGCGCAGCCGGGCGATCGAGACCAAGGTGGTGGGCCGGCAGGAGTTCGCCGGCTACTGGGAGTACTTGCTGGACGAGGCGATCTTCACCGCCCCGGCGCACCCGTTCTGGGGCGGCGGGGCGCTGATCGGCAAGGATGCCAAGCTGCTCGGCGTGGGCTCGCTGATCCTGCAGCAGGGCGACGCCAAGGGCCGCCGGCACGACATGAACATGATCGTGCCGATCGACATCCTGCGCCCCATCCTGGACGACCTGCGCCGCTACGGCCAGGTGAACCGCCCGGCCCGGCCGTGGCTCGGCATGTATGCCATGGAGGACGAGGAGACGGTGGTGATCGGCGGCCTGGCCGACGGCGGCCCAGCCGACCGCGCCGGCCTGCGCACCGGGGACCACGTGCTGTCGGTGGAGGACGAGGAGGTGACCGACCTGGCCGGCCTGTGGCGCGGCGTGTGGGCCTGCGGCGCGGCCGGCGCCAAGGTGAGGCTGATGGTGGAGCGCGACGAGCGCAAGCTGCCGGTCAGCATCGCCACGGTGGACCGCCGCTCCCTGCTGAAGTCGCCGCGGATGCACTGAGCGCTGCTGTTGGCCTATCCAGCCGCAAGGCTGGAGGCTGTTGGGAAAGCAGCGGAGCCACGGCAGCGACGGCAGCGAGCCTGGCGTACTATGAGAGGCCGGCATCTTTAGGATATGCCGGCCCTGCCGCGATCAGGAGCAAGGAATGGCTGAGTACTTTCTTGGGCACTCCCCAGCGGAGTTGCAACGGCTGGCGCTGCAGGCCGGGTTGTTGAAGCCCATCACTGAACGGATGTTGAGCCAGGCAGGCTTGCGGCCAGGCATGCGAGTGCTGGACCTCGGCTGCGGCGCTGGCGACGTGTCGTTCCTGGCAGCCGAACTGGTCGGTCCGACCGGGCATGTCGTCGGGATCGACCGGGCCATGACGGCCGTCCAGTTTGCAACCGAGCGCATGGAACGCGACAAGGTCGGCAACGTGTCGTTCCGGCAAGATTCGGAAACCGATCTCGACGATGCGCCGTTCGATTTCGCCGTGGGCCGTTGGGTGCTGATCTACCAGGCGGATCCAGCAAGCTTCGTCCGGGCCGCAGCAGAGCGCCTGCGGCCCGGCGGCACCATCATGTTCCACGAGTACGATCTGGGCCCAAAACCTAAAGCGGCGCCGCCGCTGCCGCTGTTTGACGCCACGCTTTCCGAAGTAATGCGCATCATCGGCAAAACCGTCCAATGCCCGGACGTTGCAACGCGGCTCGGTTCCGTGTTCGCAGACGCCGGATTGCAAGCGCCGGACGTGTCGTGCGAGCGTCTAGTGGGCACGGAGAGCTCCAGGCTGTACTTCCGCTGGGTGGCGGCGACCTACGCGGTTGTCCGGTCCTTGACCGATCCCAAGAGCGAGCCGGTCGAAATCGAACAGCTCGCAACGGAATTCCTGGACGAGGTGAAGGCAGTGCACGGCTGCGCTCTCGCCATGGACCAATGGTGCGCCTGGGCGACAGTCTGACGCGGCGTCGGCGGATGCTGGGCTAGAACTGCTTGGGCGCCCTCTCCGCCGCAGTCCCCCGCGGGAAGCTCGCCTCCCAGCCGCCGCCGAGCGCCTTGTAGAGCTGCACCAGGTTGCTCGACACCGTCGTTGTGCTGTCCGCGTATTGCTGCTGCGCCTGCAGCAGCGTGCGCTGCGCCGTCAGCACGTCCAGGAAGGTGGACAGGCCGTGCACGTACTGGTCCCGCGCCAGGTCCAGCGCGTGCTGGGCCTGGTCCACCGCGATGGCCAGCTGGGCGCGGCGCAGCTGCTCGGCCGAGTAGTTGGTCAGCGCGTTGTCCACGTCGTGGAACGCTTGCAGCACCACCTGCTGGTACTGCACCGCCGCCTCCTGCTGCTGCGCCTTGCGCAGGATGAGGTTGAACTTGAGCTGGCCGCCCTGGAACACCGGGATGGTGACGGACGGCCCGCCAGAGTATTGCAGCGCCCCGTAAGCGCCGAAGTTACCGAGGTTCTTCAGCTGGATCGCCTGCACGCCGATGCTGCCGGCCAGGGTGAACTTGGGAAAGAACTCCGCCTCCGCCTCGCCGATGTCCGCCGTCGCCGAATGCAGCTGCGCCTCCGCACGGCGGATGTCGGGCCGCCGCTGCACCAGCTCGGATGGGAAGCCGACCGGGATGGTCGGCGGCACCGGCGGCACCGGCTTGGCCGGGGACAGCTGGGCCGCCAGCGCGCCCGGCGTTTCGCCGAGCAGCAGCGCGACCGCGTTCATGGTGACGTCCGCCTGCGCCTGCAGCTGCGGGATGGTCGCTGCCGTGCTGGCCACCTGGGCTGCAGCGTTGGCCACGTCGAGCCCCGTCGTCAGGCCGCCTGCCTGCCGCTCCCGGGTCAGGCGCAGGCTGTCCTGCTCGCTGGACAGCGTGTCGCGGGCAATCTGCAAATCCCGTTGCTGGCCGCGCAGCTGCATGTAGTCGTTGGCGATCTCGGCCAGCACCGTGACCAGCGAGTCGCGCCGCTGCTCCGCGGACATGTCGATGTTGGCGTCGGCCGCTTCCACCTGGCGTCGCACCCGGCCCCAGAAATCCAGCTCCCAGGTCGCATCGAACCCGGACTGGAACAGGTTGAACGAAGGGATGTGCTGCCCCGGGCCGCCCCCCTGCGAGGTGACGGTGGTGGGGATGCCGCCGGATGTGCCGCTCAGGCCGTTGGCGCTGGTGGCCGTGCTGGAGTTGATGGTGCCGCCGCCGCCGCCGCCGATCAGGCCGATAACCCCGCGATCCGAAATCTTCTCCCGGGTGTAATTGGCATTGGCGTTGACCTGCGGATATTCGCTGCCGGCGGTCACGCCGCGCTGCGCCCGGCTCTCCTGCAGGCGTATGGTGGCGAGGCGCACGTCCAGGTTGGATCGGGCGGCCTGCTCCTCCAGTTGCGTGAGGATCGGGTCGTCGAACACTTGCCACCACGCCGGGTCGATCGGTTCGGCCACAACCTGGCTGGGCGCCGCCGCGGGCTGCGGCCGGGGTCGGCTGGCGAACCAGGACCCCGGTGCCCACAGGCTGGGCCGCTGGAAGTTCGGCCCGAGGCTGCAGCCGCCCAGCAAGGCCATGGAGGCGAGCGCGAAGGAGGGCAGTCTCAAGGTCGGCAGGCCTCCGGCAGAACGGGACCAGCCGGTCCGGGCTGACCGATCGGTTCGGTCAACGTTTTGACAAAAGCCCGGGTTTGCGAGGAAGGTCAACCCACGCATGGAACAGCCAGCTGCCTCGAGCGCCGACACGGGTGGCTTCTCAGCGGAGAAACAATCGCAAATCCTCCGGGGCGCGGCGGCGGTGTTCTCGCAGGACGGCTACGAGGGCGCCAGCATGTCCCGCATCGCGGCCCGTGCCGGCGTCTCGAAGGGTACGCTCTACAACTACTTCGGAGGCAAGGCGGAGCTGTTCGCCGCCTGGGTCGCGCGCGAGTGCGAGGAGCTGCGGCACGCGTTCGACACCCAGGACCCGGACGATGCGCCGAGCGCCGCGCTGCGCGCCATCGGGCTGCGGATGCTGCAGCTGATGATGTCCAACGCCGGGCTGACGATCTTCCGCATGACGGTCGCGGAGGCGTTCAAGTTCCCGGAGCTGGCCCGCGCCTACTATGACACCGGCCCTCGCATGGCGGTCGGGTTCCTGGCTGACTGGCTGGCGCGCCAGGCCGCCGCCGGCCGGCTGGACGTTGCCGACCCGGTGTTCGCAGCCGAGCAGTTCTTCTCGCTGTGCCAGACCCGCATCGCCATGCTGCGCCGCCTCGGCCTGGCCGGCGCGGCCGACGAAGCCATGATGGAGACGGTGGTGGATGCGGCCGTCCTGATGTTCCTCAACACCTACGGAGCCAAGCCATGACCGACGCCCTGACCGACGCCAGGACCGACGCTACAACCGGCGCTTTGGCAGCCGTGCTGGACCGGATCGAGGGCGGGCTCGACGCCTCCCGGGCGCGCTGGTTCGAGCTGCTGCGCGTCCCCAGCGTCAGCGCCCAGCCCGGCCACGCCGCCGACTGCGCCGCCGCGGCAGGCTGGCTGCGGACCTACCTGGCCCAGATCGGCTTCGACGCGCAGGTGATCCAGACGCCGGGCCATCCCGTCGTGCTCGCGCGCCATCCCGGCACGAACCCCGGCCCGCGGCTGCTCTACTACGGGCACTACGACGTGCAGCCCGCCGAGCCGCTGGACCTCTGGCACAGCCCGCCCTTCGAGCCGGCGCTCAGCGAAGGCCCGCGCGGCGCCCGCATCACCGCCCGCGGCGCGGTGGACGACAAGGGCCAGGTCATGATGTGGCTGGAGGCGCTGCGCGGCTGGCATGACGCGGCCGGCGGCCCGCCCTGCCCGGTGACGGTGCTGATCGAGGGCGAGGAGGAGGTGGGCAGCCCCAACCTCGAAGCCTTCCTCGCGGCGCACCGGGACGCGCTCGCCGCCGAGGTCGCCATCATCAGCGACACCGACATGTGGGATGCCGACACCCCGGCCCTCACCACCCGGCTGCGCGGCATCGTATACGTCGAGCTGACGCTGCACGCAGCCGGGCGGGACCTGCACTCGGGCCTGTTCGGCGGGTCGGCGCTCAACCCGATCAACGCGCTGACCCGCATCCTGGGGGCGCTGCACGATCCGGACGGGCGGGTGCAGCTGCCGGGCTTCTATGACGGCGTGGCGGAGCTGTCGCCGGCGCTGGCGGCCGAATGGCAGGCGCTCGGCTTCGACGAGGCGGCGTTCCTTGGCGGCATCGGCCTATCCATCCCCGCCGGCGAGCGCGGCCGGGCGCCGCTGGAGCGGATGTGGGCGCGGCCGACCGCGGACATCAACGGCATCTGGGGCGGCTACGCCGGGGCGGGCGGCAAGACGGTGATCGCGGCGCAGGCCTCGGCCAAGGTGTCGTTCCGCCTGGTGCCGGGCCAGGACCCGGCGGCGGTGTTCGCCGCGTTCCAGCGCTTCGTGGCAGACCGCACGCCGGCCGATGCGCGAGTGGCGTTCGAGCTGTTCGGCAGCGCCCCCGGCGTGGAGATCCCGGCGGACAGCCGCTGGGTGCAGGCCGCCCGTGCCGCCCTGGCCGACGAGTACGGCCGCACCGCCGTGACGATCGGCAGCGGCGGTTCCATCCCCGTGGTGGAAAGCATGAAGCGGCTGCTGGGCCTCGATTCGCTGCTGATGGGCTTCGGCCTCGCCGACGACCAGGTCCACAGCCCGAACGAGAAGTTCGAGTGGCGCTGCTTCCGCCACGGCCTGCGCAGCCACGCCCGGCTGCTGGCGAAGCTGACCGGATGAACTTCGGCGGCTGCCGCGCTTTGCTATGACCGCAACAGGAGTCCCGCCATGCACCGCTTCGTCCGCCCAGCCGCGCTAGCGGCCCTGATCGGCCCAGCCGCGCTAGCGGCCCTGATCGGCCTTAGTGGCTGCGTGCCGTCCGATGGGCCATCCGGCTACGGAACGCCGCCCGGCTATCCCGGACAACCCGGCGCCGCAGCGCAGCCTGGCTACGGGGGGCAGCCAGGTTACGCCGGCCAGCCAGGCTATGGCGGCCAGCCGGGTTATGGTGCCCAACCAGGCTACGGAGCCCCGCCCGGCTATGGCGCACGGCCGGGCTACGGAACGCCGTCCGGCTACGCGCCGCCCCAGGGCTACCCTCCGCAGCAACAAGGGTATGGCGCGCAGCAGCCTGGATATGGGTCGCCCCAGCCCGGCGGCGGGCAGCCGTCCCAGGGTTACAGCACAGGCTCGGGCCAGGGTTACTAGCCGAGGCCGGACGCCGCCTAGCCGCTCCAGGCCGACGATGCTACGCACCGCCATGATCCGACCTGCGCCGCAGCGGCCATGACCGCGCAATTCCCCCAGTCCGCGCTCGCGCCGGAGCAGGCCGGCCCCATGGTGCTCGCCCTGCCGAAGGGCCGCATCCTCCAGGAGTGCCGCGCGCTGCTGTCCCGCGCCGGCGTGCATCCGGCAGCCGACTACCTGGACGAGGACTCGCGCCGCCTGCGCTTCCCGACCGACGACCCAGCGCTCGACGTGGTGCGCGTGCGCCCGTTCGATGTCGCCACCTTCGTGGCGTTCGGCGGCGCGCAGATTGGCATCTGCGGCTCGGACGTGCTGATGGAGTTCGACTACCCGGAGCTGTATGCGCCGCTTGACCTGGGCATCGGGCATTGCCGGGTCAGCGTGGCCGGCCCGTCCGGCTGGATCGACACGGCGGAGTCGCGGCTGTGGTCGCGGGTGCGCGTGGCGACCAAGTACCCGAACATCGCCCGCCGCCATTTCGCCGCCCGCGGCATTCACGCCGACGTGGTCCACCTGAACGGCGCGATGGAGCTGGCGCCCGGCCTCGGCCTGTCGCAGCTGATCGTGGACTTGGTGCAGACCGGCTCCACCCTGGCCGCCAACGGCCTGAGGGAGAGCGAGGTGATCGCCCGCGTGTCCAGCCGCCTGGTGGTGAACCGCACCGCGCTGAAGACGCAGCCCGAGGCCGTGGGCGCCTGGATCGAGCGGTTCCGCGCGGCGCTGGCGTCATGAGGCGGCTGGACACGGCGGCGGCCAGCTTCCCCGCGGCGTTCGAGGCGCTGCTGGACGAGGCGCGGGACACCACGGCCCGGGTGGACGGCCCGGTGGCGGCGATCATCGCCGCGGTGCGTGAACGCGGCGACGCAGCGCTGTGCAGCTTCACCGCCCAGTTCGACCGGCATGACCTGGCCGCCGGGCGCATCCGCATCGGCGCGGACGAGATCGACGACGCCGCCGACGCCATCCCCCCCGAGCTGGCGGCGGCGCTGGACCTGGCGGCGACCCGGATCGAGGCGTTCCACCGGCTGCAGCTGCCGCAGGACATCGAAACCACCGACGCCGCCGGGTTGCGCCTGGGCATGCGCTGGACCCCGCTGGACGCCGTGGGGCTGTACGTTCCGGGCGGCAAGGCGGCATATCCCTCCTCGGTGCTGATGAACGCCATCCCCGCCCGCGTCGCCGGCGTGGAACGGCTGGCGATGTGCGTGCCGACGCCAGGCGGCGTGCTGAACCCGCTGGTGCTGGCGGCGGCGCGGCGGGCCGGCGTGTCCGAGGTGCACCGCGTGGGCGGCGCGCAGGCGGTGGCGGCCATGGCCTACGGCACCGCCACCATCGCGCCGGTGGACCGCATCGTGGGGCCGGGCAACGCCTACGTGGCGGAGGCCAAGCGGCAGGTGTTCGGCCGCGTCGGCATCGACGGCATCGCAGGCCCCTCCGAGGTGGTGATCCTGGCCGACCGCGACGCCGACCCGCGCCGGGTGGCGGTGGACCTGCTCGCCCAGGCCGAGCACGACGGGAACGCGCAATCCATCCTGCTGACCGATGACTCGGCGCTGGCCGACGCCGTGGCGCACGCCGTCACCGCCGAGCTGCGCAGCCTGCACCGGGCCGAAGCCGCGGCCTCCTGGCGCGACCATGGCTGCATCATCCTCGTGCGGGACTGGACGGAGGGTGCTGCGCTCACCGACCGGCTGGCGCCCGAGCACCTGCAGATCATGGTGGCGGACCCGGCGGCGCTGTTCGCCCGCATCCGGCACGCCGGCGCGGCCTTCCTCGGCGCCGACTGCCCCGAGGCGCTGGGCGACTACGTGGCCGGGCCGAACCACGTGCTGCCGACCGGCCGCACCGCCCGCTTCGCCTCGGGGCTGTCGGTGTACGACTTCCTCAAGCGCACCACATGGGTGCAGGCAGACCGTGAATCGCTGGGCCGAGTCGGCCCGGCCGCCGTGGCGCTGGCGGAGGCGGAGGGCTTGCAGGCGCACGCGCGCAGCATCGCCATGCGCCTGGGCCAGGCCTGATCCCTTACGCTTGGTCCCCTGGCCTGACCCCCCGGCTTGACCGAGTGCGGCTGCAACATCATGTTCCGCCTCGTCAACGGGACAAAGGGCGCGTAGAGACCATGCATGTCTAAAGAGGATATGATCGAGTTCAGCGGCACCGTCCTGGAGCTGCTGCCCAACGCGATGTTCCGCGTGAAATTGGATAACGAGCACAGCATCCTGGCGCACACCTCCGGCAAGATGCGCAAGAACCGCATCCGCGTGCTCGCCGGGGACCGGGTCAACGTCGAGATGACCCCCTACGATCTGAGCAAGGGCCGGATCACCTTCCGTTTCAAGTGACTTGCCCGACTGCAAAACGCCGGGCCGCCCATCGCTGACGCTGGCCTCCGCCAGTCCGCGCCGCCTGGCCCTGCTGGCCCAGGTCGGGATCACCCCCGATCAGATCCGCCCCGCCGACATCGACGAGACCCCGCAGCGCGACGAAGCGCCCCGGCTGCACGCCGCCCGCCTGGCGCGGGAGAAGGCGGCGGCGGCGCATGTGCCGGGCGGCTTCACCCTGGCTGCGGACACCGTGGTTGGGCTTGGCCGCCGCATCCTGCTCAAGGCCGCCGATCCGCAGCAGGTGGCGGCCTGCCTGCGGATGCTGTCGGGCCGGCGTCATCACGTGCTCACCGCCGTGGTGCTGCTCGGCCCGGACGGGCGCGCCACGGAGCGCATGGTGGACAGCATCGTCGCCTTCGCGCGGCTGACGCCGGGTCAGGTGGCGGCCTATGTTGCGTGCGGCGAGGGCGAGGGCAAGGCTGGCGGCTACGCCATCCAGGGCCGCGCCGGCGCGTTCGTGCGCTTCCTGGGCGGCAGCTATACCGGCGTGGTCGGCCTGCCGCTGTTCGAGACCATGCAGCTGCTGCGCGGCCAAGGCTGGCTTTCGCCATGACTACCTGGCTCTCGCCGTGACCTTGCACGTCGCCTGCAGCCCGGGCGAAATCCGGGTCGCGGCGACGCAGGACGGCCAGCTGGCCGACTACGCGATCTGGCGGCCGGGCCGTCCGGACGGCGTGGGTGACGTCCATCGCGGCCGGGTCACGGCGGTCGCGCCGGGCATGGCGGGCGCGTTCGTCGCCATCGCCGGCACGGACGGCTTCCTGCCCGACAGCGCCGGCGCTGCTGGCCGCGGGGTGGGCGACACGGTCTGCGTGCAAATCGTCCGCGCGGCCCAGGGCGGCAAAGGCCCCCGGCTGGCCGTGGCGGCGGGGGAGACAGGGCCTGGCTCCCCTGCCCTGCTCCGCCGCGGCCCGAACGCGGCCGAACGCCTGGCCGCGATGCACGGCGGGGCGATCCTGGTGGATGACCTCGCGGTCGCCGCCCTGCTGCGCCCCTCGCTGGGGGACCGCGTGGCCGTGGGCACAGCCTGGGGCGAGCGGCTGCACGCCGCGGTGGCAGCCCTCGCCGATCCCGTGGCGGCCCTGCCCGGCGGCCTGCGCGCCTGCATCGAGCCCACGGCGGCGCTGGTGTCCATCGACATGGACATGGCCCGCGCCACCGCCGGGCCGGAACCCAAGCAGGCGAAGCAGGAGGCCGCGAACCGGGCCGCGCTGCCCGCCCTGGCGCGCCAGATCCGGCTGCGCAACCTGTCCGGCGCCATCCTGGTCGATCTGGCCGGGCTGTCGGCGCGCCGCCGCACGACGCTCGCCGACGCGTTCCGCGACGTCCTGGCGCCCGACCCGCTGCGCCCCCGGCTGCTCGGCTTCACGGCGGGAGGGCTGGCGGAAATCCAGCGCCCCCGCATCCACCCGCCGCTGCACGAGCTGCTGGCAGGCCCGCACGCCGCCGGGCTGGCCGCGTTGCGCGGCCTGGTCGCCGCTGCGGACCTGGGACGCCTGCCCATCCTGCGCGCCGCGCCGGACGTGGTCTCAGCCCTGGAGGCTGACCCGGCGGCGCTGTCCGCCCTTGCCAACCGGCTCGGCCGCGCCCTTGTGCTGCGCTCGGACCCGGCGCTGCCCTCCTGCGCCACTGCCCTGGAGAGCCATCGTGGCTGACACGCCCTCGCCCGGCTGCCCGATCTGCGGCGCCAAGCCGGACCTGAAGCTGCGGCCGTTCTGCTCGCCGCGCTGCGCCGACGTGGATTTGGGCCGCTGGTTCACCGGGCAGTACCGCCTGCCGCCCCGTCCGGACGACGAGGACACCGGCGAGGACGCTTGATCCGGCCAGGCTTGAACAGAACCGGCGCATCCGCTAAAGCGCCGCTTCCAGCGTTGCCCAGGTAGCTCAGCTGGTAGAGCATGCGACTGAAAATCGCAGTGTCGGTGGTTCGACTCCGCCCCTGGGCACCATTCTCCATGCGATCAAAGCGGTGGCCAATTGGCCGAATGACAAATGTGCCGCGAGAAGGCGCCGGCCGATTATGCCAGTAAGCCGAACGGGCGAGTGCTGTTGGCCTGGCTCCTTTGCTGCGGAGCAGCCGAACTCAATTTCGCAACGCAGATTATAAGGGCAACCAAAAAGAGCACGGGTGGAAACTGCGCATAGTTACCGGTGAACATCACCATCGCAACCGCCGGCAGCACGATTGCCCGTTGCAGCGCAGTACGGTGACTTAACAAGAAAAGCGAAAAATATGCGATAAAAGCCGGCAGTCCGTACTCCAAGGTTGTTTTTATCGGAATGTTGGTGTTGTACAAGTATGTCATCGGTAGATGTTCGCTGGTTCCTCCGCCGATCCCGACGAATATTGCAGAAGGAACCCAGGTCAATACATCTGACAGCAGCCAGAACGGCGTGACGAACCGCATGTGGCCGCTGGTCATCGGAGTGGATATCTCGTTTGAGCGCGCCGCCAAAGCCGCACCGGTGTCAGGCGAGAAGTTGACGACCAACGCCAGCAAAACGCCGAGAATCAAGAGGCTTACCGCCGCCAATATCAATCCGCGGACGCCCAGGCTGGCGCCCAACCCGGCGAAGAACGCTGCCAGGATGATCCATCCAGTGCCGGAGAACGACAGGAACAAGCCTGTGATGAACAAGGTTACATAGAGCATCCGCTTGAAAGCCAGCACCTCTATGATCAAGGCTATTGCCATGAACTGCGAGAATATGGACGGCTCGAGAAGGAAAAAGCCGTTGGATTTCAGCGTGCCAGCAACCCCTGATGGAATTTGCAGGTTCCAGCCGAACTCGATCAACATCCAGCCGGGAAGGATTCCATCGAACGAGAAGATGCTCAAACCAAAGAACTGAGCGATGAACTGGATGATGCCGGCGACCGCGATGATCACGAAATAGGAGTTCACCTGCCGGAAAAACACCAGCTCATCCATCCGCTTGGCGAAGGACAAAGTCAGGAAACTGGTCAGCAATAAAAATTGCACCAGCGAATTCATGCTGATGCTGACGCCATACGCTGCCGGCCAAACAGCATGGAGCGACATGCCAATCAGTATCAGGCTTAACAAAGCCAGGAAGGCACTCAAGCGCTGCCGATCGAACCCGAGCGTTCCCTGCAGTATCCCCAGCACACCCAGCCCAAGGCCTATTGGCCCCACGCAATTCACTCCTTGTTCACCAAGCTTCATTCCAAAACGCTGCAGGAATAGACATGCTATCATGATGCTGGCGATGAATGTCCGAACCGCCCGGTCATTTACGATCGGTTGCGCATCGATGGACTGCTGCTGACTTAGCAAGATATGCAATCTCCACTCGAACGGCAGAACATTTGCTCAAGGCAAGTTCCACGGACTCATCGTAAACAAGTCATCGGCATATACCTGATTTCATGCGGTGGCGACAAAGCGCCACGGCGCAGTGGCATCCCGGCAAGCTTTCCTATAAGGGGCCACCAGAGTTAAACAGCTGTTTGCACGGGCGCCGACCGCGCTTCGATCCGGCAAAGGATAGTTTAAACATGAACGACCTCTACGGACGGCTGACGGCGATCTTTCACGAGGTCTTCGACGACGACACCATCGTCGTCACCCCCGAGCTCACTGCCGCCGACGTGCCGGAATGGGACAGCCTGAGCCATATCAGGCTGGTGCTCGCCGTGCAGAAAGCCTTCCAGATCAAGTTCTCCGCCGCGCAAACGGCCGAGCTCAAGAACGTCGGCGAGCTTGCCGGCCTCATCCAGGCCAAGACAGAGGCAGCGTGAGCGCATCCCTGTACACCGAGCTGGCCTGGCTGCCGCGCCCGCCGGGCGACTTCGCCGCCGCGTGCAAGGCGTCGCTCGCCGACCCCGCTCCCGGCCAGGCGTTCCGCGGGCTTGCCGGCCATGGGCTGGACGCCAACCAGCTGAGCCGGCTCGGCCGGACCATCGGGCGGGCGGCGCGCGAGGGGCGCAGCCTGGCGCCGTTGCAGCCGTTCCGCTTGGGGCTGATCGGCAACGGCACGCTCGACATGCTGGTTCCGGTGCTGGTGGCCAGCGCGGCGAGGCACGGGCTGGCGCTGGAGTGCATCCAGGCCGACTACGGGCAGACCACGCAGGAGGCGCTCAACCCAGCCGGCCGCATCAATTCCGCCAGGCCGGACGCGGTGCTGCTGGTGATCGACCATCGCGGCTTGCCGATGCGCCTCGCCACCGGCGACCGGGACATGGAACGCGCCGGCATCGAGGGCGCGTTCGCCGAGCTGAACCGCATCCGCCAGGCGATCCGCACCCATTCCGGGGCCCCGTGCATCGTGCAGACCATCGCCCCCCCGCCGGAGACGCTGTTCGGCAGCATCGACCGCGTGGTGCCGGGAACCTCCCGCCGGGTCGCGGAAGGGTTGAACCAGGCGATCTGCGACAGCATCGCGGAGACCGGGGACCTGCTGCTGGACGTGGCGACCCTGGCCGAGACGGTCGGCCTGGGGACCTGGCATTCGCCCGCGCTGTGGAACATGGCCAAGCTGTCCTTCGACGAGTCGTGCCTGCCGATCTACGGCGACCATGTCGGCCGGCTGATCGCCGCCTTGCGCGGCCGCAGCCGCAAGTGCCTCATCCTGGACCTCGACAACACCGTCTGGGGCGGCGTCATCGGCGATGACGGGCTGGAGGGCATCAAGATCGCCGAGGGCGACGCCACCGGCGAGGCGCACCTGGCCGTCCAGCACCTGGCGCTGGCGCTGCGGCAACGCGGCGTCGTGCTGGCCGTGTCCTCCAAGAACACCGACGAGGTCGCCCGCCAGCCGTTCCGCAAGCATCCGGAGATGCTGCTGAAGGAGGACCACTTCGCGGTTTTTCAGGCGAACTGGAACGACAAGGCCACCAACATCAGGGCGATTGCCGAGGAGCTGTCGCTGGGCCTGGATTCGATGGTGTTCCTGGACGACAACCCGGTCGAGCGCGGCCTGGTCCGGCGCATGCTGCCGCAGGTCGCCGTGCCCGAGCTGCCGGACGACCCGGCCTGGTTCGCGCGCCACCTGGCCGCAGCCGGCTACTTCGAGGCCATCACCTTCTCGGACGAGGACCGGAAGCGGTCCGAGATGTACCAGTCCAACGCGCGCCGGGTCGCGTTGCAGAAGCAGGTCGGCGACCTCGACGACTACCTGGCCTCGCTCGACATGGAAATCCAGTTCGCGCCGTTCGACCACACCGGACGGGCGCGCATCACCCAGCTCATCAACAAGTCCAACCAGTTCAACCTCACGACCCGGCGCTACAGCGAGGCCGAGGTCGCCGCCGCCGAGGCTGATCCGGACGTGTTCACCCTCCAGGTCCGCCTGATCGACAGCTTCGGCGACAACGGCATGATCTGCGTCGTCATCTGCCGCCCGGGCGCACCCGGCGAATGGGTCATCGACACCTGGCTGATGAGCTGCCGCGTGCTGTCCCGCAAGGTGGAGCAGATGGTGCTGCGCGAGATCCTGCTGCAGGCGCGCATGGCCGGCGTTAACCGGCTGCAAGGGATCTTCGTGCCTACTGAGAAGAATGCACTGGTGCGGGACCACTACGAAAAGCTGGGCTTTGCCAAGCTGGACACACAAGGCGTCACGACGGCCTGGGCCATGCCGGCCACGGCTGAGATCGCCGAAGTGCCGATGAGGGTGGTCCGTTCCGGCACGATCGCCGCCGCCCTCAGCTGATGTCCCCCCAGCTGATGCCCACGGGTCTGCCACGGCGCGACCTCTGGCTGTTGCCGCTCATCAGCCTGGCGACCGCCCTCTTCCTGCTGGCCGGCGCAGAGCTGGTGGCCCGCCTGGTCTGGCCGGAGCAGGTCGTCAACGCCTGCCGCATGACTGACCCGGTGATTGGCTACCGTTACCGCGGAAACTGCGAGTCCACGATGAAGACGGCCGAGGGGCCATGGGTCACCAACGAGTACAACGCCTGCGGCTACCGTTCGGCGGCGGCTTGCGGGCCGGTGGATGCCGGCGCCCGCCGGGTCGCGCTGATCGGCTCGTCGCTGAGCGAGGGCTATATGGTCGAGTACCCGAACTCGATCGGGGCACGCCTGGGCGCTGACCTCACCCGCCTTTGCGACGCGCCGGTCGAGGTGCAGAACCTCGGCGCAATCGGGTACTCCGGCAATTTGCTGATCCCGCGCATGGCGGAGGCGTTGCGGCTGAAACCCGACACGGTGCTGCTGGTGCTGGCGCCCTTCGACCTGGAAGGCGAGCTGGGCGACCAAGCGGACACCCCGAAGGCTCGACAGGCTGCTCCCGAAGGCGCGCCTGGAGGCTTGCAGCACCGCGTGTTCGATGAACTGAAGAGCAGTCGCAGCGTCATCGTGGCGCAGCACTTCCTGTTCCGCAACCCGTCGATATACATCCCGCTGTATCTGCGCTACGGCGACAAGGCGGATTTCCTGCGGCCGCCGTTCAGCCCGAACTGGCAGGCCAGGCTGCGCACCTTCGACGCGCTGCTGGAAAAGCTCGCCGCCCAGGCGCAACAGGCCGCCGTGCCGTTCGCCCTGGCCTTCGTGCCGCAGGAGGCCGAGGTCGCGCTCATGGCCGGCCGGCCCGTGCCGCCCGGCATCGACCCGGCGGCGCTGCCCGCCGCCTTGCAGGCGATCGCGGCGCGCCACGATGTCAGCTTCATCGACACCTCCGTCGCGTTGCGCGCGCAGCCGACGCCGGAGCGGCTGTACTACCAGGTGGATGGCCACCTGTCCGGCCAGGGGCAGCCGGTGGCCGCCTCCTACATCGCCCAACAGCTGGCGGCCGAACTGCCAGGCCCCTTCGCCGCATGCCGTAGCCCGGCCCCGACCCGCGTGGGAGCCAGCCGATGATCGTCCCGTCCCTGCCGTTCCTGGGGTTCGCGGCAGCGGCGGCGCTCCTGTTCAACCTGGGCGCGGCTGCCTGGTGGCGCAAAGCCGTGCTCCTGGCGGTCAACGTCGTGTTCCTGGCCAGCTTCTCGCATGATCCCAGCGCGTTCCTGCCCTTCGCGGGCTTCCTGGCGCTCGGCTTCGCAACCCAGCGGTGGACGCGGGAAGGCTCTGCGCCGCGCCTGTTCGTCGCCCTGCTGGTCGTGACCCTGACGGCGTTCTTCTGGCTCAAGCGCTACAGCTTCATCCCCAGCGCCACCTTCCTGCCGTTTCCCTACGTGCTGGTCGGCCTGTCATACGTGTTCTTCCGGGTGGTGCACCTCATCATCGACAGCCATCAGGGCGCCATCGGCCGGCAGGTCAGCCCGCTGTCCTACCTGAACTACACGCTCAACTTCACCAGCCTGACATCGGGGCCGATCCAGCGCTACCAGGACTACCACCGCATGGAAACGGAACGGCTGCCGCTCGACCCCGCCGTGTGCGGCGCGGCGCTCGAACGCATCGTGCTCGGCTACTTCAAGGTGGCGATCGTCTCGATGGCGCTCTCCCTGGCGCAGCACTCCGCCATCGACGCCCTCAGCCCGGCACAAGAGCTGGGCAGCCGGGTGTGGTCGGGCGTGCTGATCGCGTCGATCTATCCCGTATACCTCTACTTCAACTTCTCCGGCTACGTTGACGTCGTCATCGGGGTCGCCAGGTTCTTCCGCATTGTGCTGCCGGAGAACTTCGACCGGCCATTCTCGTCCGAGAACTTCCTGATCTTCTGGTCGCGCTGGCACATCACCCTGTCGAGCTGGCTCAAGACCTACGTCTATAACCCGCTGATGCTGGCCGGGATGACGCGGGTGACGGCTCCGGCGCTGTCGCCTTACCTGGCCGTGGCGGCGTTCTTCGTCACGTTCTTCCTGGTCGGCCTTTGGCACGGGCAGACGTGGGAGTTCCTGTTCTTCGGCTTCCTGCAAGGCGGCGGCGTCGCGGCCAACAAGCTTTATCAGGTCGTGGCCCAGCAACGGCTGGGCCGCAAAGCCTACCGCACGCTGGCCGCCAACCCGCTTTACCGCGCGTGCTGCCGCGGCGTGACCTTCACCTGGTTCGCCTTCACCCTGTTCTGGTTCTGGTCGAACTGGCTGCAGATCGGCGATTTCGTCCAGGCGCTCGGACCGGCGGCGCTGCTTTTGACATGGCTCGCCATCCTGGCGGGAGCGACCCTCGTGCTGGCAGCCTTGGAAGCCGCACGCAGCGCCATGCTGCTGATCCGGTGGGGCGATGCGCCGGCGGTCC
Source organism: uncultured Acetobacteraceae bacterium (assembly GCA_964246185.1). Lineage (GTDB taxonomy): Bacteria > Pseudomonadota > Alphaproteobacteria > Acetobacterales > Acetobacteraceae > LMUY01. The sequence goes on from CAXTPP010000037.1 coordinate 27,888, forward strand.
GCTCCCGTTACGTCCGCACAGCGTTGGACACGGCGATGGTGATCGTGACGGTGACCCTGATCATCCTGTTGGACTCGCCGGCGCCCGACATCGTCTACAAAACCTTTTAGCACGGCGCGAAGCGGCAACCGGGGCTTCCGAGGGTCCAGGCGAAGGCCCGTGATGCAGGCAAGGCTTGCGGACTGCCCCTCGTCTATGCTTTATGTT
>CAXTPP010000038.1:0-28073 GCA_964246185.1 uncultured Acetobacteraceae bacterium
CCCCCTGACAGGCGGGGCGTTGCTTATGCTATGGCCGTGGCCATGACGGTCCGCACGCGCTTCGCCCCATCGCCCACCGGCCTGCTGCACATCGGCGGCGCGCGCACGGCGCTGTTCAACTACCTGTTCGCCCGCCACCATGGCGGCCAGTTCCTGCTCCGAGTCGAGGACACCGACCGCGCCCGCTCCACCGAGGCGTTCACCGAAACCATCCTCGACAGCCTGGACTGGCTCGGCCTGGAGCGCGACGAGCCGGCGGTGTTCCAATCCGCCCGCGCCGGGCGCCATGCCGAGGTGGCCCGCGCCATGCTGGCCAGCGGCCACGCCTACCGCTGCTGGGCGCCGCCGGAGGAGATCGCCGCCGCCCGCGAGCAGGCCCGCGCCGCCGGCCGGCCGATCCGCTTCGACAGCCCTTGGCGCGACTCTGGGCGCGACCGGCCAGAGGGGCCGGATGCCCCGTCCGTCATCCGCCTGCGTGCCCCGCGGGAGGGCGAGACGGTGGTGGAGGACAAGGTGCAAGGCACGGTGCGGGTGGCGAATGCCGAGCTGGACGACATGATCATCCTGCGCAGCGACGGCACGCCCACCTACCTGCACGCGGTGGTGGTGGACGACCACGACATGGGCATCACCGACGTGATCCGCGGCGACGACCACCTGACCAACACGTTCCGCCAGGTGCAGGTGTACCGCGCCAACGGCTGGGAGGCGCCGAGCTTCGCCCACATCCCGCTGATCCACGGTCCAGACGGCGCCAAGCTGTCCAAGCGGCATGGCGCCGCCTCCGTCACCGAGTTCCGGGACGCCGGCTACCTGCCGGAGGCGCTGTGCAACTACCTGCTGCGGCTGGGCTGGGGGCACGGCGACGCCGAGGTGCTGGACCGGGCGGAAGCGGTCCGCCTGTTCGACCTGGACGGCGTGGGCCGCGCGCCCAGCCGCATGGACTATAAGAAGCTCGACAACCTGAACGGCGTCTGGCTGCGCGGCGCGGATGATGGCCGGCTCACGGCCGATGCGGTGGCAAGGTTGCAGGCGCACGGCTTGCCGGCCGAGGCCGCGGCCGGGCGCATCCGCGCGCTGATGCCGGGCCTGAAGGAGCGGGCGCGCACCTTGGCGGACCTGGCGGACAGCGCTGCCTTCCTGGCCCGCAGCCTGCCGCTGGAGCTGGACGCCAAGGCGGCGGCGCTGCTGACGGCGGACGCCAGGAGGATGCTGCGGGAGGTCGCCGCCGAGCTGGACGCCACCGACTTCTCCGCCCCCGCGCTGGACGCCGCCCTGCGCGGCTATGCCGAACGGGTCGGCAAGAAGCTGGGCGCGGTGGCGCAGGCGGTGCGCGCCGCGCTGACCGGCGCCACCACCAGCCCCGGCATCGACGCCACCCTGGCCGCACTCGGGCGTGAGGAGGCCATGGCCCGGCTGCTCGCCGCATGAACCTGCCGACCCGGCACCTGCTCGCCATCGAGGGGCTTTACCCGCCGCAGATCGCCCGGCTGCTGGACCTGGCAGAGAGCTACGTGCTGCTCAACCGCTCCGGCCAGACGCAGCGCGACCTGCTGCGCGGGCGCACCCTGATCAACCTGTTCTTCGAGGACAGCACCCGCACCCGCACCTCCTTCGAGCTGGCGGGCAAGCGGCTGGGGGCGGACGTGATCAACATGTCGGTCGCGTCCTCCAGCGTGAACAAGGGCGAGACGCTGCTCGACACCGCCGGCACGCTGAACGCCATGCAGTGCGACCTGCTGGTGGTGCGGCACGACCAGTCCGGCGCGCCCTCGCTGCTGGCGCAGAAGGTGGACGCGGCAGTGATCAACGCCGGGGACGGGCTGCACGAGCACCCGACGCAGGCGCTGCTGGACGCGCTGACCATCCGCCGCCGCCGCGGCCGGCTGGAGGGGCTGACGGTGGCGATCTGCGGCGACGTGCTGCATTCCCGCGTGGCGCGGTCCAACATCCACCTGCTGACCGCCATGGGCAGCCAGGTCCGCGTGGTGGGTCCGCCGACGCTGATCCCGCCGGAGGCAGGGCGGCTCGGCGTGCAGGTGTTCCACGACATGGACCAGGGCCTCGCCGGGGCGGACATCGTGATGATGCTGCGGCTGCAGAAGGAGCGCATGTCCGGCGGCCTGGTGCCGTCGGCGCGGGAGTATTTCCGCTTCTTCGGCCTGGACGCCGCCCGCCTGGCCCATGCCGCGCCGGACGCGCTGGTGATGCACCCGGGGCCGATGAACCGCGGGGTGGAGATCGACAGCGCCGTGGCGGACGACCCGGCGCACTCGGTGATCCGCGAGCAGGTGGAGATGGGCGTCGCGGTGCGGATGGCGGTGCTGGACGTGCTTTCGCGCAGCACGCGGCGGAACGTGTAGCCTGAAATGACAGACACCCTGATCACCAACGTCCGCCTGCTCGACCCCGCCTCCAACCTGGACGCTCTCGGCAGCCTGCTCATCCGTGACGGCCTGATCGCCGACCTTGGCGTCAGCCTCGGCCGCCCCGACGGCGCCGCATCCATCGACGGAGGCGATGCCGTGCTCTGCCCCGGCCTGGTGGACATGCGCGCCGCCCTCGGCGAACCCGGCTTCGAGTACCGCGAGACCATCGCCTCCGCGGCCACCGCCGCCGCGGCCGGCGGCATCACCACCCTGGCCGCCCTGCCCGACAGCCGGCCCGCCATCGACGACCCAGCGCTCGTGCGCCTGCTGCGCGCCCGCGGCGAGGAGACCGGCAGCCTCAGCATCCTGCCCTACGGCGCCGTCACCCGCGGCTGCCGCGGCGAGGAGCTGGCGGAGATCGGGCTGCTGGGTGAGGCGGGCGCGGCGGGGTTCACCGACGGGCAGCGCGCGGTGGGCAACGCCCGGCTGATGCGGCGCGCGCTGTCGTACGCGCGCGGCTTCGGCTACCGCATCATCCAGCACCCCGAGGACCCGGTGCTCGCGGAAGGCGGCGCAGCCACGGAGGGCGAGCTGGCCACCCGGCTTGGCCTGCCCGGCATCCCCGCCGCGGCGGAGGAGATCCTGGTGGCGCGGGACATCAGCCTGGCCCGGCTGACCGGCGGCGCGGTGCATTTCGCCCACGTGTCCACCGCGCGCGCCCTGGCGCTGATCCGCCGCGCCAAGGACGAGGGCCTTCCCGTCACCTGCGACACCGCGCCGCCGTACTTCGACCTGAACGAGGCGGCGATCGGGGATTTCCGCACCTACGCCAAGCTGTCCCCGCCCCTGCGGCCGGAGGCGGACCGCATGGCGGTGGCGGCGGCGCTGCGGGACGGCACGGTGGATGCGGTCGCGTCCGACCACCAGCCGCGCGACGCAGACGACAAGCGGTTCCCTTTCGCCCAAGCCTCCCCCGGCGGCGCGGGACTGGCGACGCTGCTGGGCGTGACGCTGGCGCAGGTCCACAACGCAGGCCTGCCGCTGATGGACGCGATCGGGCTGCTGACGGCACGCCCCGCCGCGTTGCTGGGCAGCCTGGCAGGACGGCTGGCGAAGGGCGCGCCGGCCGATCTGTGCCTGTTCGAGCCGGAGCGGGCCTGGCGGGTGGAAGCCGGGTCGCTGCCAGGCAAGGCGCGCAACACGCCATTCGACGGCCGGGCCCTGGAGGGGCGGGTGATCGGGACGTGGAAGGCAGGACGGCGGGTGTTCGGGTGACTCCGGTCAGAGTTCCACGCCGCGCGTTCCCACATCCATCGCGTAGACCGACGTGCTCGCAGTGATGAACAGACGGTTGTGGTGATGCCCGCCGAAGCAGAGGTTAGCCGCTACTTCCGGTAAGACGATCGCGCCGATCGGGGTGCCGTCCGGTGCGAATACCCGGACGCCGTTCATCGCGTGGTTGGGGGACCAGCCGCCGGCCGCCCAGATGTTGCCGTCCTCGTCCGCCCTGATGTCATCGGCGATGTATGGGCTGGCAACCCCGGCGAAATCGTGGAAAATGCGGTCGTTGGCCAGCTTGCCGTCATCGCCAACGTCGAAGATGCGGATGAGGGTCTTGTTCTCCGGCCCGCCGAGGCTTCCAGTGTCGGTGACGTAGAGCTTCTTCTCGTCGGGAGAGAAGCAGAGTCCGTTCGGCATGCTGAAATCGCCCACTACAGCGTCCAGCCGGCCGCTTTTCGGGTCGAGGCGATACACGTTGCGTGGCAGCTCCGAGTCGCCGCGGTTACCCTCGTGGTCGCCGCCGATGCCGTAACTGGGATCGGTGAACCATATCGTGTCATCGGACTTCACGATGACGCCGTTTGGCGAGTTGAGCGGCTTACCTTGATACTTGTCTGCCAAGACGGTGATCGTTCCGTCATATTCAGTGCGGGTCACGCGGCGGCTGCCCTGTTCACAGGACACCAAGCGGCCCTGCCGGTCCCGGCTGTTGCCGTTGGCGTAATTGGACGGCTGGCGAAATACGGTGGTTAGGCCTGTTGCCATGTCCTGCCGCATCAGCCGGTCGTTGGGGATGTCGCTCCAAATCAAGCTGTTGCTGTCCCCGAACCAGACTGGTCCCTCGGTCCAGACGCCGCCGGTCCATATGCGCACGAGACCTGCGGTGCCGCCGCTGTATTTGGCAAACCGTTTGTCAAAGATTTCGAAAGCCGGATCGGGATAGGTGGCGGTCGAAGGATCAGACCAATTTCTAGGTGGCAGGGCCGATCCCTCAGGGTCGGACTGCGCCATCACCGGGTAAGCCGCGACGCTTGCTGCCGCCACGGTGCCGTAAAGGAAGGAACGGCGCTTCATCTCGGATTCCCCGGAATTATCTTTTCCGCAATGTATGCGAGTGCTGTATTGCCCTTGTCGATGACGCACGGCGCTGGCCTGATCACGTCCGCGTGACCGTCATAGCTCGGCTCCGCGCTTTATCGCTGGGCAGCGATCAGCCGGTCCAGGCAAAACGAAGATCCAGGCAAAACGAAACGGTGACCATGCTTGCTTGCCTCCTCGCCTTCCTAATGGGGTCGATACCGTTCGGCCTGATGCTGACCCGAGCCTCTGGCCTGGGAGACATTCGGACGATCGGATCGGGCAACATTGGGGCCACCAACGTTCTGCGAACCGGCCGTAGGGACATCGCTGCAGGGACTTTGCTGTTCGATGGCGCGAAGGGCGCAGCGGCCGTGCTGCTAGCGCAGCGGCTTGGTGGTCCACCCGGTTTGGCTGGGCTGGCCGCAGTGCTGGGCCACAGCCTCACGCCCTGGCTGAGCTTCAAGGGCGGCAAAGGCGTGGCGACCGGGCTGGGCGCGTTGTACGGCATCGCCTGGCCGCTCGGGCTGGTGGCCTCCGCGGCGTGGCTCGCCACGGCGGCGGCTTCCCGCATCTCGTCGCTGGCCGCACTGGCTGCCTTTGCCTGCGCCCCGCTCGGCGCTCTGCTGCTGCACCCGTATCCCTGGCCGGTCCCGCTCATCGCCGGCTGGATCGCGTGGCGGCACCGCGGCAACATCGCCCGGCTGCGCGCCGGAACCGAGCCGCGGATCGGCCGGTGACGCCGGGGGAGCACCTCGCCCGGGTCCGGCTGGCGCGCACGTCCGGCATCGGCCCGCTCACCTACCGCCGCCTGCTCGCCCGCTTCCCGGACGCCGAGGACGCCATACGCGCGCTGCCCGACCTGGCGCGGGCCGGCGGTCGGGCGGCGCCCACTTCCGTCGCCAGCCTGAGATCCGTCGAAACCGAGCTGGCCCGGCTGCACCGGCTCGGCGGGCGGATGCTGGTGCTGGGCGAGCCGGACTATCCCGAGCTGCTGGCCATGTTGGAGGACGCGCCGCCCGCCCTCGCCGTGCTGGGCGATGTCGGCGTGCTGCAGCACGGACGGGCGGTGGGTCTGGTCGGCGCGCGCAACGCCTCCGCGAACGGGCGGCGCATGGCGGAGGCGCTGGCGGCCGACCTCGCCTCGCACGGCGTGCTGGTGGTGTCCGGGCTGGCGCGCGGGATCGACACGGCGGCGCATACGGGAGCGTTGCACGCCGGCCACACCGCGGCGGCAATCGCCGGCGGCCTGGACATGCCGTACCCGCCGGAGAACACCGCGTTGCAGGCCCGCATCGCCCTTGGCGGGGCCGTGGCGGCGGAGGCGCCGCTGGGCACCGCGCCGCAGAGCCGGCATTTCCCGCGGCGCAACCGCATCATCGCCGGGCTGTCGCTCGGCCTCGTGGTGGTGGAGGCGGCGCGGCACTCCGGCAGCCTCATCACGGCGCAGCAAGCGCTGGACGCGAACCGAATCGTGATGGCGGTGCCGGGTTCGCCGCTCGACCCGCGCTGCCACGGCTCCAACGACTTGATCCGCAACGGGGCGAGCCTGGTCGGCCAGGCTTCGGACGTGCTGGAGGCGCTGCCGCCCTGGCCCGCCCCGGGGCAAACCTCGGGGCAAGCCCCGCTGCCCGGGCTGTCCGAAGCGGCCACTGCCTGGGCCACGGAAGCGCCGGCGGATGGCGCCAAGGCCCGTTCGGCGGTGCTCGCGCTGCTCGGCGCCGACCCTGCGCCCGTTGACGATCTGATACGGCGCTGCCAGTTCTCCGCCTCCACCGTGATGGCCGTGCTGCTGGTTTTGGAACTGGACGGGTTGGTGGAAACCTTGCCGGGCCATCGCGTGGCGCTTCTCGCCTGACCTAAGGATCCCATGACCGACGTCGTCGTCGTCGAATCGCCCGCCAAGGCCAAGACGATCAACAAGTATCTCGGCGACCGCTTCACCGTGCTCGCGAGCTTCGGCCATGTGCGGGATCTGCCGCCCAAGGACGGCTCGGTCCGGCCCGATGAAGGCTTCGCCATGGACTGGGAGGCCGACGAGCGCGGCAACCGCCAGATCACCGCCATCGTGCGCGCGCTGAAGGGGGCGGACCGGCTCTGGCTCGCCACCGACCCGGACCGCGAGGGCGAGGCGATCTCCTGGCACGTGCGCGCTATGCTGGAGGACAAGAAGGCGCTCAAGGGCGTCGAGGTGCAGCGCATCACCTTCAACGAGATCACCAAGAGCGCCGTGCATTACGCCATGGCGCACCCCCGTGCCCTGGACCAGCCCTTGATCGAGGCCTACCTGGCCCGGCGCGCGCTGGACTACCTGGTGGGCTTCACCCTCTCCCCCGTGCTGTGGCGCAAGCTGCCGGGCAGCAAGTCCGCCGGCCGGGTGCAGTCGGTGGCGCTGCGGCTGGTGTGCGAGCGCGAAGCCGAGATCGAGGAGTTCAAGCCGCGCGAGTACTGGACGGTGGAGGCGCACTTCACCACCCCGGCGGGCGCGCCGTTCACCGCGCGGCTGACCCACCTAGACGGCAGGAAGCTGGACCAGTTCGACCTGAACGACGCTGCGAAGGCCGCGGCGGCGAAGGCGGCGGTGGAGGCGGGCGCGTTCTCCGTCGCCTCCGTCGAGCGCCGCCGGGTGAAACGCAACCCGCAGCCGCCGTTCACCACGTCGAGCTTCCAGATGGACGCGAGCCGCAAGCTGGGCCTGGGCGCGCAGGCGGCGATGCGGGTTGCGCAGCAGCTGTACGAGGGCGTCGATATCGGCGGCGAGACGGTGGGATTGATCTCCTACATGCGGACCGACGGCGTGCAGATGGCGAAGGAGGCGATCACGGCCATCCGCGGCCACGTCGGCGAGGTTTACGGCCGCAACTACGTGCCCGGCGCGCCGCGGGAGTACAGCACCAAGGCGAAGAACGCCCAGGAAGCCCATGAAGCCATTCGCCCGACGGACGTGGCGCGCACGGCCGACTCGGTTGGGCGATACCTGAACGACGAGCAGCGCCGGGTCTATGAGCTGATCTGGAAGCGCGCCGTCGCCAGCCAGATGCAGTCGGCCGAGCTGGACCAGGTAGCGGTCGATATCACCGACAATGGCACCCATTTGCGGGCCAACGGCTCCATCGTGGCGTTCGACGGGTTCCTCAAGCTCTACCGCGAGGCCACCGACGAAGCGCCGGAAGGCGACAGCCGCGACGATTCCCGCATGTTGCCGCCGATGCAGGAGCGCGACCCGCTGCGGCGGGACAAGGCCACCGCCGAGCAGCACTTCACCCAGCCGCCGCCGCGCTACTCCGAGGCCAGCCTGGTCAAGCGGATGGAAGAGCTGGGCATCGGCCGGCCCTCGACCTACGCCTCCATCCTGGAGGTGCTGCGCAACCGCAACTACGTCCGCATGGACAGCCGGCGGCTGGTGCCGGAAGACCGCGGCCGGCTGGTGACGGCGTTCCTCACCTCGTTCTTCCAGCGCTACGTGGACACCGGGTTCACCGCCGGGCTTGAGGAGCAGCTGGACGACATCTCGGACGGCCGGGCGGACTGGCGCGCGGTGATGGAGAAGTTCTGGCGCGACTTCTCCCACGCGGTGGAGCAAACGCGCGAGCTGAAGATCTCCGACGTGATCGACGCGCTCGACCACGACCTGGGCGACCATTTCTTCCCGGTGCGGGAGGACGGGACCGACCCGCGGGTGTGCGCCGTGTGCCATACCGGGCGGCTAGGGCTGAAGCTGGGGCGGCACGGCTCGTTCATCGGCTGTTCCAACTACCCGGCCTGCCAGTACACGCGGCGGCTGGCGATCGACGGCGGCGACGAGGGCGAGACCCTGAAGGAGGGGATGCGCGAACTGGGCCACCATCCGGAGACCGGCGAGGACATCACCGTCCGCCGCGGGCCTTACGGCGTGTACGTCCAGCAGGGCACGCCCGACCCGGAGAACAAGAAGGCCAAGGCCCGCCGCGCCTCGCTGCCGAAAGGGCTGGCGGGCGACACCATCAACCTGGAGCAGGCGCTCGGGCTGCTGTCCCTGCCCCGCGCGGTCGGCGCGCACCCGGTGACGGGAGAGTTGATGGAGGCCGGCATCGGCCGGTTCGGGCCATACGTGAAGATGGGCGCGATCTTCGCCTCGCTCGACCAGGACGACGACGTGCTCTCCATCGGGCTGAACCGCGCGGTGGACGCGTTGCAGAAAAAGCTGGAATCCGTGCGCCAGCTGGGCGCGCATCCGAAGACCGGCGAGGCGCTGGTCATCAAGAAGGGTCGGTTCGGGCCTTACGTGCAGGGCGGCAACGTGGTGGCCAACCTGCCCCGCGGCGTGGCCATGGAGGAGTTGACGCCCGAGGCGGCGGTGGCGCTGCTGGCCGAGAGAGGCAAGCCGCTGAAAGCCAAGCCCGGGGCGAAGAAGCCGGCGGCGAAGCGGGCCGCCCCGGCCAAGGCGGCGGCCGAACCGGCTGCCAGGTCCGCCAAGCCGAAGGCCAAGCCCGTCGCCAAGAAGAAGGTTGGTGCGAAAAAGCCGGCCAAGGCTCGCAAGGCGAGCTGAGTGGCACGGCAGCGCAAGGAGAGCGCGCCGCTGCCTTCCCGGGAGGCGGTTCGCGAGTTCATTCGCAGCGCGTCCGGGCGGGTCGGCAAGCGCGAGATCGAGCGGGCGTTCCGGCTGGGGCCGGAGCACCGGGTGGCATTGCGCGGCCTGCTGAAGGACTTGGCGGGCAAGGGCAAGATCGCGCCTGCCGGGCATCGCCGCTTCACTCCGCCGGGCCGCCTGCCGGATGCCATGATCGTGCAGGTGACCGGCACCGACCCGGACGGCGACCCGATCGCGCGCCCGGTCGAGTGGGACGGCGACGGTCCGCCGCCGCTGGTGCTGATGCAGCCCGAGCAGCGCGACCAGCCGGCCCTGGCGCCGGGTGAGCGCGTGCTGGCCCGGCTGCGCCCGATCGGCGGCAACAAGTTCGAGGGCCGCACGCTCAAGCGGCTGACTGACGCGCCGGGCCGCGTGCTGGGCGTGTTCCATGCGCTGCCGGCAGGCGGCGGGCGCATCCAGCCGACGGACCGGCGGCAAAAGGCGGATTGGCAGGTGGTGCCGATGGATTCGGGGGACGCGGCCGAGGGCGAGATCGTGCTCGGCGTGCCGCTGCCCAGCCGCAGCTACGGCCTGAAATCCGCCCGGGTGGTGGAGCGGCTCGGCAGCATGGGCGATGCGCGCTCGGTCAGCCTGGTGTGCATCCACACCCACGACATCCCGACCGAGTTCCCGCCCGGCGCCGTCGAGCAAGCGGAGGCGGCGGGACCCGTGCCGCTCGGCGGCCGGGAGGATTTGCGCGCGCTGCCGCTGGTGACCATCGACGGCGAGGATGCGCGCGACTTCGACGACGCCGTGTTCGCCGAGGCGGACGGGGACGGCCACCGGCTGGTGGTGGCGATCGCGGACGTGGCTCATTACGTGCCGCCGGGTTCGCCGCTGGACCGCGGCGCGTGGGAGCGCGGCAACAGCGTGTACTTCCCCGACCGGGTGGTGCCGATGCTGCCGGAGGCGCTGTCCAACGGCTGGTGCAGCCTGCGCCCGGACGAGGAGCGCGGCTGCCTGTTCGTCGAGATGCGGGTGGACGCCGCGGGGCGCAAGACGGCGCACCGGTTCGGCCGCGGCCTGATGCGGTCCGCCGCCCGGCTGACCTACGAGCAGGTGCAGCAGGCGCAGGACGGAGGCAGCGACCTGAACTTGCCGCTGCCGGCGCTGTATGCCGCGTTCCGCGCCCTGCTCGCGGCCCGGCGCGCGCGCGGCACGCTCGATCTGGACCTGCCGGAGCGCAAGGTGTCCCTGGACGAGGCGGGCCAGGTCGCCGCCATCGTCCCGCGCCCGCGGCTCGACAGCCACCGGCTGATCGAGGAGTTCATGGTGCTGGCCAACGTGGCCGCCGCCGAGGCGCTGGAGAAGCTGCGGCTCTCCTGCATGTACCGCATCCACGCGCCGCCGTCGGACGAGAAGATGGAGGCGCTGCGCAGCTTCCTGCACGGCATGAGCGTGTCCATCCCGCCGCAGGGCCAGGTGACGCCGCGCGACCTCGACCAGGTGCTCAAGCAGGTGGCGGGCACGGATGCGGCGCCCCTGGTGAACGAGGTGATGCTGCGTTCACAGAGCCAGGCGCAGTACTCCCCCGACAACATCGGCCATTTCGGGCTCTCGTTGCCGCGCTACGCCCACTTCACCAGCCCGATTCGCCGCTACGCCGATCTGTGCGTCCACCGCGCGTTGATCCGCGGCCTCGGCGCGGGCGGCGACGGCCTGACGGAAGCTGAGTCGGCCAGGTTCGAGGACACTGCCGAGCACATCACCGCCACCGAGCGCCGCGCCGCGCTGGCCGAGCGGGACGCCATCGACCGCTACCTCGCCGCGTTCATGGCCGACAAGACCGGCGCGGAGTTCGCCGCGCGTATTTCCGGGGTGACGCGGTTCGGATTGTTTGTCACTCTGTCCGAGACGGGCGCCAGCGGGCTGCTGCCGCTGTCCGCGCTGCCCGACGATTTCTGGGCCCACGATGAGGCAACCAAGTCCTTGACCGGCCGCCGCACCCGCATGTCGTTCCACCTGGCCCAGTTGCTGGACGTGCGCTTGGTCGAGGCCAGCCCCGTCACGGGCGGGCTGATCTTCGGGTTGGTCGGCGCAACATCCAAGGCGGGCACAGCCGGGGCGGGAGTAGCCAAGGAGCGGGCGAGACCCCGCCGCCCGTGATCCGGGCTGCCATCCTCATGGGGCTGCTATGGATGGCGTCGGCATCGGCCAAGGCAGCCGAAGCCTTCGACGAGCCTGCCGCGTCCGCCGTGTTCAGCACCGCCCTGGCCTTCCTTGCGCCGCGCACGCTGGAGCCGGTCTCCATCCCGCAGCTGACGGTCTGGGGCCTGCGTGGGCTGACCGCGCTTGACCCGGCGCTGACCACGGAACTGCGCGAGACGGAGATCCACCTCCTGCAGGACGGCCATAGCGTGTTCGCCGCGGCGCTGCCGGACGCGGTCAAGGCGGCTGGCTGGGGCGCGCTGGCGGCGAGCATGGCCGCCTCGGCGTCCAACGTCTCCGGGCCGGTGCGGACCGCGGGGACGCCAGCCGTCATCCGCTCGTTCTTCGACGAGATGTTCAACCACCTCGACCCCTACTCGCGCTACGTGCCCCCGGCCGCGGCCGACATGGACCGGGGCCGCCGCCTGGGCCAGGCCGGCCTCGGCATGACCCTGGCCCGCAGGCGCGTCGGCATGGTCGTGCGGGACGTGCAGCCCAGCAGCCCGGCCGACGACGCTGGCCTGCGGCCCGGCGACCGCATCCTGTCCGTGGATGGCCGGCCCGTGCGGGGGGAAGCGCCGGGCGTGGTCGAGGGCTGGATCAACGGACCGGACGGCAGCACGGTGCAGCTGTCCTGGCGGGCCGCCGGCCGGGTGCAGCAGGCGGAGATCGAGCGCGCCCTGGTGCCGCCGCAGACGGTGCGGGCCGAGCGGCTGGACGACGTGGTGCTGATCCACGTCAGCGGCTTCAGCCGGGACACCGACGACCAGTTCGCCGCCGCCCTGGAAGCCGGGTTCGCCAACCACCGGGTGCGCGGCATCGTGGTCGACCTGCGCGGCAACCGCGGCGGGCTGCTGCGCCAGGCGGTTGCGATGGTGGACCAGGTGCTGACCCAGGGCATTGCCGTGACCACCGCCGGGCGCAACCCGGACAGCAGCCGCGTCTGGCCTGCCGGCGCCGGGGACGACGCGGCGCACGGCCTGCCGATCGTCGTGATGGTGGACGGCCGCACCGCCAGCGCCGCCGAGATCATGGCCGCGGGGGGGGCGCACAACCGCCGCGCCGTGGTGGTCGGCAGCTCCACGCTGGGCAAGGGGCTGGTGCAGACCATCTCGCCGCTGCCGGACGGCGGCGAGCTGTTCGTGACCTGGAGCCGGGTGCTGGCGCCGGGCGGCTGGCCGATCCAGGGGTTGGGCGTGATGCCGCAGGTCTGCACCAGCCTGGGCGAGGACGCGTTGCGCGTGCAACTGGCCAATTTGCTGCGCGGCCAGCTGGAGATGGCGGCCGCCCTGGCCCGGCACGACGCCGCCCGCGCCCCGTTGCCGGCGGCCCAGGTGGTGGAGCTGCGCAACGACTGCCCGGCGGCGGAAGGGCGGGACGGGGATTTGACTGCGGCCGGGTTCCTGCTGGACCACCCGGGGGCGTATCAGACGGCGCTGCTGGGCAAGGCGGGGCACTGAGACAGCTCCGCCATCACCACGAGAAAACCGCAGGAGAATAGGATGCCCGTCACGACGCTCGACGCGAAGACTGCCCTGGTCGTCATCGACCTGCAGAAAGGCATCGTCAGCCTTCCCACCGCGCACCCGGTCGGCGAGGTGGTGGCGCGGGCCAGCGCCCTGGCTGACGCATTCCGCAGCCGCGGCCTGCCGGTCGTGCTCGTCACCGTCGCCGGCGTGCCGCCGGGGCGGACCGAACAGGCGTCCCGCGTCCGGGAGTTTCCCGCCGGGTGGACGGATCTTGTCCCCGAACTGAACCAGCAGATGGGCGATCATACGGTGGTGAAGCGGACTTCGGGCGCGTTCACCAGCACGGATTTGGACGAGCACCTGAGAAAGCTGGGAGTCACGCAGGTCGTCATCGCTGGGGTGGCCACCAGCGTCGGCGTCGAAGCGACCGCACGCCACGCACGCGACCTCGGGTTCAACGTCACCTTCGCCGTCGATGCCATGACCGACATGAGCGCCGATGCCCACGCCTACAGCATCACGCAGATATTCCCAAAGCTCGGTGAGACCGGCACGGCAGCGGAGATCATGAGCCTGCTCGACCCAGCCCGCGCGTGATCTTGCCTGGCGCGCCGAGCGCATGATCCTGCCTGGCTCGCCGACCGCGCCGTGGTGACGGGCACCTTCCGCTCGCTGGCTGGTTTCAACTACCGGGCCTGGGCTGGCGGGGCGATCGTGTCCAACGTAGGGACTTGGATGCAGCGCACCGCCCAGGACTGGCTGGTGCTCACGCAGTTGACCCACAACAACGCGACGGCCGTGGGCGTGGTCATCGCGCTGCAGTTCGGGCCGCAGCTCCTCCTGCTGCCTTTGACGGGCTTTGCGGCCGACCATCTCGATCGGCGACGGCTGCTGCTCGCCACGCAGGCGGCCATGGGAGGGCTGGCCTTGGCCTTAGGCCTTCTCACCGTCACTGGACTCGTGCAGCTGTGGCACGTCTATGTGTTCGCATTCCTGCAGGGCTGCGCTGCCGCGTTCGACTCGCCGGCACGCCAGACCTTCGTCTCCGAGCTGGTGGGCGAAGCCGACCTGTCGAACGCCGTGGCGCTGAACTCGACCTCGTTCAACGCCGCGCGGCTGATCGGCCCTGCCATTGCCGGCGTTCTCATCGCCGCCGTCGGCACCGGCTGGATGTTCCTGATCAACGCGGCGTCGTTCGGCGCCGTGCTCTGCTCGCTGTGCCTGCTTCGCAAGGGCGAGCTTCACACGAACGGCAAAGCCCACCGGGCCCGTGGCAGCCTCGCCGAAGGGTTCCGTTACGTCAGGGCACGGCCCGACCTGAAGGCCGTGCTGCTCATGCTGTTCCTGATCGGCACGTTCGGGCTCAACTTCCCGATCTTCATCTCCACCATGTCCGTCACCGTCTTCCACGCCGGCGCGGGCCGGTATGGACTGCTGACGTCGATCATGGCGATCGGGTCGGTCATCGGCGCGCTGCTCTCCGCCAGGCGGGCGATGCCGCACATCGGGCTGTTGACCAGGAGCGCCTTGGCATTCGGCATCGGCGCCGGGCTGGCCGCTTTGATGCCGGACTATTGGCTGTTCGGCTTGGCCCTCGTCGTCGTCGGCGTGTCGGCGCAAACCTTGACCACCACCGCGATCAGCCTGGTGCAGCTCTCGACCGAGCCCGCCATGCGCGGCCGCGTGGTGGCGATCCTCCTGGCCGTCGCGTTGGGCGGCACACCGATCGGCGCACCGGTCGTCGGCTGGGTCGCCGACAGGCTCGGCCCACGTTGGGCGCTCGGAATCGCCGCGATCGCAGGGCTGGCCGCGGCGATCGTGGGAATCCGCTATCTCGCGAAGCACCGTCAGGGTGGCGTAGGCGCGACCGGCCCTGTTCAAGCTGCCTGACGCACGAGTGGATCAGGCAAAATGGCTCCATCCGCGCTCGGCAATCGGCAGCGCCTCGCCATCGGCGCCAAGCACAACCACGCCTGCGCCGGGTTCGAAGTATCCGATCAGCGTCGCGTCCAGGCCCGCAGGCAGGCCCGACCCGGGCGGGGCGGCCAACAGCAGCTCGTAGTCGTCGCCGCCGACCCAGGCCGTCTCGCGCCAGTCCGGCCCCGCGGCGGCGGCTTGCAGGGAGAGCGGGATGCGCGTCGCTTCCACCACCGCGGCCACGCCGCTGGCGCGGCAGATGTGGCCAAGGTCCTGGAACAGCCCGTCCGACACGTCCATCGCCGCCCGCGCCCAGCCGGCGAGAGGCAGGCCGAGGCGCGGGGTGGGCAGGTCGTAGCGGCCGCGGAGATAGCCATCCGGGTCGCCCACTTCGCCGCGCGCCGCGTGCAGGCCGAGCACGCCGTCGCCGATCGTCCCAGTGACCCAGAGGTCGTCGCCGGAACGCGCGCCGGAACGCAGGATGGCGGCGCCCGGCGCCACGTGCCCCACCGCGGTCAGCGACAAGGTCAGCAGACCTGGCGTCTCCGTCGTGTCGCCGCCGAGCAGGCCGATGCCGAACTTCGCCTGGTCCATTGCCAGCCCGGCGGCGAACCCTGCGAACCAGTCCTCCCCCAACGCCCGCGGCACGGAGATCGTGACGAGGTATCCGAGCGGGACCGCACCCATCGCTGCTAGGTCGGACAGGTTGACCCGCAGCAGCTTGCGCGCGACCAGGCCAGGCGCGGTGCCGGGCAGGAAATGGACGCCCTCCACCATGGCATCCGCCGTCATCACCAGCTCGCGGCCCGGCGGCGGGGCGAACACGGCAGCATCGTCCACCAGACCCAGCGCGCCCGGCCCGGCCAACGGGCGGAAGTGCCGGGCGATGCGGGCGAACTCGGGCTTCAGGCCCGAAGGCGGCAACGTCACCCGGTGGCCTGGAAGTCGTCCGCACGCAGCGTCCGGGCCATGCGATCGAGCAGCCCGTTGGCCATCCGCGGCTCCTCGCCGGTGAAGAAGCCGTGCGCCACGTCCAGGTACTCGTTGATCACCACACGGGCGGGCGGGCCGTCCGCCATGCCCAGCTCCGCCCCGGCGGCCCGCAGCAGGGCGCGCAGCACCGGGTCCAAGCGGGCGAACGGCCACTCGGGCGGTAGCGACTCCGACACCAGGGCGTCGAGCCGGTCCTGCCCCAGCACGGCAGCGCGGACGATGCGGCTGAACAGCTTCACGTCGGCGTCCGGCACGCGCCCCTCCTCGAACCCGCCGGAGCCGGGCAGCTCGCCGAGGCGGTGGCGGACGAACTGGTCCACGATGGTCTCCACCGTCTCGCCGGTCTGCTCCGACTGGAACAGCGCCTGCACGGCGGCGACGCGGCTGGCGGTTCGCGGGCGGGTCTTGGGCGGTGGCCTGCCCATCAGGCAGCGCCCAGCCGCCGCATGGCGGCCACCTGGCGGAGGGCGGCGACGGCGGCTTCCGCCCCCTTGTTGTGGCCATCCGGCCCCGACCGCGCCACGGCCTGCGCCAGCGTGTCCACGGTCAGCAGCCCGGTGCCGAGAGCGATGCCGTATTGCAGGGCGACGTCCATCAAGCCGTTCATGCTCGCTGTGCAGATGAAATCGTAATGGTCTGTTTCCCCACGAATGATGCAGCCAAGAGCGATGAATCCGTCGAACCGCTCGCGGCCGCGCAGCGCGATGCGGATGGCCTGTGGCAGCTCGAACGCGCCGGCCACGTCCAGCACCGCGTGGCTGGCCTGCACCTCGCCCAGGATGCGCAGCGCCGCTTCCGTCATGCCGTCCACCACCGCTTGGTAGTATGGCGCACGGACCAGCAACATGCGGGGCGCAGGGCCGTCGAGCGCAGGTGCGGTCGGCAGGGGCGCGTCGATGGTGCTCATTCGGCCGCGCCGTCGATCGCGCGCTGGCTGACGATGTTCAGCCCGTATGCCTCCAGGCCCACGACGGTGCGATGCGTGTTGGACAGCAGCACCATGTCCTTCACCCCGAGATCGACCAGGATCTGCGCGCCGACGCCGTAGTCCCGCAGCGAATGGACGGCGCGCGGGCTGCCGCCCATGCGTTTCACCCGTTCGGACAGGGAGGTCGGAATCGCCTCGCGGATCAGCACCACGGCGCCGCGGCCCTCGGCGGCAATCATCCGCATGGCGCATTGCAGGCCGCTCGGGTGCGGGCCGCCCAGCATGTCACCCAGCAGATCGACCGCGTGCACCCGCACCAGCGGCGGTGGCCCGGCGGCCAAGTCGCCCTTCACCAGCACCAGATGCTCGGCGTACTGGACCGTGTTGGCATAGACGAACATCTGCCAGTCGCCGCCCTCGACGTGACGCATCACGCCCTCGTCCACCCGGCGCACCAGCTGCTCGGTGCGGCGGCGGTGCGCGATCAGGCTCTCGATGGTGCCGAGCTTGAGGTTATGGTGCTGCGCAAAGGCCACCAGGTCCGGCAGGCGGGCCATCGAGCCGTCCTCGTTCATCACCTCGCAGATCACCCCGGACGGGTTCAGCCCGGCCAGCCGCGCGATGTCCACCGCCGCCTCCGTGTGCCCGGCGCGGATCAGCGCGCCGCCCTCCCGCGCCATCAGCGGGAACACGTGGCCCGGCGTGGTGATGTGGTCCCGCCCCATCTCCGGGTTGATCGCAACCGCAATCGTGTGCGCCCGGTCATAGGCGGAGATGCCGGTCGTGACCCCTTCCCGCGCCTCGATCGACACGGTGAAGGCGGTTTGGTGCCGGGTGCCGTTGGCCTGCGCCATCAGGGGCAGGCCAAGCTGCTCCACGCGCCGCCCGGTCATGGCCAGGCAGATCAGGCCGCGGGCGTGGCGGGCCATGAAGTTGATCGCATCGGGCGTTGCGAACTGGGCGGGGATGACGAGGTCGCCCTCGTTCTCGCGGTCCTCATCGTCCACCAAGATGAACATGCGGCCGGCGCGCGCTTCCTCGATGATCTCGGCAGCGCCCGTGATGTAGTCCCGCAGCGAAGCCTGCTTCAGTTCATCCATGGCGCGGTCCTACGCGGTTTCGGCCAGGCGCGCCACGTAGCGGGCCAGCGTGTCGATCTCGACGTTGATGGCGCTGCCCGGCTCCCAGTCGGCCAGGTCGGTGTTCTCGAAGGTGTGCGGGATGATGTTCACGCCGAACACGTCGCCCGCCACCTCGTTCACCGTCAGCGAGATGCCGTTCAGCGCCACGCTGCCCTTGGGCGCGATGAAGCGGGCCAGCGCGGCCGGCACGCGGATGCGGAACCGGGTGGAGGCGTTCTCCGCCACGCGGGACACGATCTCGCCCACGCCGTCCACGTGGCCGGAGACGATGTGGCCGCCCAGCTCGTCCCCCATCCGCAGGGCGCGTTCCAGGTTGACCCGGGTGCCGGGCCGCCAGCCGCCGAGCACGGTGTGCGCCAGCGTCTCCGCCGACGCATCGACCGCGAACCAGTCCGGCCCGAGCGCCACCGCCGTCAGGCAGCAGCCGGAGCAGGCGATGGATGCGCCGAGCGCGGGCGGTTCGTCCCAGGCCTGCCCGATCACCAGCCGCATGTCGCGGCCGTCCGCGATCGGCTCGACGCCGCGCACCCGCCCGACGGCGGAGATGATGCCGGTGAACATCAGGCGGCCCTTTCGTATTCGCTCAGCATGTCGTCCCCTATCTGCCGGGCGCTGCGCCGGATGAAGCGCGGCATGTCGGCCAGTGCTTGCGTCCCGAACGCCTGCGCGGCCGGCCAGCCATCCCCGCCCATGACGCTGGGCGCGTGGAACCAGGCGATCCGGTCCACCAGCCCGTCCCGCAGCAGCCCGGCGGCGAGCTGCGCGCCGCCCTCCACCAGCACCCGCGTCAGCCCCGCGGCGCCCAGGGCAGCGAACCCGGCGCGCAGGTCCACCCCGCGCTCGCCGCCCGCCACCTCGAACAGCCGCACGCCCGCGCCGGCGAACGCGTCCCGCCGCTCGGGGGTGACGCCGCCACGGTGCAGCAGCCAGGTCGGGTCGGTGGCAGCGGTGGCCACCATCCGGCTCGTCAGGCTGGTGCGGAGATGGCTGTCCACCACGATCCGCACCATCGGGACCGTGCGGTAGCCGGGAATGCGGCAGGTGAGTTCCGGGTTGTCCGCCAGCGCGGTGTGCACGCCCACCATCACCGCATCGCTTTGGCCGCGCAGGACGTGCGCCGCCTCCCGCGCCGGCGCGCCGGTGATCCATTGGCTCTCGCCGCTTCGTGTGGCGATCTTGCCGTCGAGCGTGCTCGCGAGCTTCAGGGTCACCAGCGGGCGGCCATGGTTGACCCGGTGCAGGAACCCGGCCTGCAACGCGTCCGCCTCGGCCGCCAGCATGTTGGTGGCCACTGCAATGCCGGCCTCCCGCAGTTGCGCCAGTCCAGCGCCGTTCACCCGCGGATCGGGGTCGTGCCCGGCGACGATCACGCGCGCCACCCCGGCGGCGATCAGCGCCTGGGTGCAGGGCGGGGTCTGCCCCGTGTGGCTGCACGGCTCCAGCGTCACGTAGGCGTCGGCGCCGCGGGCCGCCTCGCCCGCCATCGCGAGCGCCAGCGCCTCGGCATGGGGACGCCCGCCATCCGCGGTGCGGCCGCGGCCCACGACCTGGCCATCCTTGACGATGACGCAGCCGACCGACGGGTTGGGCCAAGTCGTGCCCAGGCCGCGGCGGGCGAGCGCCAAGGCGGCGCGCATGTGGGACACATCATTGCTCAAGCTTGGCATCAGGCCGATGTGGGTTCGTCCAGCGATCCGAGGAAGGCCTCGAAATCCTTGGCCTCGCGGAAGTTGCGGTACACGCTGGCGAAGCGGACATAGGCCACGGCGTCCACCTCCTTCAGCGTCTCCATCACCAGCTCGCCTACCTGCTTGGATGGAACATCGTTCTCGCCGGATGCCTCCAGCTGGCGGACGATGCCGGTGATGATGCGCTCCATCCGCTCCTCGTCCACCGGCCGCTTGCGCAGCGCGATGCGGACGGAGCGGGCCAGCTTGTCCCGGTCGAACGCGACCCGGCGGCCGTCCGACTTCAGCACGGTCAGCTCGCGCAGCTGCACCCGCTCGATGGTGGTGAAGCGCTGGCCGCACCCGATGCAGGAGCGGCGGCGGCGGATGGCGGCAGAATCCTCGGTGGGGCGGCTATCCTTCACCTGGGTGTCGTCATGGCCGCAGAAGGGGCACCTCATGCCGCCAAGATGCCGTCAAGGCCTAGCATGACGATGAAACTTACGGCTGCCACTCAGTAGATCGGGAATCGCGCGCACAGCTGCCGCACCCGTTCCGCCACTGCCTGCTCCACCGCCGCGTTGCCGCCGTCGTCCGAGCGGGACAGGCCTTCCAGCACCTCGTTGATCATCTCGCCGACCTGGCGGAACTCCGCCGTGCCGAAGCCGCGGGTGGTGGCCGCCGGGCTGCCGAGGCGGATGCCGCTGGTGACGGCGGGCTTCGCCGGGTCGAACGGGATGGCGTTCTTGTTGGCGGTCATCAGCGCACGCTCCAGGCTCGCCTCCGCCGCCTTGCCGGTGGTGCGCTTCGGCCGCAGATCGACCAGCACCAGGTGGCAGTCGGTGCCGCCGGTCACGATGTCGCAGCCGAGTTCCAGCAGCGTCTCGCCCAGCACGCGGGCGTTCTCAGCCACCGCCTTCTGGTAGGTGCGGAACTCAGGCCGCAGCGCCTCGCCGAACGCCACTGCCTTGGCCGCGATCACGTGCATCAACGGCCCGCCTTGCAGGCCGGGGAACACCGCGGAGTTGATCTTCTTCGCCAGTTCCTCGTCGTTGGTCAGGATCATGCCGCCGCGCGGGCCGCGCAGGGTCTTGTGGGTGGTGGTGGTGACCACGTGGGCGTGCGGCAGCGGCGACGGATAGACGCCGGCCGCCACCAGCCCGGCGTAGTGCGCCATATCGACCAGGAACAATGCCCCGACCGCGTCCGCCACGGCGCGAATGCGCGCGAAGTCGATGGCGCGCGGATAGGCCGAGCCGCCCGCGATGATCATGCGGGGGCGCTCGGCGTGGGCCAGACGCTCCAGCTCCTCGTAGTCCAGCAGCCCGTCCTGCTGGCGCACGCCGTACTGGATGGCGCGGAACCACTTGCCCGAAAGGTTCGGCGCTGCCCCGTGCGTCAGGTGCCCCCCGGCGGCCAGGCTCATGCCGAGGATGGTGTCGCGCGGCTTGAGCGTCGCCAGGAACACCGCCTGGTTGGCCTGCGCGCCCGAGTGCGGCTGCACGTTGGCGAACCCGCAGCCGAACAGCTGCTTGGCGCGCTCGATGGCCAGTTGCTCGGCCACGTCCACCTCGACGCAGCCGCCGTAGTAGCGGCGGCCGGGATAGCCCTCGGCGTATTTGTTGGTCAGCACCGACCCTTGCGCCTCCAGCACCGCGCGGGAGACGATGTTCTCGCTGGCGATCAGCTCGATGCCGTCCTGCTGGCGCGCCAGCTCGGCCTGCAGCACGGCGGCGAGCGCCGGGTCCGTTTCGGCCAGGGGGGCGGAGAAGAACCGCTGCGAAAGGGTCGGCGCGCTTTGCTGGGTCATGGTGCAGGCTCATTCGGGTGTGGCGCCGGTCAGCATACCATGGCTAGTGAGGCATTTGGAACCGACGGCGAAGGGTGGCAGCCATGGACCTGGTGCACGGCATGATGGGGCGCAAGCCGATCGGCGGCGACGAGTCCGGCCTGCGCCGCACCTTGGGCGCCCCCAGCCTGGTGATGCTGGGCATCGGCGCGATCATCGGCGCGGGGCTGTTCTCGCTGACCGGCATCGCCGCCGCCGACTACGCCGGTCCGGCCGTGGTCATCAGCTTCCTGATCGCCGCTGTCGGCTGCGGCTTCACCGGGCTGTGCTACAGCGAGCTGGCGGGGATGATCCCGTCCGCCGGGTCCGCCTACGCCTACTCCTACGCGGCCCTGGGCGAGCTGGTGGCTTGGATCATCGGCTGGGACCTACTGCTGGAGTATGCGGTGGGCGCTGCGACGGTGGCGGTGTCCTGGTCCAGCTATGTGGCCTCGCTGCTGCACGGCTGGGGGCTGGATCTGCCGCATTGGCTCGCCGCCGCCCCAGCCTCCGGCGGCCTGGCCAACCTGCCCGCCGCGGCGATCATCGCCGTGCTGTCCTTCGTGCTGATCGGCGGCGTCAGCGAGTCGGCCAAGGTGAACGCCGTCATCGTCGTGGTGAAGGTGGCCATCGTGCTGACGGTGATCGGGCTGGGCGCCTTCTATGTGAAAGCAGCCAACTACACGCCGTTCCTGCCCGCCAACACCGGCAGCTTCGGCAGCTTTGGCTGGTCCGGCGTGCTGCGCGGCGCGGGCGTGGTGTTCTTCGCCTACCTCGGCTTCGACGCGGTCAGCACCACCGCGGGCGAGGCCACCGACCCGCAGCGCACCATGCCGACCGGCATCCTCGGCTCGCTGGCGATCTGCACCGTGCTGTACGTCGCCTTCGCGCTCGTGCTGACTGGGATGGTCAACTATGCCAAGATGCACGGGGACGCAGCACCCGTCGCCACCGCCATCGACCAGACGCCGTTCGCCTGGCTGCAGGTGGTCGTGAAGCTGGGCATCATCCTGGGCTTCACCTCCGTCATCCTGGTGGGGTTGCTGGGGCAGAGCCGGGTGCTGCTGGCCATGGCGCAGGACGGCATGGTGCCCGCCATCTTCGCCCGCCTGCACCCGACCCGGCGCACTCCCTGGGTCGGGCACCTCGGCATGATGGCCGGAACCTGCGTGCTCGCCGCCTTCGTGCCGGTGGAGGCGCTGGGCAAGATGACGTCGGTGGGCACGCTGCTGGCTTTCGCCATTGTGTGCGGCGGCGTGCTGGTGCTGCGTTGGCGCGAGCCGGACCGCCCCCGCCCGTTCCGCGCGCCGGGCGGCGCCGCCACGCCGGTTCTGGGCATCCTGACCTGCCTGGCGCTGATGGCGTCGCTGCCTTGGCAGACCTGGCTGCGGCTCGGGATCTGGTTCGCGTTGGGAGGAGTGGTCTACCTGGCCTATAGCCACCGCCGGGCCGCCGCCGTCCGGGAGCAGGCGGCCCTACCCAGCCAGCCAGACCCGGTTTAGGCTGGCGCCATGAGCATCGGCCAGTACCCCGCCACCCGCCTGCGCCGGAACCGGCGCGACGGCTGGACCCGGCGCCTAGTCGCCGAAACCAGGCTTTCGGTGGACGACCTGATCTGGCCGATTTTCCTCATCGAGGGCGAGAGCCGCGCCACGCCCGTCGGCTCCATGCCAGGCGTGCACCGGGTGACGCTGGACCGCCTGGCCGGGCATGTGGCGGTGGCGGCGGAGCTGGGCATTCCGGCGGTGGCGCTGTTCCCCAACGTCCTGCCCGAGCGCAAGGACGGCGAGGGCAGCGAGGCGACCGACCCGGACAACCTGATGTGCCGCGCCGCCCGGCTGCTGAAACGAGAGTTCCCGCAGCTGGGCCTGGTGGGGGACGTGGCGCTCGACTGCTACACCACCCACGGCCATGACGGCGTGATCCGCGACGGCTATATCCACAACGACGACAGCGTGGCCGTGCTGGTGACGCAAGCGGTCAACCAGGCGCAGGCCGGCATCGACGTGATCGCCCCGTCCGACATGATGGACGGCCGCATCGGCGCGATCCGCACGGCGCTGGACGCCGCGGGGCTGATCGACACGCGGATCATGAGTTACGCCGCCAAGTACGCCAGCGCGTTCTACGGCCCGTTCCGCGACGCGGTCGGCACCGGCGGCGCGCTCAAGGGCGACAAGAAGACCTACCAGCTCGACCCGGCGAACAGCGACGAGGCGCTGCGCGAGGTGGCGCAGGACCTGGCCGAGGGAGCGGACATGGTGATGGTGAAGCCCGGCATGCCTTACCTGGACATCGTGCGCCGGGTGCACGAGCGGTTCGGCGTGCCGACCTTCGCCTACCAGGTGTCCGGCGAGTACGCGATGATCGCCGGGGCGGCGGAGCGCGGCTGGATCGACGGCGAGCGGGCCATGCTGGAAAGCCTGCTGGCGTTCAAGCGGGCGGGGGCTGCGGGCGTGCTGACGTACTTCGCGGTGGACGCAGCGCGGGTGCTGCGCGAACAATGAAGCCAGACTTGCTTTTCAGCAGGTCAAAACAAGGCCGTCAGCATCAGTCAATTTACAATCGGTCGCGTGAAACAACACCCGAGCCAACAGCAACGTCCACCAGCATCATTTGAGTTGCTTTGCCATGAAGGCCGCCCGAGCCTCATCCACCCGGGCTCGCAGCACAGGATCAGGCAATTGGTGGGTGCCTGGCAGCAGCAGCAGCTCATACGGCTTGCCGGCCACGGTCAGCGCCCGGGTCAGCTTCACGGTGTTCTGGAAATAGACGTTGTCATCTGACAGGCCATGCATGATCAGCAGCGGACGGCTCAGCCCGGCGGCGTAGGTCAGCACGTTGGTCTTGCGGTAGGCGTCCGGGTTCGATTGCGGCGTGCCGAGGTAACGCTCGGTGTAAGCTGTGTCGTAGTCGGCGAAGTCCACCACGGGCGCACCTGCCACGCCGGCGCGGAATATGTCCGGCCGGCGGATGGTGGCCATGGCGGTGAAATAGCCGCCGAAGGACCAGCCAGTGATTCCGGCATGGGCCAGGTCCATCTCGGGGACGGCTTTCCCCAGGGCCTGCAACCCGTCCACCTGATCCTGCAGCGGGATGTCGATGAAGTCGGATTTCGTCGCGCGTTCCCAGTCGTGGTCACGCCCCGGCGTGCCGCGGCCATCGAGGCTGGCGACGATGAAGCCTTGATCGGCGAGACACTGGCTTTCCAGGTAAGCGCGCGGGTTGCGCATCACCACCTTCACGGTGGGGCCGCCATACACATAGAGCACGACAGGAACGCGCTGGCCCGGCTTGGCGCCTACAGGGCGAAGGATGGCCGCATCCATCTGCAACGCGCCGGCTTTGCGGAACTCCACGTGCGGGATCGCGGGCGGCTGTTCGGCCACGCTCGGCAAGGCAGCGAGCACCTTGCTCGTGCTGTCGAGGATGTTCGTGGCCGCGCTGCCGTCAGCGCCCTCGGTGCGGTCCAGCAAAATGGTGTGCAGGCGTTCGTCGAAGATCCCGTCATGCAGGCCAGGCGAGGCCGCCAGCGCCTTGGCCGGCCCGCCGGCGAGCGGCACTTGGAACAGTGCGCTGCCCAACCGGTCGGGGTTGGCGGTGAAGGTCACTATTCCTGTTGCCGGGTCCGCATCGTCGAAAGCCAGAAAAGGCAGGTCTGGGGGCGTGACCGCGTGCTGCAGCGCACCGTCCGCCCCGCGCAGCTCCAGCTGCCAGTGCGCTTCCCGCTCGGCCGCCCACAGAAAGCCCGAGCCGTCCGGCAGCCAGTATGGCAGCGGATGACCGCCGACCAGGCCCAGGCCGTGGCTGGCATCCAGGTTGATCCAGGCGGGATCGGCCTCGGTCAGCAGCTTGTCGGTCTGGCCGGTTGCCGGATCGACGGCCAGCACCGCCTCGCTGGTCTGCATGCGGTTCAGCAGCACCACGCTCAACCGGCCGGCCTTCTGCCATACGACGCGGGCGATGTAGGGGTACGCCTCGTGGTCCCACGCCACCCATGTCGTCGGGCCGCCCTCGCGCGGCAGCAGGCCCAGGCGCGTCCTGGCGTTGGCCGTGCCGGCGCGCGGATAGCGGAACTCGGTTGGCTGCACGGACGGGTGCTCGGGGTCGGCAATGAAGTGGCGCTCCACGCCGGTGCTGTCCGCCTCCTCGTAGAGGAGCTGCGCACCGTCCGGCGACCACCACGTGCCGTCCGCCCTGTCCAGCTCCTCGGACGCGGCGAACTCCGCCAGGCCGTGCGTCACCAGGTCCGTGCCGCCGGTGGTGACCTGGCTGTCCTGCATCGAGGCGAGATCGACGACATGCACGTCATTGTCGCGTACGGCGGCCATGAACCGGCCATCGGGCGAGAGATGCGGCGCGATCCAGCCCGATCCCGGGATGGCGGTCACCGCTCCGCCCGAAAGCGCCACCAAGGAGAGCTGGTCGGCCTGGGAGACGAGCGCCCTGGCGCCGTCGTCGCTGACGGTGAAATCGGTGATGCCCGTCAGCGTCATCCGCGCCCGCTCGCGCCTGGCACGCTCCTCCACGCTCAGGTGCTCGGCATCCTGCGGCTGGGCCAGTGGGCGCACGGCGTGCGTCGTCAGGTCATAGGCATACAGCCCCAGCTTGGTGTCGCGCGGGCCGCTGCGCAGGAAAAGGATGTCCCGCCCATCCGGTGCAGGCGTCGCGTGCACCGGATGGCCCAGCGAAAAATTCCGCGTGGCGGCCAGGGTCTGGAAACAGCTTTCCGCGTGGGCCATGGACGTGACGGCCAGGGCGGCCAGGCAGAGTTGAACGGGATGTCTCATTCGATGACTGCCATGCTTCAGACAACTCCTGGGCTGCAACCAAGACGCCAGACCGTCCGTGAGCAGAGCGTCCAGCATCGGTCAGGGTTGGCTGCAAGCCGAATGGCTGGATCAGTGTTGGTGATAGGCGATGCGCCACATCAAGCCATTGCCGTCTTCGGTGACGAGCAAGGCTCCGTCGTGGGCGACGGCCACTCCGACAGGCCTTGCCCAAACGTCATCGTCGTCCACGACAAGCCCGGTCAGGAAGTCCTCATAGACACCGGTCGGCACTCCGGCGCGGAGCGGCACGCGGATGACCTTGTAGCCGGTGCGCTTGGCCCGGTTCCATGAACCGTGCAGGGCGACGAACGCGTCTCCGTCATGGTCGGGAGGGAAAGCGGCGACGGCTCCGCTCGGCGCCTCATAGAATGTCATCGCCAGCGGCGCGGAATGCGGCTGTACCAACACGTCCGGCACTGCCACATGGCCGAGCAGGTCGGGCCGTTCGCCCGCGTGACGCGGGTCCTCGTTGGAACCGATGTAGTACCAGGGCCAGCCGTAGAAACCGCCTGCCCGTACCCGCGTGACGTAGTCGGGAACCAGGTTGTCTCCCGTCCCGTCGCGCTCATTGGTGGAGCACCAGAGATCACCGGTGCTCGGATGGACCGCCAAACCCACGCAGTTGCGCAGGCCGGTCGCGAAGACTTGCCGGTTTGCGCCATCAGGATCGAAAGCCAGGACGTCCCCGCGTCCCGCTTCATGTCCCCAGGCTGCGCCCAAGCCTGTCTGCGCCTCCCATTGCCGGATCTCTTCCGGCTTTGCGCGTCTCATCTCCCCGGCAATGTTGGAGCCGGAACCCACGGACACGAACATCCGTCGGCCGTCCGGGCTGAACTGGATGTCGCGGGTCGTGTGATAGCCGGTGCTGGCGGCAAGTTTGGCGACGACCGTCTGCGGCGCCCCACTCGGCTTGAGGTCTCCCAGGCGGTAAGGAAAGCGGATGACCGAGTTGACCGTCGCCACGTAGACCCACTGCGGATCCGCCCCCGGCGGGTAGAAGGCAATCCCGAAAGGTCCATCGAGGCCGCTCGCGAACACCTCGTCGCGATCGGGACGCGTCGCGCCGTCAATGGCACGAAGGACGCGGATTTTCCCAGGGCTTGTCTCGGCGACGAAAATGTCTCCATTCGGAGCGACGCGGACCAGCCGTGGACTGTCCAGCGTCGCGAACCGGTCCACCGAGTAGCCGGCAGGAACCTTGGGAACCAGGTTCCTCGATGGCTCGACGACAGAGGGGGTGTTGCTGGCCGAGGCGTTGGCAAACGGTCTAGGCAGGTCTTGCGGGGTGAGCCACCGTCGCCGGCTTGGGGCATCGTCGTGCCAATCCCCGTAGGCGTGCTGTCCTGTCAGCACCTGGTCCGGGCCGCTATCGTCATGCGCCCGCGACGCCGACGGGCCGAGCAGCGCGGCGACGATGGAAACTGCGAGAACGTGACGAGGCGGCATGATGCTCCAGACTCTCGCCCAACCGGCTGTTCCTCACGGTCCAGCCGAGGCCGTTCACAGCTAGCAGCCTGCGATGCCAAAGAGAAGAACCCCTGGCAGTCTGAACCGGGCCTGATCGAGCTGGAACGCGTGCGGGCCATGGCCGACTGGCTGAACGGCCAACACCAACTCGGCCGGGACACGTCGAGCGGGACCACCGCGAAAAGCCCGAAGCTGCCGTTCCAGCCGGGGCCACCATATCGCCGCGGTCGTGAATGCGACGCTGCGCGCCCGCCATCCCGGGAAATCCACAAGGGGCTGAAAATGGTCGAGTGAAGTTGCCCCGGTTTGGTGGAGCCCCTCAAGCTTTTGCCGGAGGCCTCACAGA